>CAZHMM010000075.1:0-18323 GCA_964533585.1 uncultured Elioraea sp.
GGAAGGATCGAGGCGCGCCTGAAGGAACTCGGCATCGTGCTGCCGGAGGCGGCCGCGCCGATGGCGAACTACGTGCCGTTCGTGATCGCCGGCAGCCTGGTCGTGGTCTCGGGACAGGTGCCGCTGAAGGACGGCAAGATCGCCGTCACCGGCAAAGTCGGCGCCACGGTGACGGTGGAGCAGGGCCAGGAGAGCTGCCGAATCTGCTTCATCAACGTGCTGGCGCAGCTCAAGGCCGCGTGCGACGGGGACCTGGACCGGGTGAAGCACGCCGTGCGGCTCGGTGGGTTCATCTCCTGCCCGCCCGAGTTCACGCAGCAGGCGCAGGTGATGAACGGTGCGTCGGACCTGTGCGTGGCGGTGTTCGGAGATGCCGGGCGGCATGCGCGCACGACCATCGGCGTGCCGTGCCTGCCGGGGGATGCGGCGACGGAGGTTGAGGGGATGTTTGTTTTGGCTGGGTGAAGGGCCATTGGCCCTTCCCCCCGCACCCCCCATCCCGATGACCGAGTCCCGCGTCGCGACCAACGGGAGCGACGCCCAGATGGAGGGGGCTTGGGGGAGCCTCAGGCTCCCCCAATTCTTCTGCTGATGTTTTCGCTCTCCCTCCACCCGCGGATCGCCGACATCGCCGCTGACGAGTGGGATGCCTGCGCCGGTGACGACAATCCGTTCGTCTCCCACGCGTTCCTCTCGGCGCTGGAGGAGAGCGGCTCGGCCTCGGCGCGCACCGGCTGGCTTCCGCAGCATGCCGTGCTGCGCGACGCCGCCGGCGCGATCGTGGGCGTGGCACCGCTCTACGCGAAGTCACATTCCTACGGCGAGTACGTGTTCGACCATGGCTGGGCCGACGCATTCGAACGCGCCGGCGGCAGCTACTACCCGAAACTGCAATGCGCGGTGCCGTTCAGCCCCGTGCCCGGCCCGCGGCTGCTCGCTCGCACGGCCGCCCACCGCGACGCGCTTGTCGCCGCGCTCATCCGGGCCGGCGAGGACCTCGGCGTCTCCTCGGTGCACGTCACGTTTTGCTCACGTGCGGAGCAGGAGGCTCTCGCCGCGCAAAGGTTCCTGCCAAGGCTCGGCATGCAGTTCCACTGGTCGAACGCCGGCTATGCGAGCTTCGACGACTTCCTCGGCACGCTCGCCAGCCGCAAGCGGAAGCTCATCCGCAAGGAGCGCGCCCGCGCCGCCGAGGGGCTCCGCATCCGCCCGCTGCGCGGCGCCGAGATCACCGCACGGCACTGGGACGCGTTCCACCGGTTCTACCTCGCAACGGTCGACAAGCGCTGGGGCCAGGCCTACCTGACGCGCCGGTTCTGGCCGCTGCTCGGCGAACGGCTCGGCGAGCGGGTGGTGCTGATGTGGGCGGAGGAGCCCGACGGCACGCCGGTCGCTGGCGCGCTCAACCTGCTCGGCCGCGATGCGCTCTATGGCCGCAACTGGGGGGCGGCGCGCGAGGTGCCGTTCCTGCATTTCGAGCTCTGCTACTACCAGGCGATCGCGTTCGCGATCGAACACGGCGTGGCGCGCGTCGAGGCCGGCGCGCAGGGCCAGCACAAGGTGAGCCGCGGCTATCTGCCGGTGCCGACCCACTCCGCACACTGGATCGCGCATGAGGGGCTGCGCGAGGCGGTCGAGGCGTTCCTCGCGCGCGAACGCCCGGCGGTGCTGCGTCAGATCGAGGCGATCGCCGAGGAGGCGAGCCCCTACCGCGAGGTTGCGGCGCAGGATTGATCCCGGCGCCGGGGCGGGCGAGGGTCGGCGCCCGATGCTCCTCGCCTATCTCATGCTCGCCTCGTCGATGATGCTGGTCGGCGCCAATGTGCCGGTGGCGAAACTGCTCGCCGAGGCGCTGCCGATTCCGCTGATCGCGTGCCTGCGCTGCCTGCTCGCCTGCGTGGTGCTGTGGCCGCTGATGCGGCTGATCGAGCGACCGGCGGCGCTACCGTCGCGGGCGGTGATGAGCAACCTGTTCTGGCAGGCGGCGTTTGGCACGGCGCTCTACAACGCCGGGCTGCTGGCCGGGCTCCGATTCACCTCGGCGCTGGAGGGCGGGCTGGTGCTGGCGACCCTGCCTGCCGTGGTGGCGGTGGGATCGGCGGTGTGGCTGCGCGAGCGGCTGGGCGGGCGCGGCTGGGCGGCGGCGGCGCTCGCGGGTGTGGGCATGGCGGCGATCAACGCGGTGCGGGCGGGCGGGGGCGGTGAGGGGTCGCTGCTCGGCAATGCGCTGGTGTTCGCCGGTGTGATCGGTGAGGCGGTGTATGTGCTGCTGGCGAAGCGCAATGCGGGCCGCGTCGGGGTGATCACGGCGGCATTCTGGATGCAGGTCTTCAGTGCGGGGCAGTTGCTGCCGTTCGCGCTGGTATCGCTGCCATGGCTCGCGTCTGGGGCCGCGAGTGCCTTCAACGCGGGGCTGTTGGTGTTCCACAGCCTGACGGCGAGCGTGCTGTGCCTGTTGCTCTGGTATGGCGGGTTGCGGCGTGCGTCGGCGAGTGTCGCGGGCGTGTTCAGTGCGTTCCTGCCGGCGACGGCGGCGGTGCTGGCGGTGCTTGTCCTGGGCGAGTCCTTCACGTCGGTGCATGGGGCGGGGTTCGTGCTGAT
Source organism: uncultured Elioraea sp. (assembly GCA_964533585.1). Classification (GTDB taxonomy): domain Bacteria; phylum Pseudomonadota; class Alphaproteobacteria; order Acetobacterales; family Acetobacteraceae; genus Elioraea. Next base: position 2,602 of record CAZHMM010000075.1, read on the forward strand.
GCTGGGCTCGATCCTGTTGGCGACGTGGCCCGGTGCGAGCGGGCGTCTGCGTCGCGACCAACGGGAGCGACGCCTTCCCGGGATTGGGGGTGCGGGGGGAAGGGCCAATGGCCCTTCGCCCCCGCGCGATTCATGAGAGCCTGGTTCGCCTGTTCCGGCGCCGAGTTGCTGTCGCGCGACATCGCCGACACGGTGGGTCGCTTGGCCTCGGCCCAGGCGGTGCATGGGTTGTCCGCGACAGCGGAGCAGGAAGCGGCGTGGCATGCGGAAATCGTCGCATTGCGCGCGGCGGTGCGGCCGGACTGGACGGTGGCGCTGGAATACGACCTCGTCCGGCTGGAGAAGCGGATCGATGTGGTGCTGCTGACCGATCGCGCGATCCTGGTGCTGGAGTTCAAGACCGGCGATGCGTCGCCGGCGGCGCTGGCGCAGGTGGAGGACTATGCGCTCGACCTGCGCGACTTCCACGCCGGCAGCCGTGACCATCCGATCGTGCCCATTGTCGTTGCTGCCCGAGGCGATGCCGTTCCGCCCCAACAACCACCGCTGATCTGGAAACAGCCCGCGGAGCCGCTTCTTTGTGCGCCTGGCGATCTTGGTCGACTCACCGACTGGATTCACGAGGCTCTTCCTCAGCCTCCCGCGCCGCTCGACGGCGCCGCATGGCTCGATGCGCCCTATCGCCCGGTGCCGACGATCATCGAGGCGGCGACGATGCTCTATGCGCGCAACGGTGTCGCCGAGATCGCGGCTGCACGGGCGGATGTCGCCAACCTCAGCCGCACCACGGCGGCGATCGACCGTGCGGTGGTGGAAGCGAAGCGCGACGGTGCGCGCACGGTCGTGTTCGTCACCGGCATTCCGGGTGCGGGCAAGACGCTGTGCGGGCTCAACACGGTGTTCGGCTCCGCGCGGCAGGAGGGCGCGGCGTTCCTGACCGGCAATACGCCGCTGGTGACGGTTCTGCGCGAGGCGTTGGCGCGGGATGCCGTCGCGCGGCGTGCGTGCGGTGCGGCGGAGGCGCGCCGGCGGGTGCGTGCGGCGTTGCAGAACGTGCATCGGTTTCTGGAGGACAACGCGGCGGACCCTGCGCGTCATCCGCCCGAGCGGCTGATCGTGTTCGACGAGGCACAGCGTGCCTGGGACGAGGCGAAGGCGCGTGCTGGCACGCAGCGGCGCCCCGGCCGGCTGACCATGAGCGAGCCCGCGCACACGCTGGAGATCATGGCGCGGCGGCCTGGCTGGGCGGTGGTGGTGGCGCTGATCGGCAACGGGCAGGAGATCAACACCGGCGAGGCGGGGCTGGCGGAGTGGGGGCAGGTGATCGCGGCGCGCGGGGACTGGCGCGCGGTAGCGGCGCCGCGGGCGATCGAGACGGTCGATCCGGTGCAGCGCCTGACGGTGGGGGTGCCGTCGTGGCTGGCGATCGATCCTGCACTCGATCTGACGGTGCCGATCCGCAGCGTGCGCGAGACCGCGGCTGCGGCGTGGGTGGATGCGCTGCTGGAGGGGCGGATCGCCGAGGCGCGGGCGATTGCCGAGGGTGCCGGCGGGGTGCCGTTCCTGCTCACGCGCGATCCCAGCGCGATGCGCACGGCACTGCGGGCGTTGGCGCGCGGCGAGCGTCGGGCGGGGCTGGTGCGGTCGTCGGTGGCGAAGCGCCTGCGGGCGGACGGGCTTGGGCCGGAGGTCGGTGGCGACGAGGTCGCGGAGTGGTTCCTGAACCGCTGGCCGGACGTGCGCGGCTCGGATGCCTTGGAGGTCTGCGCGACCGAGTATGCGTGTCAGGGGCTGGAGCTGGACGTGGTGGGGCTCGCCTGGGGTAACGATTTCCTTCCCGACGGGCGAGGCGGCTGGCGCGCACGCCACTTCGCCGGGACCAAATGGCATCGGGCGGAGAAGGACTACGGCTTCATCCGCAACACCTATCGGGTGCTGCTGACGCGGGCGCGCTACGAGACGGTGATCTTTGTGCCGCGGGGCGATACGGGGGATGCGACGCGTCCGCCGGCTGAGTTCGACGCGATCGCCGCGGCGCTGGCTGCGGCGGGCGTCGGGGCGTTCGAGCCGCTCTCCGGCGAGGCGGTTGCGCCGGAGCAGGGAGGGCTCCTATAGCGGGGCCGACCCGTTGCCTCCCGCGGATGCGGTGGAGGCGGAGGGGGGTGTGGCGGGACGACCGTCGTCCCCCCACTGGTTGGAGATGATGATGGATTTCGACCTGTTCGTGATCGGCGGCGGCAGTGCAGGCGTACGCTGCGGCCGCATCTCGGCCGGCCACGGTGCGCGGGTGGCGGTCGCCGAGTCCCGGTTCTGGGGCGGCACCTGCGTCAATGTCGGCTGCGTGCCGAAGAAGCTGATGGTGCAGGCGGCCGAGTACGGGGCCTGGGCTCAGGATGCGCGCGGTTTCGGCTGGGACATCGCGGTGCACGGCCATGACTGGGCAGCCTTCGCCGCGCGTCGCAACGCCGAGGTCGCGCGGCTGTCCGGCATCTACCGCAAGCTGCTGGAGGGCGCGGGCGCAGCCGTGTTCGAGGCGCGCGCTCGCTTGGTGGACGCGCACACGGTCGAGGTGGACGGCAAGCGGGTCACGGCGAAGCACATCGTCATCGCCACCGGCGGGGTGCCGGTGCGGCCGGGCTTCCCGGGCGCCGAGCACTGCCTGATCAGCGACGACCTGTTCACCTTGCCGAAGCGGCCCGATCGGGCGGTGCTGCTCGGCGGCGGCTACATCGCCTGCGAATTCGCCGGCATCCTGCACGGCCTCGGTGCCAAGGTGCATCAGCTCTATCGCGGCCGGCTGTTCCTGCGCGGCTTCGACGACGACATCCGCGAGGCGCTGGCGGAGGAGATGCGTGCCGCCGGCATCGATCTGCGCTTCGACTGCGACGCGGTGCGGGTCGAGAAGGCGCAGGACGGGTTCATCGTCCACACCACCGACGGGCGGATGATCGAGGCCGATGCGGTGTTCGCCGCGGTCGGGCGCAAGCCGAACATCGCCGGGCTGGGGCTGGAGGACGCGGGCGTGCGTCTGACCGGGGGCGGCGCGGTCGCGGTGGACGAAACCGGCCGCACGTCGGTGCCGCGCATCTATGCGCTCGGGGACGTGACCGACCGGCTGAACCTGACCCCAGTGGCGACCGCCCAGGGCCATGCGCTGGCCGATACACTGTTCGGCGGCCGGCCGCGGACGGTCAGCCTGGACAACGTGCCGACGGGGATCTTCACCCTCCCGCCGATCGGCACAGTGGGGCTGTCGGAGGAGCAAGCGGCGCAGCGCGGGCCCGTGGATGTCTACCTCGCGCGGTTCCGGCCGCTGCGCCACACGATCTCGGGCCGTGACCGCAAGACCCTGATGAAGCTGGTGGTCGACCGGCAGAGCCAACGCGTGCTGGGGGCGCACATGCTGGGCGAGGACGCGCCGGAGATCATCCAAGGCATTGCCATCGCCCTGGTTATGGGGGCGACCAAGCAGGACTTCGACCGGACGATCGGCGTGCACCCCTCGGCCGCGGAGGAGTTCGTCACCATGCGCCAGAAGCGGCCCGATCCTTTGGCCGAGGCGGCGGAGTAGCGCGCCCGCCCCGGCTGTGGGAAACTGCGCCGCACTGCAATGAAGACGATCGAGGAACCCGCCATGTCCCCGTCCTGGGCCCCCGATTCCTGGAGGGCCAAGCCAATCAAGCAGATGCCGGTCTATCCGGACCAGGCAGCTTTGGCCGCGGTCGAGGAGCGGGTGCGGCGATTTCCCCCGCTCGTGTTTGCAGGCGAGGCACGCCGGCTCAAGGCGGCGCTGGCCGCCGCATCGGACGGCCGCGCCTTCGTGCTCCAGGGGGGCGACTGCGCCGAGAGCTTCAACGACCTGAACGCGAACATCATCCGCGACAGCTTCCGCGTGCTGCTGCAGATGGCGGTGGTGCTGACCTATGGCGGCCAGGTGCCCGTGGTGAAGCTCGGGCGCATGGCCGGGCAGTTCGCCAAGCCGCGCAGCTCGGACACCGAAACGCTGGATGGGGTGACGCTGCCGTCCTACCGCGGCGACAACATCAACGGCCCCGAGTTCACGCCCGCGGCGCGCACGGCCGACCCGACGCGGATGGAGCGCGGCTACTTCCACGCCGCCTCGACGCTGAACCTGCTGCGCGCGTTCGCCCAGGGCGGCTATGCCGACCTGCACGAGGTGCATCGCTGGAACCTCGGCTTCGTCGAGCGCAGCCCGGCGGCGGAGCGCTACCGCGACCTTGCCGACCGGCTCGACCAGACGCTGTCGTTCATGGCGGCCTGCGGGCTGACCAGCGAGACCACACCGCAGATCCGCGAGACCGACTTCTACATCTCGCACGAGGCGCTGCTGCTGCCGTTCGAGCAGGCGATGACGCGGGTCGATTCGACCTCGGGCGACTGGTACTGCACCTCGGCGCATCTGCTCTGGATCGGCGACCGCACGCGCCAGCACGACCACGCGCATGTCGAGTTCCTGCGCGGGGTGAAGAACCCACTCGGGCTCAAGTGCGGGCCGAGCCTGGACCCTGACGACCTGCTCCGCCTGATCGACGCGCTCAATCCGTCGAACGAGGCCGGGCGGATCACCCTGATCGCGCGCATGGGGGCGGACAAGGTGGAGACCAAGCTCGCCCCGCTGGTGCGCGCGGTGAAGCGCGAGGGGCGCAAGGTCGTCTGGCTGACCGACCCGATGCACGGCAACACGGTGAAGGCGGCGAACGACTACAAGACGCGCAGCTTCGACGCGATCCTCGCCGAGGTGACGCGGTTCTTCGACGTGCACGAGGCCGAGGGCACTTGGGCCGGCGGCGTGCATGTGGAGATGACCGGGCAGGACGTGACGGAGTGCCTGGGCGGCTCGCGCGCGGTCACGGAAGCCTCGCTCGGCTCACGCTACCATACCTTCTGCGACCCTCGGCTGAATGCGGAACAGTCGCTGGAGCTCGCCTTCCTGGTGGCGGCCGAACTGAAAGCGCGGCGCCAGCCGGCCGAGCAGCGACGCGTCGCCGCGCAGTAGCGCGCGTCGCGTCGTGGCCGGTTCGCCCTCGCCGCCGCCGGAGGAGATCGCGCGCCGCACCGACAGCTATTTCAGCCGGACGCGCGCGATCGTCGAACGGTTCGGCGATGTCGAGGTCACCTACGCGGTGTTCATGCGCCGGCCGGTGATCTCGGCGCCGCGCTTCGCGATCGAGTGGCTGCGGGCGGTGCGTGGCGCCGACATCACGATCGAAGTGATGCACCAGGAGGGGGCGGCGGTCGGCGCGGGCGATCCCATCCTCTACATCTCGGGCTCGTTCGCGGCGCTGGCGGAACTCGAGACGCTCTACCTGCAGAAGCTTGGTCCGCCTTGCGTGGCAGCCTGGAACGCCTGGGCGATGTGCCTGGAACTGCCACAGGCGGCCTTTCTTGCGATGGACGCGCGCCACTGTGCCGGGACCGAGATGGCGGAGATGATGGCCTATGCCGCCGGGGTGGGCTCGCGCGCCGCGCAGGCGCAGGGTGCGAAGGGCTTCGTCGGCAATGCGACGGACGCCACCGCGCATTGGTTCGGTTTGGATCGTGGCCGTGGTACCATGCCGCACGCATTGATCGGCTACGCCGGATCGACCGTGCGGGCCGCCGAGATGTTTCGCGAGACATTCCCCGACGAGGATCTGACGGTGCTGGTCGATTATTTCGGGCATGAGGTGACCGACTCGATCGCTGTCGCACGCCGCTTCCCCGATCTCGCGGCGGCCGGCCGGCTCGCGGTCCGGCTCGACACCCATGGCGGGCGGTTCATGGAGGGGCTCGATCCGCCCTCGTCCTACGCGGTCCTGGAACGCCACGCGCCGCACGCGATCCGCCGCTACCGCAGCGAGACAGAACTGAAATGGCTGGTCGGCACGGGGGTCTCGGCCGCCGCGATCTGGCGCATGCGCGAGGCGCTGGACGAGGCGGGCTGCCCGCGCGTACGCATCGTCGGCTCGTCGGGGTTCTCGGTCGAGAAGTGCCGGGTGATGGCGGACGCCAGGGCGCCACTGGATGTCGTCGGCACCGGCTCGTACCTGCCCGAGGCCTGGAGCGAGACCTACGCCACCTCCGATGTGATCGCCTATGGCGGCTCGCCGCGCGTGAAGGTCGGGCGGGAGTTCCTGTTCCGCAAGACCGGCGCTGCGTGCCCGTGATCGCGGCCGTGCTCGGCGCATCGCGTGATCCGGCCGTGGAGCGACGCATCGGCTTCGCCTGCGCCGTCGCCATCCTGTTCGTCTGGACCGGCTTCATCCTGGCGAGCCGCGCTGGCGCGCGCGGCGTGCTGACGCCGTGGGATCTTGCCGCGCTGCGCTTCGGCGTCGCGCTGGTCGTGCTGCTGCCGCCGATGCTGCGCGGGGTGCTGCGCGACATTCCACCGCAACGGATCCTGGTGATGGGCGCGACCGCGGGCCTCGGCTTCGCGCTGTTTGCGTACAATGCGTTCGCACTTGCCCCCGCGGCGCATGCGGCCGTGCTGCTGCCGGGGGCGCTGCCCTTCGTCACCGCCGTGCTCGCCTGGGCCTGGCTTGGGGAGGCGCCGACCTCCCGGCGGGTGCTCTCGCTGATGGTGGTTGCCGCCGGAATCGCGCTGCTCGCCGGCTCTGAGTTCTTCGCCACACCGGGCGCCTGGCGCGGCGACATCCTGTTCGTCATCGCGACGTCGAGCTACGCGGTGTTCATCGTCCTGGTGCAGCGCTGGCGCGTTTCGGCGCTTCAGGCGACTGCGGCGGTCACGCTCGGAGCCGCGCCGCTGTACCTGCCGGTCTGGTGGCTCGCGCTCCCCTCGGCGATCGCCGAGGCGCCCTGGCAGGAGGTCCTATTCCAGGGCTTCGTTCAGGGTGTGGTGGCGATGGTGCTGGCCTCGCTGCTCTACACGCGGGCCCTGGTGGCGCTCGGCTCGACCACCGTGTCGCTGTTCACGGTTGTGGTGCCGGCGCTGGCGGCATTGGTGGCCTGGCCGGTGCTCGACGAACCGCTCGGGCTCGGCGCACTCGTCGGCGTCCTGGTCGTGACGGCGGGCATGGCGCTCGGTGTGCTCCGCGGTCGCGTTGACGTGCCCCTGGCCCGACCATAGCGTGCCGGCCATGACCGACAGGCTTCGCATCGCGCTCGCGCAGCTGAACCTGCACGAGGGCGCACTGAAGGCGAACGCCGCCCGGATTCTCGATGCACGCAACCGGGCGGCAGCGCTGGGCGCGGACCTTGTACTGACGCCGGAGCTGTCGATCGCCGGCTATCCGCCGGAGGATCTCGTGATGAAGCCCGCCTTCATCGCGGCGTGCCGTGAGGGGATCGAGCGGCTGGCCGCGGCGACCGGGGACGGCGGGCCCGGCATGGTGATCGGCGGGCCGTGGGTGAACGACGGCAAGCTGCACAACGCCGCCTATCTGCTCGACGGGGGAGCGATCGCAGCCGTGCGCGCCAAGCACGAGCTGCCGAACTATGGCGTGTTCGACGACAAGCGGCATTTCGTCGCCGGGCCGGCACCCGGTCCGGTGTCGTTCCGCGGCTTCCGCCTCGGGCTGATGGTGTGCGAGGACTGGTGGCTGCCCGACGTGTCCGAGACGCTGGCCGAGAGCGGCGCCGAGGTGCTGCTCTCGATCAATGGCAGCCCCTACGAGGCCGGCAAGCATGACCGCCGCATCGGGCTTGCGGTCGCGCGGGTGGTCGAGAACGGGCTTGGCTTCATCTTTCTCAACCAGGTGGGTGGGCAGGACGAGCTCGTGTTCGATGGCGCCTCGTTCGTGCTGAACCCGGACCGGTCGGTTGCGGCGCGCCTGCCCGAGTTCAATGAAGACATCGCGCTGACCGAGTGGACGCGCGATGGCGACCGTCTGGTCTGCGCGCCGGGTCCGATCGCGGCCGAGGACAGCCGCGAGGAGAGCATCTGGCGTGCCATGACGCTGGGGCTTGCCGACTACGTGAACAAGAACGGCTTCCCGGGCGTGGTGCTGGGTCTCTCCGGCGGGATCGACAGTGCGGTCTCGGCCGCGGTGGCGGTCGATGCGCTGGGGTCGGAGCGCGTGCGCGCGGTGATGCTGCCTTCGCCCTATACCAGCCGCGACAGCCTCGAGGATGCCGAGGCCTGCGCGCGGCTGCTCGGAATCCGCTACGACACCATCCCGATCACGCCGGCGATGGAGGCGTTCCACCAGGTGCTCTCGCCCGTGTTCGGCAACCGCGCGCCGGACATCACCGAGGAGAACATCCAGTCGCGCGCGCGCGGGCTGATCCTGATGGCGCTCTCCAACAAGTTCGGCGACATGGTGCTGACGACCGGCAACAAGAGCGAGATGTCGGTCGGCTACGCGACGCTGTACGGCGACATGTGCGGCGGGTTCTCGGTGCTGAAGGATGTCTACAAGACCACCGTGTTCGCGCTCTCCCGCTGGCGCAACGAGAACCATCCGCGCGGGGCAAAGGGGCCTAAGGGGCCCGTGATGCCGGAGCGGGTGATCACCAAGCCGCCCTCGGCCGAGCTGAAGCCGAACCAGACCGACCAGGACAGCCTGCCCCCCTACGACCTGCTCGATACGATCCTGGAAGGTCTGGTCGAGGGCGAACAGAGCGTGGATGCGCTGGTGGCGAAGGGGCATGACCGGGCCACCGTGCTGCGCGTCTGGAAGATGCTGGATCGCGCCGAGTACAAGCGCCGTCAGGCACCGCCGGGCGTGAAGATCTCGCCGCGCGCCTTCGGCCGTGACCGGCGCTACCCGATCACCAACGGCTTCACGGCGCTCGTCTCATGATCGGCGATCTGTTTGCGCCGGAGGGCGGCTGGGTGGTCCGCATCCGCGACCATTCGGCGGAGACAGAGGACGAGGCGGTCGAGGATGTGCGCGGCTTCGAGAGCCTGATGCACGCCAATGCCTTCGCGCGCGCCTATGTGCGCGACAGTGTCGAGCGCTGCCGCGTGCCCGATGCGACGCCCGAGGAAGTGGCGGGCGACTGGCATGCGTTCGGCGAGGATGCCGAGGTGCTGGAGGCGGGCGGGCAGGGCTGGTCGAGCGCGGCGGAGCTCGGGTTCTTCGCGCGCAACCCGGCGCCGTCGGGCAGCATCGAGCGTGACTGGCGCGGGCTCGATCCGCGGCGCGACGAGCCCGACGAAGACGACGACGATGCGTGACCCCGGGCGCGACCCGATCCGCGTCCGCTTCGCTCCCTCGCCCACCGGCTATCTGCATGTCGGCAACGCGCGCGTCGCGATCGCGAATTGGCTGTTCGTTCGACGGCATGGCGGCGCCTTCGTGCTGCGCCTCGACGACACCGACACCACGCGCTGCAAGCCGGAGTACGAGGCCGCGATCGAGGAGGATCTGCGCTGGCTCGGCCTCGCCTGGGACGAGGGGCCGCTCCGCCAGCGCGACCGGCTCGCCGCCTACGCTGCGGCCGCCGAGCGGCTGAAGAACGCCGGTCGGCTCTATCCCTGCTGGGAGAGCGAAGAGGAGTTGGACGCCAAGCGCCGCCAGCGCCTCAAGCGCGGGCTTGCGCCGATCTACGACCGCGCCGCGCTGGCCATGACCGCGGACCAGCGCGCACGCGCCTTCGCCTCCGCCCGCCCGCCCTATTGGCGCTTCCGCCTCTCCGACGGCGAGACCGCGTGGGACGATCTCGTGCTTGGCCGCCGCGCGGTGAAGCTGCCGGCGGTCTCCGACCCGGTGCTGATCCGTGCCGACGGCACACCGCTCTACACCTTCGCTTCGGTGGTGGACGACCTGGAGATGGGCATCACCCACATCATCCGCGGCGAGGACCACATCACCAACTCCGGGGTGCAGCGCGACATCATCGCTGCCCTCGGCGCCGATCCGGACGCGATCCGGCTCGCCCATTTGCCGCTGCTGGTCGGCGCCGAGGGTGAGCCGCTCTCCAAGCGCATCGGCTCGCTCAGCCTGCGTGCGCTGCGGGCGGACGGGATCGAGCCGGAGGCGATCACCGCCTATCTCGCGCGGCTCGGCACGCCAGACGACCTCGCCCCGGCCGATCTCGCGATGCTGGCCGCCGGCTTTGACCTCGGGCGGGTCAGCCGCAGCCCGGCGCGGTTCGACCCGGCCCAGTTGCTCGCGCTCAACCGCAAGGTGCTGCACGCAACCCCGTTCGAGGCCGTGCGCGACCGCCTGCCCGCGGGTGCGACCGAGGCGTTCTGGCTCGCGGTGCGCGGCAATCTCGACCTCACCACCGAAGCGCGGCACTGGTGGGACGTCGTCGCCGGCGCGATCGTGCCGCCGCCGCTGGAGGGCGAGGGCGCGTTCCTGCGCGAGGCCGCCGCCGCCTTGCCGCCCGAGCCGTGGGACGGGACGACCGCCAAGGCCTGGGCGGCCGCGCTCGCCGCCGCCACCGGCCGCAAGGGCAGGGCACTTTGGCGCCCGCTCCGCCTCGCGCTCACCGGCGAGGAACATGGGCCCGACATGGCCGCCCTGCTTCCCCTGATCGGCCGGGATCGCGTAGTCTCGCGGCTCACGCTCGCTGCAGGAGCCGCCCCGTGATCTGTCCCCGCGCGATTTGACCAAGCCTCGCGCCTGACCCATACCCCGGGGCGCCGCCCCGCATGGACCGGACAGATGACGGATCTCACGCTCTACAACTCCGCGACGCGGAGGAAGGAACGCTTCCAGCCGATCGACCCGGCGCATGTGCGCCTCTATGTCTGCGGCCCGACCGTCTATGACCGCGCGCATATCGGCAACGCGCGCCCCGTGGTGGTGTTCGACGTGCTGGTGCGGCTGCTGCGCCGGCTCTATCCGCGCGTCACCTATGTCCGCAACATCACCGATGTCGAGGACAAGATCATCGCGGCCGCGCGCGAGACCAACGAGCCGATCGAGGCGGTGACGTCGCGCACGACGCGCTGGTTCCACGAGGACATGGCCGCGCTCGGCGCGCTGCCGCCGGATGTGGAGCCGCGCGCGACCGAGACGATCGCCGAGATGATCACGCTGATCGAGCGGTTGATCGCCAACGGCCACGCCTACGCCGCCGACGGGCATGTGCTGTTCAACGTGCCGTCCTATCCGCGCTACGGCGCGCTCTCGAACCGCACGCCGGACGAGATGGAGGCCGGCGCGCGCGTCGAGGTCGCGCCCTACAAGAAGTCGCCCTCCGACTTCGTGCTGTGGAAGCCCTCCGCGCCCGACCAGCCGGGCTGGGACAGTCCCTGGGGCCGCGGCCGGCCGGGCTGGCACATCGAGTGCAGCGCGATGTCGTGGCGCCATCTCGGCCCCGAGTTCGACATCCATGGCGGCGGGCTCGACCTGATCTTCCCGCACCACGAGAACGAGCTCGCGCAGTCGGTTTGCGCGTTCCCGGGCACGCGCTTCGCGCGCGTCTGGATGCACAACGGCATGCTGCTGGTGGGCGGGGAGAAGATGTCGAAGAGCCTCGGCAACTTCACCACGGTCGAGGAGGTGCTGCGGCACGGCGACTGGGCGGGCGAGGCGTTTCGGCTGCTGCTGCTGAAGACGCATTACCGGATGCCGCTCGACTACTCCGAGGCGGCGCTGGCGGAGGCGCGGCGCGAGCTTGATCGATTCTACCGCGCGCTGGATCACGCGGGCGAGCCGGACGCGTCCGAGATGCTGCCTGCGGAGGTGCTGGCCGCGTTGCTGGACGATCTCAACACGCCGGCCGCGCTCGCGGCGATGCATGCCTTGGCGGATCGCGCGGTCGGGGGCGACGCGCGCGCGGGCGCTGATCTGCGCGCCGCCGCCAACGTGCTCGGGATACTACCGCGCACGGCCGAAGTCTGGTTCCGCGGCGACAGCGATGCGACCTCCATTGAGGATGCGATCGCGAAGCGCCTCGCCGCTCGCAAGGCGCGCGACTTCGCCACCGCCGACGCGATCCGCGCCGATCTGTTGGCGAAGGGCATCGTGCTGGAGGACGGGCCGCAGGGCACGACCTGGAGACGCGCCTCGTGACCGGCGAGCGCATCCACATCTACGACTGCACCCTGCGCGACGGCCAGCAGATGCAGGGCATCGACTGGGGGGTGGCCGACAAGCAGGCGATCGCGCGGGCCCTCGATGCCTTCGGCGTCGATACCGTCGAAGGCGGCTGGCCCGGCGCCAACCCGATCGACGACGCCTTCTTCGCCGACCCGCCGCCGTTCCGCACCGCCCGCCTCTCGGCCTTCGGCATGACGCGCCGCTCGGGCCGTTCCGCCGCCAACGATCCCGGGCTCGCCGCCGTGTTCGGCGCGCGCACGCCCGTCGTCACCCTGGTCGGCAAGACCTGGGACTACCACGCCGAAGTGGCGCTCGGCGTGTCGCTCGACGAGAACCTGGCCATGATCGCCGACAGCGTCGCCGAGGCCGCGCGCCGCCGCGAGGCGATGTTCGACGCCGAGCACTTCTTCGACGGCTTCAAGCGCAACCGCGACTACGCCCTCGCCGCCATCACCGAAGCGCACAAGGCCGGCGCGCGCTGGATTGTGCTCTGCGACACCAACGGCGGCACGCTTCCGCACGAGGTCGAGGCGATCGTCGCCGAGGTCGCGCACGCGATCCCCGGCGAGCAGCTCGGCTTCCACGGCCATGACGACACCGGCAACGGGGTCGCGAACACGCTCGCCGCGGTGCGCGCCGGATGTCGCCAGGTGCAGGGCACGATCAACGGTATCGGCGAGCGCTGCGGCAACGCCAACCTGATCAGCATCATCCCGACCCTGATGCTGAAGATGGGCTACGCCACCGGCATCAGCGCCGAGGGCCTGCGCGGCCTCACCAAGCTCTCCCGCGCGCTCGACGAGCGGCTGAACCGCGCGCCCAACCGCGGCGCCCCTTACGTCGGCGAGAGCGCCTTCGCGCACAAGGGGGGCTTGCATGTCTCGGCCGTGCAGCGCGACCCCGCCACCTACGAGCACATCCCGCCCGAGACCGTCGGCAACCGCCGTCACATCGTCGTCTCGGACCAGTCGGGCCGGTCGAACATCCTCTCCCGCCTCACCGAGGTCGGCATCGAGATCGACCCGGACGACGTGCGCATCCGCCGCATCCTCGACGAGGTGAAGGCCAAGGAGTTCGCGGGCTACGCCTATGACGCGGCCGAGGCGTCCTTCGAGCTGCTCGCCCGCCGCGTGCTCGGCACCGTGCCGGAGTATTTCCGCCTGGAATCGTTCCGCACGCTGGTGGAACGTCGCGGCGAGCACGAGGAGCCGCTCTCCGAGGCGACGCTGAAGCTCGTCGTGAAGGGCGAGCGCGTGCTCACCGTGGCGGAGGGCAACGGCCCGGTGAATGCGCTCGATGCCGCGCTGCGCAAGGCGCTGGTGCCGCACTATCCGGCCGTCGCGAGCCTCCGCCTGGTGGACTACAAGGTGCGCATCCTCACCCCCGACCAGGCGACCGCGGCGACCACGCGCGTGATGATCGAAAGCGAGGGCAATGGCGGCGGGCGCTGGAGCACCGTCGGCGTCTCGGGCAACGTGATCGAGGCCTCGTTCGGCGCGCTGGGGGATGCCGTGACCTACCTGCTGATGCGCGAGGGCGTGCCCGCCTGACGGCGCTTCCCCTATCCCCTCCCCGGGGATACCATCCGGCCATGGCTCATGGCATCCGTCACGCCGCCCACGCCGATGTCGTGAAGCGGCTCAAGCGCGTCTCGGGGCACCTGACCGCGACGATCGGCATGATCGAGAGCGGCCGGCCCTGCCTCGACCTTGCCCAGCAGCTGCGCGCTGTCGAGCGGGGCCTCGCGGAGGCGAAGCGCGTGCTGATCGAAACCCATATCGACCACTGCCTCGACCGGGCGGTGAGCGAAGGCAAGGCCGAGGCGGCGCTGGCCGAGGTCCGCGAGCTCACCAAGTATCTCTGAGGGAGTGGCGCATGAAGACGATGCTGTTCGGTGCGGCGGCGCTGTTGATCGCGGGAATGCCGGCTGCCGCTCATCACGGTCCGGGGCATGGCGTGACGATCGCGCAGATGCAGCATGGGCAGCACGGACACGCGGCCCAGCCGGGCGAGCCGGCGAGCACGCGTGCATTCCGCCAGGCCAACGAGCGCATGCACCGCGAGATGGACATCCGCTACTCCGGCAATGCCGACATCGACTTCGTGCGCGGCATGATCCCGCACCATCAGGGCGCGATCGACATGGCGCGCATCGTGCTGGAGCACGGGCGCGATCCAGAGGTGCGCCGGCTCGCCGAGGAGATCATCAAGGCGCAGGAGGCCGAGATCGCCCAGATGCGTGAGATCCTGCGCCGCCTCGGCGGATGACCGCGCGCGTCGCTGTCGCCGTCGCGCTTGCGCTCGCTGCGGAGGGTGGTCTTGCACGCGATCTGGAGCGTGGACAGGCGGTGTATGTCGCGCACTGCGCCGTCTGCCACGGCGCCAAGCTGGAGGGTCAGCCGGACTGGCAGGTGCGCGGACCGGACGGGATGCTGCCGGCACCACCGCACGACGCGTCCGGCCACACCTGGCATCACGGCGACGACACGCTGTTCCGCATCGTGCGCGACGGCATGGCCGCGCTCGTGCCCGGCTACCGCACCACCATGCCGGCCTATGCGGGGGTGCTGAGCGACGCCGAGATCCGCGACGTGCTGGCGTGGATCCGCTCGACCTGGCCGCCGCGGCTTCAGGCGATCCAGGCCGAAATGACCGCTCGCGAGCGCGCCCGGCGCTGATCCGGTTGCCGGGCGGCACGGCGCGTCCTATGCCGGCGCCATGACGGGACGCGACGGGGGAGCGGCGATCGGGCCGGTGGGCGAGCACTCGCCGGTCGTCATTCTCGTCCGCCCGCAACTGGCTGAGAACATCGGCGCGACGGCGCGGGCGATGGCGAATGGCGGGCTGTTCCACCTGCGCCTGGTCGCCCCGCGCGACGGCTGGCCGCAGGAGAAGGCCTGGCGCATGGCCTCGGGCGCGGATGCGATCCTGAACGCGGCGACGCTGCACCCGACGGTCGCGCATGCCGTTGCCGACCTGCAGCGCGTGTTCGCGACCTGCCCGCGGCCGCGCCACGTGATCGTCAACACCGCGACCGCGCGCGGTGCCGCGTCGATGCTGCGCGACGCCGCCGCGCGGGGTCTGCGCGCGGGCATGCTGTTCGGGCCCGAACGCGCGGGCCTCACCGCGGACGATCTCGCGCATGCCGACACGCTGGTGCAGATCCCGCTGAATCCGGCGTTCAACTCGATGAACCTCGCCCAGGCGGTGATGGTGATGGCCTATGAATGGTGGACCGCCGCCGACACCACCCCGCCCGCGCGGCTCGTCACCAACGAGACGCGCATCGCCACCAAGGACCAGCTCGAGAACTTCCTGCGCCACCTGGTCGCGGAGCTCGACGCCTGCGGCTTCCTGCGCAACCAGGCGAAGCGGCCGAGCATGGTGCGCACCATCCGCCACCTGTTCGAGCGCGGCGAGGTCACGGAACAGGAACTCCGCACGCTGCATGGCATCGTCACCGAGCTCTCGCGCGGGCGGCGTGTGCACGGCCGGATCGAGCCCGACATGGAGGTCGAGCCGGACGAGGCGGTGTGACGCTACTTGGGCAGTTGCCGCGCCAGCCGTCGTGCGAGCAGCAGCCCGATCAGCCCGCCGGCCGGTGCGCCCGGCAACGCGAGCAGCCAGCCGATATGCGCGCCCTGGCCGATCAGCCCCATGCCGATGCCGAGCATCATGCCCCCGACCAGGGAGCCGATGACGCCGGCGGTGAGGCCTAGGATCAGGATCTCGGAGCGGGTGACCATGGCGGGGGCATAAGGGCCG
>CAZHMM010000076.1:0-7592 GCA_964533585.1 uncultured Elioraea sp.
TCGTAGTCGGCGATCGCGCGCACCAGCGCCTCGCGCGCGTCGATGTCGAGATGGTTGGTCGGCTCGTCGAGGATCAGCAGCTGCGGCGCGTCGCGCGTGGCGAGGGACAGGAGCAGCCGCGCCTTCTCGCCACCCGAGAGCGCGCCGACCTTCGTCTCCGCACGGTCGGCATCGAGGCCGAAGCGAGCGAGCTGCGACCGCAGCTGCGCCGGCGTCGCGCGCGGCAGCGCGCGGGCCATGTGATCGACCGGGCTCTCGTCGAGGAACAGATCCTCCTCCTGGTGCTGGGCGAAGAACCCGACCGTCAGGCGCGGCGTGCGGAACATCTCGCCGGAAAGGAGATCGAGCCGCCCGGCGAGCAGCTTGGCGAGCGTGGACTTGCCGTTGCCGTTGCGTCCCAGCAGCGCGATGCGGTCCTCCTGATCGACGCGCAGGGAGACCTCGCGCAGCACCGGCGCGCCGCCATAGCCGACCGCGGCGCGGTTCAGCGTGATCAGCGGCGGGGCGAGCGTGCGCGGCTCGGGGAAGGAGAAATGCGTCGGCGCATCCTCGACCAGCGCCTCGATCGCCGGCAGGCGCGCGATCGCCTTCAGCTTCGACTGCGCCTGGCGCGCCTTTGACGCCTTGTAGCGGAAGCGATCCACGAATGCCTGCAGATGCGCGCGCTGCGCGGCGATCTTCTCCGCCATCGCCGCCTGCTGTGCCGCGCGTTCCTCGCGGATGCGCACGAACGCCTCGAACCCGCCTGGGTAGAGTGCGATCTTCGTCCGATCGAGATGCGCGATCGCATCCACTGCGCGGTCGAGCAGGGTGCGGTCATGGCTGACGATGATCGCGGCCCCCGCGAAGCGGGCGAGCCAGGATTCCAGCCACAGCGTCGCCTCGAGATCGAGATGGTTGGTCGGCTCGTCGAGCAGCAGCAGGTCGGGCTCGACGAACAGCGCCGCGGCCAGTGCGACGCGCATGCGCCAGCCGCCCGAGAACGAGCTCACGGGCCGCGCCTGCGCCTCCGCATCGAAGCCGAGCCCGGCGAGGATGGTGGCGGCGCGCGCAGGAGCGGCATCCGCGCCGATCGCGCGCAGCCGGTCGTGGATGTCGGCGAGACGCTCGGGCGGCGCGGTCTCGGCCTCGGCGAGCAGGCGGGTGCGCTCGGCATCGGCGGCGAGCACCGTCTCGACCAGCGAGGCCGCACCCGACGGCGCCTCCTGCGCCACCCGGCCAAGCCGCGCGCGCGGGCTGAGGCGGATCTCGCCGCCGTCGAGGCCGAGCTCGCCCGCGATCGCCTTCAGCAGCGTGGACTTGCCGGCGCCGTTGCGGCCGATCAGACCCACCTTCTGGCCCGGTGCGATCGTCAGGTCCGCCCGGTCCAGCAGCGTCCGCCCGGCGATCCGGATGGTCGCCGCCTCGATCGCCAGGACTGTCATGGCGCGCGGTTTAGCCGCCCTTGCCCCGGCGAGGGAAGGGCAGGGGTTTCCTTCCGTCCCGTCCTGCCCTAGAGGGCCGGCACCTTCAGCAGCCCCAGGGGACCTGGACGATGGCCATCGAGCGGACCTTCAGCATCATCAAGCCCGACGCGACGCGGCGGAACCTCACCGGCAAGATCAATGCCGTGTTCGAGGAGAACGGCCTCCGGATCGTCGCGCAGAAGCGGATCTGGATGAGCCGCCAGCACGCCAAGACCTTCTATGCCGTGCACAAGGACCGGCCGTTCTACACCAGCCTGGTCGACTTCATGTGCTCGGGCCCGGTGGTGGTGCAGGTGCTGGAGGGCGAGAACGCGGTGGCGAAGCACCGCGAGGTGATGGGTGCGACCGATCCCGCCAAGGCGGCGCCCGGCACGATCCGCAAGCTGTTCGCCGAGAGCATCGAGGCCAACTCGGTGCATGGCTCGGACAGCGTCGAGAACGCCGCGATCGAGATCGCCTACTTCTTCGCCGGCTACGAGATCGTCGGCTGAGGCGGCGCTTGAGCCGTTTCCGACCTGTCTGAAACGGCTCTGGGGCTTCCTGGTGCGCTGCTTCACCCGATCAGGTGAGTCCACCTGATCGGGATCTGCGCTACGGCCCGGGGCAGCGGCCGAAGGCGATGCCTTCGATCCGCGCCTCGATCGCGGCACCCGCCTGCGCGCCGATTGCCACCTCGGTGACGTGGCCGGTCGGCGCGATGCCGTAGGCGGCGCGGAACTCGGCCGCGAGTGCCACCGTCTCCTCGACCCAGGCGCCGCGCGGGGCGGGATCCAGGGCGCGCCAGCGGCTCCGCTCCAGCAGCAGCAGCAGCGGTGTCGGGTGCCAGGCGGGCGCGCCGGCCTCGCCGCCCCAGCGGTAGGAGAGCGCGAAGCCCGGCACCATCCGCCCGCGCGCCAGCATGCGCGCGACGCCGAGCGCGTAGCGCTGGCTGAGGCTCATCCGTTCGCCATCCGCCTCGAAGCCGACCTGCAGCACCAGCCCCGCGGCTGCGGGGTCGCCCCCCGGCTGGAAGCGCCAGCGCCAGGAGAGGCACAGGGCAGGCGAAACCGGCACGCGCACGGGGCGGAACACGATCCCGCCCCCGGCCGCGCCGCTGATGCGGATCGCATCCGTGCCATCCGCGGCAAAGGCGAGCGGGGCGCGGCCGTCGATCGGCTGGACCCGCCAGCCCTGGGCCAGCAGTCCCGAATCGACCGACGCGTCGGTCCGCCCGACCCCGGCAACCAGGATCAGCGCGACCGCACCGAGCGACCGTGCCGCGTGCATGGCGCGAGCATAGCATCCTCACCGCGCATCCGGCTCAGGGCAGCGTGATCGCGTTCAGCACGACGACGCCGTCCGGCCGCTGCACGACGCGGATGCGGTCGCGATGCGCCCAGGTCAGCACCTCGTGGTGCAGCGGCAGATAGACGGCATCGGCGCGCAGCATCGCCGCTGCCTGATCGATCAGGGATTGCCGGCGCGCCGGCGCGAATTCGTCGGCAAGGGCGGCGATCAGCCCGTTCACCTCGGCCCGGTCATAGCCGGTGTGATTGGCGAGCCCGAGCGCACTGGCGGGATCACGCGCATGGGCGAGGAAGGCGAGCGGGTGGTGTGCCTCGGGCGGCTCGGCCGACCAGGCGAGCAGGAAGGCGCGCGCGTCGCGCCGCGCCAGAGCGGCGTCGTAGGCCGCCCCCGGAATGGCGTTGACGGTGAGCTGGATGCCGATCCGCGCCAGCATCGGCGCGAGCGCCGCGCAGACCGCCGCATCGTGCACGGAGCGGCCCTGCGGGCAGTCGAGCCGGAGCGGAAATCCGGCCGGGTGGGCGGCCTCGGCCAGCAGCGCACGCGCCCGGTCGAGGTCGACCACCGGCCGGCGGTCCTCCTCCGGTCGGTAGCCGAAGACGCCCGGGCCCCAGAGCAGGCCCGCCGGGATCGCCGCCCCGCCCATCACCTCCGTCCGCAGCGCCTCGA
The DNA here is from genome assembly GCA_964533585.1 of uncultured Elioraea sp. GTDB lineage: Bacteria > Pseudomonadota > Alphaproteobacteria > Acetobacterales > Acetobacteraceae > Elioraea. Next base: position 3,420 of record CAZHMM010000076.1, read on the forward strand.
CATCGATCGCGTGCGCGATCGCCCGGCGCACGCGCCCATCCGCCAGCGGGTTGGGGCCGCCCTGCCGCGCCACCGGCCCGATGTCGAAGCCGAGCATCACCGTGCGCAGCGCCGGCCCCTGCACCACCACCACGCCGCGTCTCTCCCTGAGCTGCGCCACCTCCTCGGGCGGGATCGCCGTCACCAGGTCGATGTCGCCGGCGGGAAGCGCGGCGAGACGCGCCGTGGGGGCGGCGATCGGCCAGAGCTCGACATTGACGACCATGCCGCGCTGGCGGTCCCACCACGCCGTGTTGCGGGTCAGGCGCGTCACCCGTTCCGGCGCATGCGCGACCAGGCGGAACGGGCCGGTGCCATTCGCCTGACCCGGCGCAGTCGGCTCGGCCGCAGCGCGCGAGAGCATCAGCACCGTGTCCAGGCGCTGCGGCAGCAGCGGATCGGGCGCGCGGGTGACAAGCTCGATGGTGTGCGGATCGATCACCCGCACCGCGGCGAGGCTGGCGAGCCGGTCCCGCGGCAAGGCCGGGTTTGCCTGCGCGCGCGCGATCGAGACGGCGACGTCCTCGGCGCCGAACGCGCTGCCGTCATGGAAGGTGACGCCCTCGCGCAGCGTGAAGCGCCAGAGCTGCGGCCCGACCGCGCGCCACTCCGTCGCCAGCGCCGGTTCGAGCGACAGGTCGGGCGCGCGCCGCACCAGCCCCTCATGAATGTTGCCGAGCACGCCGAGGGTGAAGGCGTCGCCGGTGGCGTGCGGATCGAGCGTGGCGACGGGCCGGTCGATCGCCCAGCGCATCGTCTGCGCCTGGACGGGCAGCCCGATGGCGAGAACGAGCGCGATGGCGGCAATTGGGACCATACCGTCTCCCCGGGCGGGCGGCGCCACTCTAGCCCGTCCCGTATCAGACCGGTGAGGTCGATGGACCGCGTGCGGCTACGCCGCCTCGCGCCGCCGCACCCCCATCTCCGCCAGGGTCTCGCCGATCGCGGCGACGGCGCGGACCATGTCCTCGGGGAACACCCGGCCGATCGCGGCCACGCGGAAGGTCGGCACGGTGGTGGTCGAGAAGTTGCTGATCAGGAAGCCTCGGCGCTTCAAGAGATCGACGAAGCGCTGCAGCTCCCAGGCGGGATCGCGCGGCTGGAGCATGTTGACGATGATCGGCCCCTGCCGCTCGCGCGGCAGCCACGGTGTCAGCCCGAGCCCGGTCAGTCCCTCCCACAGCACGCGCGCGTTCTCGGTGTAGCGCGCGAGCCGGGCGGGCTGGCCGCCCTCCGCCTCGAAGATGTCGAGCGCGACGTCGAAGGCGGCCAGCGCCTGGATCGACGGCGTGAAGCGGATCGAGCCCCAGCCATAGGTGAGCGCGTGGCGATAGACATCCGCGAGGTCGAACGACCACGAGCCGGCATTGCCCGCTGAGGCGTCCAGCCGGTCGATGCGCGCGACCGCGAAGCCGAGGCCGGGCATCGCCTCCAGGCACTTGTTGGAGGAGAAGACGATCGCATCGGTCTCGGGGTGTGCCGCGAGGTCGAACGGGATCGCACCGAAGCCCGAGACCGCATCGACGATCAGCCGGCGGCCGGCGTCACGCACGGCGGCGGCGATCGCCTCGATCGGGTTGATCAGCGCGGTCGCGGTCTCGCTGTGCACGACGCTGACCACGCCGATCGCCGGGTCGGCGGCGAGCGCGGCCGCGACCGCCTCGGCCGTGACGGCCTCGCCTTCGGCGATCTCGAGCACGACCGGCACCCGCCCGGCCTCGCGCGCAAGCCGCGTCATGCGCACGCCGTAATTGCCATTCGAGGGGATCAGCACCTTGGCCCCGGGCGGGACGAAGGTGCGCAGCGCGGCCTCGACGATGAAATGGCCGCAGCCCTGCAAGGGCAGGCAGACATGCGTGCCGGCGACGCCGCCGGCGATCGCGCGCACGCGCTCGCGCATCGCCGCGTAGCGCGGGCGGGTGTCGTTGTCCCAGGGCGCGATGTCCTGGGCCATCGCGGCCTTGACGCGCGGATCGGTCTGCACCGGGCCGGGGATCAGCAGCTTCATGGCCGCGCCCATGCCATGCCGCCCCGCCACGGTCCAGTGGCGCTCACGCGACCAGCGGTCCGGCCGCCTCGCGGAACAGCTTGCGCCGGATCGCTGCGGCGAAGGCGGCGTAATCCTCGGCGCGCATGACGAAGGCGCCGGGGCCGCCGATCACCGTGTCGCGGTAGTAGTCCTCGAGGTCGGGCTCCTCGTCCACGACCGCGAGCGCATTCACCGTCGCCCCCAGCGCGAGGGCTGCCGCGCGTCCGGCAGCGACCGGCAGGCCGGCATTGTTGCTGCCGTCGCCGGAGACGTCGATCACGCGGCGCGCGGCCGGATACGGACAGCGCGCGAGCAGCGCCGCCGCTGCGGCGAGCCCCTCGCCGAGCGCGGTGGCGCCGGCGGGCACGATGCGGGGGGCATACTCGATCGCCTCGGCAAGCGCCGCGGCCTGCGCCGCGCTCGCCACCCGCGTCCACGGCACGGCGAGGTCGCGCGCGCCGGGGCCGGACCAGAACAGCATCGCGACCGCCGCCGCCCCGTGCGTGCCCGAGGTGAGCCGGGCGGCGAGTTCGGCTTCGCGGAAGGCCTCCGCGTAGCCGCCGATCATCAGCCCGAACTCGTGGAAATCCACGCTCGCCGAGACATCCACCGCGAGGGCGAGCGCGAGATCGACCGGCGCGGCGGCGGCCGGCAGCACCATGCCCGGGGCAGCAATCATCAGGCGTCGTCGCGGGAACTTCATTCTTCGATCACCCACTCCCTGCTAACTGGTGATTTGCCTGAGAGAAGTCCGTCTGCCATGCGCATCGCCGATTCCCCGTCATCGCCGTTCGGCCGAGATGTCGGCGATTTAACTCGCCGCGCGGCCCGGTTCCGTTACTGTCGAGTGTCTCGCAGGGCGGCGCAGCCTGGACACACTAGGCATGGGATGCATGATCCCCGACCGCCCGGCGGGATCTGGGGGCTTCCCGGGCGGCGCGCCGATGCAGACGCATGCACTCGACGTCGCTGCCCGCCGGGGACGAAGGGGGATTGGTGCTGGAGACGTCCGAGCTAGGTCTGCGCCCGGCACCGGGCCACATGACGGAGGCCGAGCCTCCGCCCCCATATCCACCCCACGGCGGCAACGGGCGGCACCTGCCGGTCTCGGTGCTGATGCTGGAACTGGCGCGGACCTGGCCGAAGCCGCGCATCTCGCTCGGCGAGATGATCCATGCCTTCGGCGCGCGCGGCTACGGCATCCTGATCATCCTGTTCGCGCTGCCGAACCTGTTGCCCATCTATATCCCGGGCTGGTCGCCGATCTTCGGCATCCCGCTGGCCATCGTGTGCCTGCAACTCGCGCTCGGCTTCCCCGAGCCGCGCTTGCCCCGCTTCCTGACCGAGCGGTCGATGAAGCGCGAGGACCTCGAGATGATCGTCGAGAAGGCGATCCCGTGGGTGCAGCGCATCGAGCGCTACATCCGCCCGCGCCCCTCGGTGCTGACCGGATGGAAGGCCGATCGCCTGGTCGGCGCCTATGGCGTGTTCCTCGCCTGTCTGGTGATCATCCCGCTGCCCTTCACCAATGGCCCGCCGAGCCTGGCCTGCGCCATCATGGCGATGGGCCTGCTCGAGGAGGACACCCGCGCGGTGGTGGTCGGCGCGGTGGTCGGGCTGCTCGCCACGGCGCTCACCTTCACCATCATCGGTGGGCTGTTCTGGGTGGCGCTGCGCGCGATCGGTCTCATCTTCTGATCGCGCTGGGCTGGCGCGCGCCTCACATCCGCGTTAGCGTTACGACGGTGCCGGTGGCCCGCAAGGGCTGAAACGGGAACGCGGTCAGGGCTCTGCCCGACGCCGCGGCTGCCCCCGCAACTGTAGGCGGAGTGCGGCCTGCCAGAAGCCACTGGGGCGATCCCCCGGGAAGGCGGCAGGCCGTGTCGGAGCGATCCGACTCCGCGAGCCAGGAGACCGGCCGGCGCCGGTCGTGCGCGCGCGTCGGGCGGGGTGAACCGGCGCAACGGAGAGAGTCCGCATGCGGCGACACCGGTCAGGGCCTGTCGCGCGAGGGGGCGGACGAGACATGACACCATCGACCCGGCTTCCGGCACGGCGCGGCTCCGGCCGTTCCTGCCACCATGGGAGCCGACCTTGCGCACACA
>CAZHMM010000076.1:7692-18116 GCA_964533585.1 uncultured Elioraea sp.
GCACGGCGCGGCTCCGGCCGTTCCTGCCACCATGGGAGCCGACCTTGCGCACACACACCCTCGCTTACGCAACCGCCGTTGCGTTGATCGCCACCCCGGTCGCGGCGCAGACCGAACCGCCGCTGCGCACCTTGCCCGAGACCGTCGTCACCGCGACGCGCATCCCGACGCCGATAGAGCGCATTCCCGCGGGCGTCACCGTGATCGACCGCGAGACCATCGATCGGCGCGGCTATCGCAGCCTGGCCGAGGCGCTCGCCGCCGTCCCTGGGCTCGGCGCGGTGCAGTCCGGGGGGACCGGCCAGACAGCCAGCGTGTTCATGCGCGGGACCAATTCCAGCCATGTGCTGGTGCTGCGCGACGGCATGCCGCTCAACGATCCCTCGACGCCGCAGGGCCTGTTTGACTTCGGCAACGACCTGCTGTCGGACGTCGAGCGGATCGAGGTGATCCGTGGGCCGATGTCCGGGCTGTACGGCTCGGGCGCGATCGGCGGCGTTGTCAATCTGATCACGCGCTCCGGCCGCGGCACGGGCCGGGCCTTTACCGCGACCGGCGAGATCGCCGGCGGGTCGCAGTCCACCGCGGCGGCGAGCGCGGTGGTGGCGGGCGAGACGCGCGGGATCGACTACGCGCTGATCGGCCAGGGACTGACGACGCAGGGGTTCAACGTCGTGCCGCGCCGGCTCGCCACCTCGATCGGCGAGCGCGACGGCGCGCGGATCGGCACGGCGACGGTCAATCTCGGTGCGCGGCTCGGCGAGCGGTTCCGCGTGTTCGGCTTCGCGCGGCTCCGCGAGAACAAGGCCGACCTTGATCAGGCGGGTCGCGACGATCCGAACTCCACCGCGCGCAACCGCTCGGGGATGTGGCGCGCGGGGATCGAGGGCACGGTGATTCCCGGCTGGCTCGACACCACGCTCGCGGTCGGGCAGTCGCGCGACAACCGCCAGTTCCGCGACCGGCCCGACCAGTTCGCGTTCTCCGGCAGCGACGATTCCCGCTACCTCGGCACGCGCACGGTCTACCAGTGGGACAACACGCTCCGCCTGCCGGAGGCCGGCGCGATCGACGGCGCGTCGGTCAGCTTCGGGGTGCAGCGGATCGAGGACCGCGTGGACGTGCAGGTGCGCTTCGCCGGCCCCTTCGGCCCGTTCAACCAGGATGTCGATCGCGGCACGCGCAGCGATGCCGGCCATCTCGGCGCTCAGCTCAGACTGTTCCGACGGCTCGACCTCACCGCAAATCTGCGCCACGAGGCGCCGCGCGACTTCTCCGACACCACCACCTGGCGTCTGGGCGGCGTGCTGGCGCTGCCGGAAGTCGCGATGTCGGTGCACGCCGCCTACGGCACGTCGTTCCGCGCGCCGACGCTGTTCGACCTGTTCGGCGTCGGCAGCTCCGGCTTCCGCGGCAACCCCAATCTCCGGCCCGAGAAGGGACGCGGCGGCGAGGCCGGGGTGGCGCTCGATCTCGGCGCGCTCGGCCTGCCGCCCGGGCGGCTCTCGGCGACGTATTTCCGCACCCGCATCACCGACCTGATCGCCGACGATCCAACCTTCACCACCCGCGTCAATGTCGGGCGCGCCGACATCGAGGGCGTGGAGAGCGCGCTCGACCTGAGCGTCGCGTCGTGGCTTGCGCTGCGCGCCGCCTATACCTGGACGGTGGCGCAGGATGGCGACGGCGGCGCGCAGCTGCTGCGCCGGCCGCGCCACCAGGGCAGCCTCGGCGCGACGCTGTGGGCCGATCCGCGCCTGTCGATCGCGCCCGAGGCGCTGATCTTCGGGCCGGCGGCGGACGTGCTCTACGCTGACAGCGGCGCGTTCCAGGGACGTGGACGCAATCCCGGCGGTGTGGTGATCAACCTCGCCGCGCGCTGGCGCGCGACGGAGACAATCGAGGTCTTCGCGCTCGGCCGCAACATCACCAACAGCCGCTACGAGCCGGCGAACAGCTTCGTCGTGCCCGGCGCGGCCGTGCTGATCGGGCTGCGCGCGGGGCTGTGACTATCGCCGGACGATGCCGCTCTCGTCGGCCTTGAGCTCGAACGCCGCGGCCATCAGCGCGCGCGTGTAGGGTTCCCGGGGCGCGTCCATCACCGCCTCGGCCGGACCCTGCTCGACGACGCGGCCGTCCTTCAGCACGACGACGTGGTGCGCGAGTGCGCGCACCACCTTGAGGTCGTGGCTGATGAACAGATAGGCGAGGCGATGGCGCGCCTGGAGCTCGCGCAGCAGCTCGACGATCTGCGCCTGCACGCTCATGTCGAGCGCGCTGGTCGGCTCGTCGAGCACGACGAAGCGCGGCTTGAGCACGAGCGCGCGCGCGATCGCGATGCGCTGGCGCTGCCCGCCCGAGAACTCGTGCGGATAGCGATCCACCCAGCCCGGGTCGAGCCCTACCTCCTCGAGCGCCTGCGCCACCATCGAGAGGCGCTCCGCCTGGTCAAGCCCCGGCTCGTGCACGGCGAGCCCCTCGCCGACGATCTCGCCGATGCTCATGCGCGGGCTCAGGCTGCCGAACGGATCCTGGAACACGATCTGCATGCGTCGGCGCAATGGGCGCAGCGCACGGCGGTCGAGCCCGACGACATCGCGCCCCTCGAACCGCACCGGTCCCTCGGCTTCGGGGATCAGCCGCAGCAGCGCGAGCCCCATGGTGGACTTGCCGGAGCCCGACTCGCCGACCAGCCCGACCGTCTCGCCCTCGCGCACGCGCACGGTGATGCCGTCGCACGCCTTGATGTGGCCGACGGTGCGGCGGAGGAAGCCGCGGCGGATCGGGAAATGCACCTTCACCTCATCGCCGGCCATCACCTCGGCCGCATCGGCCGCGACGGGCTCGGGCTTGCCGCGCGGCTGCGCGCCGAGCAGCATTTTCGTGTAGTCGTGCTGCGGATCGCCGAACACGCGCGCGACCGGCCCCTGCTCGACGATGCGGCCGCGGTTCATCACGCAGACCGTGTCGGCGTAGCGGCGCACGATCGTCAGGTCGTGGCTGATCAGCAGCATCGCCATGCCGAGGCGCTGCTTCAGCTCGGCGAGCAGCTTCAGGATCTGCGCCTGGATGGTGACGTCGAGCGCGGTGGTGGGTTCGTCGGCGATCAGCAGCGCGGGATCGTTGGCGAGCGCCATGGCGATCATCACGCGCTGGCGCTGCCCGCCCGACAGCTGGTGCGGATAGGCCGAAAGCCGCGTCTCGGCGTCGGGGAAGCCGGCCATGGTCAGGCACTCGATCGCGCGCGCGCGGGCCTGCTCGCGCGTCATCGGCCGGTGCAGCTGCACCGCCTCGCCGATCTGCTTCTCGATCGTGTGCAGCGGGTTGAGGCTGGTCATCGGCTCCTGGAAGATCATCCCCGCCGTGCCGCCGCGCGCTGTCCGCAGCGTCTCGGCATCGGCGCCGATCATCTCGCGCCCGTCGAGCACGACGGAGCTTCCGGGCGTGTGGCGTGCGACCGGATAGGGCAGGAGCTGGAGCACCGAGAGCGCGGTGACCGACTTGCCCGAGCCGGACTCGCCGACCAGGGCGAGGGTCTCGCCGCGATCGAGGGTGAAGCCCGCGCCCTCGACCGCGGTCACCTGGCGTGCGCCGGCGCCGAAGGTCACGCCGAGGTTCGAGACTTCGAGCAGCGCCATGCTCAGCGCCCTCCGCGCCGGTTCATTTCGCGGCTCCGCCGCCGGGCAGCTTGCGCGGATCGAAGGCGTCGCGCACCGCCTCGCCGACGAAGATCAGCAGCGTCAGGATGGTCGCGAGCACGATGAAGGCGGTGATGCCGAGCCAGGGCGCCTGCAGGTTGTTCTTGCCCTGCTGCACGAGCTCGCCGAGCGAGGGCGAGCCAGGCGGCAGGCCGAAGCCGAGGAAGTCGAGGCTGGCGAGGATGGTCACGCTGCCCGAGAGGATGAAGGGCAGGAAGGTCAGGGTGGCGACCATCGCGTTGGGCAGGATGTGGCGAAACATCACGCGCACGTCGGAGACGCCGAGCGCCTTGGCCGCGCGCACGTAGTCGAAGTTGCGGCCTCGCAAGAATTCGGCGCGCACCACGCCCACCAGTCCCATCCAGGAGAACAGCAGCAGGAAGATCAGCAGCACCCAGAAGCTCGGTTCGATCACCGAGGCGAGGATGATCAGCATGTAGAGCTGCGGCATGCCGGACCAGACCTCGATGAAGCGCTGGAAGATCAGGTCGAGCCAGCCGCCGTAGAAGCCCTGCACGGCGCCGGCGGCGACGCCGACGATCGAGGAGACGATGGTGAGCGTGAAGCCGAACAGCACGGAGATGCGGAAGCCGTAGATCACGCGCGCCGCGACATCGCGTGCCTGGTCGTCGGTGCCGAGGATGTTGTAGGGCGTGTCAGGTCCGATCGCGTCGGCAGGCAGCAGCCAAGTCGGCGGCACGGGCGCGGGCACCGGCAGGTTGCGCACCACCGAGCGGTACGAGTAGGGGATGGCGGGCCATAGCGCCCACCCCTTCTCGGCGATCTGCTCCTTGAGGAAGGGATCGTGGTAGTCGGCCGAGGTGGGGAAGTCGCCGCCGAAATCGGTCTCGGCATAATCGAACAGCACCGGGAAGAACCACTCGCCGTCGTAGCGCACGACCAGGGGGCGGTCGTTGGCGATGAACTCGGCGAACAGGGCGAAGGCGAACAGGATCGAGAAGATCCAGAGCGACCACCAGCCGCGCCGGTTGGCGCGGAAGTTCGCGAGGCGGCGACGCGTCAGCGGTGTCATGGGACGGGGGCGGGCGCGGGAGGGGCGTAAGTTCCCAACGCGCAGGCGCGTTGGGAACTTACGTCCCATTTGTTTCGCGCGCAGCCGCCACACCAGCCCTGCGCGCGATACGGGCGGCGCTCCGCGCCACCCATATCAGGCCCCTGCCGATGGGCTTTCTTTGCAGTCACCGCCGCGCCTCGAAATCGATGCGGGGATCGACCACCGTGTACATCAGGTCTCCGACGATCTGCATGACGAGGCCGAGCAGGGTGAACAGGTAGAGCGTGCCGAACATCACCGGGTAGTCGCGCCGGATCGCCGCCTCGAAGCCCAAGAGCCCCAGCCCATCGAGCGAGAAGATGATCTCGACCAGCAGCGCGCCCGTGAACAGGATGCCGATGAACGCCGAGGGGAAGCCCGCGATGATGATCAGCATCGCGTTGCGGAACACGTGGCCGTAGAGCACGCGGTTCTCGGCCGCGCCCTTGGCGCGCGCGGTGATGACGTACTGCTTGTTGATCTCGTCCAGGAACGAGTTCTTGGTCAGCATGGTCAAGCCGGCGAAGCCGCCGATCACCATCGCCGTCACCGGCAGGCAGACGTGCCAGAAATAGTCGGCGATCTTGCCGAGCAGCGAGAGACGCTCCCAGTCCGGGCTGGTCAGGCCGCGCAGCGGGAAGATCTGGAAGAACGAGCCGCCGGCGAACAGCACGACCAGCAGGATCGCGAACAGGAAGGACGGGATCGCGTACCCGATCAGCACCACCGCCGAGGTCCAGAGATCGAAGCGGCTGCCGTCCTTCACCGCCTTGCGGATGCCGAGCGGGATCGAGATCAAGTAGACCAGCAATGTGGTCCAGAGGCCGAGGCTGATCGAGACCGGCATCTTGTCGAGCAGCAGTTCGATGACGGTTCGGTCCTGGAAGAAGCTGCGGCCGAAATCGAACGTCAGATAGCTGCCGATCATCTGGAGGAACCGCTCATGCGCGGGCTTGTCGAAGCCGAACATGCGCTCGATCTCGGCGATGATCTCGGGGTCGAGGCCGCGCGCGCCGCGGTAGCGGCTGTCGCCGGCATCGACCGCGACGGCCGCCGGTGCTGCGATCTCCTGCCCGCCGCCGGTGATGCGCTCGAGCGGCGCGCCGATGCCGGTCTGGCCGCGGAGCTCGGCGATCATCTGCTCGACCGGCCCGCCGGGCGCGAACTGCACGATGACGAAGTTGATCACCATGATCCCGAACAGCGTCGGGATGATCAGCAGCAGCCGGCGAAGGATATAGGCGCCCATGCGGCGTCAGGCGCGCGGCATCAGGTCGGCCGGCCCCGGCGCCGCTCCGCGTTCACGCGCTCGGCCTTGGCCGGATCGACCCACCAGGTGGTGAAACCGAGCCCGTAGCGCGGCGACCGTTCCGGGCGGACGAACTGGTCCCAGTAGGCGACGCGGAAGGTGCGGCTGTGCCAGTGCGGCACGACGAAATGGTGCCAGAGCAGCACGCGGTCGAGCGCACGGGTGCGCGTGATCAGGCTCTCGCGATCGGGCGCGTTCACCACCAGCTCGACCAGCTCGTCGATCACCGGGTCGCAGATGCCGATCGTGTTGCGGCTGCCCTGCTCGCGCGCGCGCGCGCAGGTCCAGTAGTCGCGCTGCTCGTTGCCGGGCGAGAGCGACTGGCCGAACACCTCGACCGTCATGTCGAAATCGAAGCTGTCGGTGCGCGCCTGGTACTGCGCGGTCTCGACGGTGCGCACGCGCATCTCGATGCCGAGCCGTTCGAGCGTGCGCGCATAGGGCAGCGCGACGCGCTCGAAGCTCGGCGAGGAGAGCAGCATCTCGAAGCTGAAGGGCTGGTTGCGCGCGTTCACCAGGCGGCGGTTGACGATGCGCCAGCCGGCGGCCTGAAGCAGCTCAAGCGCGCGGCGCAGCTGCTCGCGGTTGTTGCCCGAGCCGTCGGTGACCGGCAGCGTGAACTCGGTCGTGAACACCTCCTCAGGGATGCGGCCGCGATAGCGCTCCAGGATCGCCAGCTCCTCGGCCTTGGGCAGGCCGGAGGAGGCGAGCTCGGAGTTCGAGAAGTAGGACGAGGTGCGCGCATAGGCGCCGAAGAACAGGTTGGCGTTCGACCACTCGAAGTCGAAGGCCAGCATCAGCGCCTCGCGCACGCGCCGGTCCTGGAAGATCTCGCGGCGGATGTTGAAGGCGAAGGCCTGCATGCCGGTGGGGAGTTCGTGCGGAATCTCCTCGAGCTTCACCAGTCCCCGGCGGCGGGCGGGGAAGTCGTAGCCGGTCGCCCATTCGCGCGCGACGTTCTCCTGGCGGAAGTCGATCTGCCCGGCCTTGAACGCCTCGAAGGCGACGGTGGCGTCGCGGAAATACTCGAAGCGCAGCACGTCGAAATTGCTGCTGCCGCGCCGCGTCGGCAGACGCTCGCCCCACCAGTTCGCGACCCGGCGGTAGGTGAGCGTGCGGCCGGCATCGAAGCTCTCGATCCGGTAGGGGCCCGAGCCGAGCGGCGGCTCCAGGATCGGGCGGGTGAAGTCGCGGCCCTCCCACCAGTGCTTGGGCAGCACGAACATCTGGCCGAGGATCAGCGGCAGTTCGCGGTTGTTGGTGTCGCGGAAGCGGAACACCACCCGCTTCGGTCCCTCGGTCAGCACCTGCACCACGTCGCCCCAATAGGCGCGGAAGAACGGACGGCCGTGCTCGCGGAGCGTCTCGAAGGTCCACTTCGCGTCCTCCGCCGTGATCGGCCGTCCGTCGTGCCAGACCGCCTGCTCGCGGATCTCGAAGGCGACCCAGGTGCGGTCGGGGCCGACCTCGACCGTCTCGGCGAGGTCGCAGTACTCGGTCGAGGCCTCGTCCTGGCTCGACATCATCAGCGTCATCCAGATCAGGCCGATCCCGGCCGCCGAGACGCCGCGGACGATGAACGGGTTGAAGCTGTCGTAGCTGCCGATCGCGTGCTGGACCACCTCGCCGCCCTTGGGCGCGTCCGGATTGACGTAGGGGAAGTGGGTGAAGTCAGACGGCAGTTCGGGCAGGCCGAGCAGGCTGAGCGCATGGTGCCGTCCGGTCTCGACGGCGCGCGCCGGCGGCAGTCCGGCCGCCACGCCCAGCGCGACGGCCCCTGTCCCGGCCAGAACCGTGCGACGGCGCATGCGAAGCACTCCCTCCACCATCTCGCGTCGCAGTAGATCACGCGGCCGGCCGCTCGTCGCAAGGGATTGCACGCTCAAGCCTCGTTCAACGGCTTGATCAGTTCGAGCGCGTAAGTCCGGAAGCCGAAGCGGCGATAGGCGGCCTCGGCGGCGTCGTTGCCGGCGAGCACGCCGATCGCGAGCCGCCGCAGCCCGCGCGCGGCCGCCTCGGTCTCGACCGCGCGGAGCAGCGCCGCGCCAACGCCGCGGCGGCGCGCCTGCTCGGCCACGACCAGGTCGAACACCTGCGCGCGGCGGCGGACGGGCGGGGCGACGAAGACCGGATCGTTCTCCTCGCCCCAGGCGATCACGCCGAACGCCTCGCCCGGCGCGCCGGCGAGCAGCACCTGGCCGCGCGTGCGGCGGACGCGCCGGCGCATCCCCGCGAGGTAGCGCACGGCCGCGCCGCGGTCGGTGCGGCGGTCGCCCGAGATCGGCTGCTCGTACACGTTGAGCGCCCAGATCAGCTCGGCGACCTGTCCCCAATCGCCGGCGCCGGCCTCCCGGATCGGCGGCTCACCCGGCGAGCAGGGCACGCGCGGCCTCGTGCAGCGCGGCATCGCCGGCGGCCAGCACCGAGCCGTCCGCCCCTGGGCGGAGCGGCCCTCCCGACCAGTCGGTGATCACGCCACCCGCACCCTCGATGATCGGCACCAGCGCGGCCCAGTCCCAGATCTTGTAGGTCGTCTCGGCCACCAGATCGATCAGCCCGAGTGCCAGCAGGCCGTGCGCGTAGCAGTCACCGCCCCAGGTCACCTGCGCCGCGCGCGCAGCGAGCCGCTCCCAGCGCGGGCGCGTCTCGGGGGTGAACAGGTCGAGCGTGGTGACGGAGAGCTGTGCCTCGGCGAGGGCGGGGCAGGGCCGGCAGCGCGCCACCGCCGGCCCGCCGATCGGCGAGAAGAAGGTGGTGGGCCGGCCGCGGAGCCCGATCCAACGCTCGCCGATCGAGGGTTGGCTCATCACGCCGAGCACCGGCACGCCATCCTCCAGCAGCGCGATCAGGCTGCCATAGGTCGGCCGTCCGGTGACGAAGCTCTTGGTGCCGTCGATCGGGTCGAGCACCCATTGCAGGGCGGCACCCGGCCGGTCCTCGCCGAACTCCTCGCCGAGGATGCCGTGGCTCGGGAAGGCCTCGGCGAGCACCGCGCGCATCGCCTGTTCGGCGGCGCGGTCGGCGGCGGTGACCGGGCTCTCGTCGCCCTTGCGCTCGATCGCTAGGCGTGCGCGGAAATAGGGCCTGATGACCGCGGCGGCGGCATCGGCGGCGCGCTCGGCGGCAGCGAGCGCCGCGTCGAGATCGAGTCCAAGCATGGGGGCGGTACGTCCTCCGGCAGGGGCCGGGCTTGACCCCGGCGCGCCCGGGCAGCATGGAGCGTGCGTTCCCGCCGCTCAACCCCGCGAACCGCGTGACCCCGATCGTTCTGATCCCCGCCCGCATGGCCTCCTCGCGCCTGCCCGGCAAGCCGCTGGCGCTGATCGCCGGCGTGCCGATGGTGGTGCATGTGCTGCGCCGGGCGGCGGCGGCGGGGGTGGGGCCGGTCGCGGTCGCCTGCGCCGAGCCCGAGATCGCCGCAGCGGTGCGCGCGGCCGGCGGGACGGCGGTGCTGACCGACCCCGACCTGCCGTCGGGCAGCGATCGGTGCTTCGCCGCGCTCGCCACGCTCGACCCGGAGGGCCGGCACGACGTCGTGGTCAACCTCCAGGGCGACCTGCCGACCCTCGATCCGGCGGCGATCCGCACGGTGCTGGAACCGCTCGCCGATCCGTCCTGCGACATCGCCACGCTGGTGACACCGATCCGCGACGCCGGCGAGGCGACCGCGCCCAACTTCGTCAAGGCGGCGGTGCAGTTCGCCGAGGGGCAGGCCTATGCGCTGGCACCCTATTTCTCCCGCCTGCCGGTGCCCTCGGGCCAGGGGCCGCTCTGGCACCATATCGGCATCTATGCGTGGCGGCGCGACGCGCTCGCCCGGTTCGTCGCCCTGCCGCCCTCGCCGCTCGAGCTGCGCGAGAAGCTCGAACAGCTGCGCGCGATCGAGGCGGGCATGCGCATCTTCTGCGCGCGGATTGACACGGCGCCGTTCGGCGTCGACACGCCCGAGGATCTCGCGCGCGCCCGCGCCATTCTGGAAACCCCGCACGCATGACCGAGACGATCGCGTTCCAGGGCGTCCCCGGCGCCTATTCCGACCTCGCCTGCCGCAGCGCCTATCCGGGGATGGCGACGCTGCCCTGCGCGACCTTCGAGGACGCGATCGCGGCGGTGCGCGAGGGGCGGGCGCGCTTCGGGATGCTGCCCTGCGAGAACAGTCTCGCCGGACGGGTGCCGGACATTCACCGGCTGCTGCCGGACAGCGGGCTGCACATCGTTGCGGAGCATTTCCAGCGGGTCGAGCACTGCCTGCTCGCGCCGAACGGGGCCACGCTGGCGACGATCCGGCGGGCGCATTCGCACGCCGTGGCGCTCGGCCAGGTGCGCGAGGTGCTGAAGGAGCTGAAACTGACGGCGGTGGTGG
>CAZHMM010000077.1:0-18042 GCA_964533585.1 uncultured Elioraea sp.
CCACCGGAACGGTCTCGATGCCCTGGAAGGCGAAGCTGGCGAGGCGGGCGAGCATACGCCGGCACCCTAGCCGCGCGCCCGCACCGTCTCAACCGGCGCGCGGATCGCCCGGCACCGCCTCCACCGTGCATACGAACCACCGCGCCTCGGGGGGCCAGGATCTTCTCCTCCACGGTGATCAGGGCGACGTGGCGCTCGCCTTTCTGCGCCACCATCCGGTCGTAGTTCTCGCGCGCGAGCAGGCGCAGCGGGAACCCGAAGATGCCGGAGGCGTGCGCCAGCATCCGGGTGATGGCGAGGTGGGTCTTGCCCGTGTTGGTGGGGCCGAGCACGGCCTTGGCCCGGGCGTCGAACATGGGGGGCGGAGGTCCGACATCGGCGCCATCGGTGGACCGGGACGCGCGGAATGGCACGCACGGCAACGGGCAGCAGGTGACGCGGGGCGCCCCGTGCGGTAGTGCGGGGCCATGTCCCGCCCCGTCGCCTCTCCTTCCCCCGCCGGGTGGTTCCGCTTCCGGCCCGGCCGTTCCTGGCTGGAGCATCTCTGGAAATCCACCTTGCGCCAGGACCACGCCGCGCTCGCCCCGCTGCTGCGGCCGCTGCTGCCGCCGGAGGGGGTGGCGATCGATGTCGGCGCCCATGGCGGGCAGGTGACGCGGCTGCTCTCCGCCCTGGTGCCGCGCGGCCAAGTGGTGGCGGTGGAGCCGAGCGGCTACGCCCGCTCCGTGCTGCGCCTGGCGCTGCTGCTGCGGGGGCGGCGCAACGTCGCCGTGGTGGCGGCAGCGCTCGGTGCCGCGCCCGGCGTCGCGGTGCTGGCCACGCCGCTGAAGCGCGCCGGCGCCATGGGCTACGGCGCCGCCAGCCTAGCCCCCGACGCCGCCCGCCCCGCGGTGCGCGAGGCGGTGGCGGTGGTGACGCTGGACGCACTGGTCGCGGCGATGGCGCTGCCGCGCGTGGACCTGCTCAAGATCGACGTCGAGGGCTGGGAGGAGGCGGTGCTGGCGGGCGCGGCGGAGACCCTCGCCCGCCACCGCCCGGCGCTCTACCTGGAGGTGGCGCGGGAGCGCCTCGCGCGCGCCGGCAGCGCGCCCGAGGCGCTGTGGCGACGGCTGGAGGCGCTCGGCTACCGCGCCGAGGCGGTGCCCGCCCCGCGCCCGCCGATGGCCGACGGGGACTGGCTGTTCCGCCACGCCGCGGACTGAGCCGGCCGGCGCACAGCACGGCCGCGACGGCTGCCGGCGGCATCCTTACGTGTCGCACCGGCACGCGGAGGAATGACCCATGCAGGACACGACCAAGTCGGCCGGGCCGCCGGCCGAGACCGCGGCGCTTGGACACCTCGAAAAACCCCCTGGCGCGGACGGTGGCGGGCTGCTTCGCTGAGGCTGGTTACGGCGGGGGTGAGGCATGGTGGCACAGCCCGGGTCCTTCGACGCGGAGGAGCGGCTGCGCTGGCTGTCGGCCTCGGGCGATCCGCTGGAACAGCTGCGTGCCCTGGTCGACGTCGAAGCGTCCCGCGCGGGGCTGGCGGCGGCATCGCCGCGGGCAGACCGCAGCCGCGGCGGGCGACCGCCCTCGGACGCGGTGCTGATGTTCGGCATCCTCGTTCCGCGGGCGCTCTACACGCTGTCGGACGACCAGGCCGAATGCCAGCTGCGCGACCGCTTGAGCTTCATGCGTTTACCGCCCTTCGGTCGTTGCCTGAAGGCTCGTGGGCCTGGCGCTGCAGGACGCGGTGCCGGACGCCAAGACGATCTGGCTTTACCGCGAGCAGCTGACGCGCGCGGGCGCCTTGACCAGGCTGTTCGCGCGCTTCGACGCGGTGCTGGCCGAGCGCGGCTTCCCCGCCATGGGCGGGCAGATCGTCGATGCCACGGTCGTCGAGGCTCGCCGTCCCCGGCTGACGCACGACGAGAAGCAGACCCTGCGCGACGGCGGCACGCCCGAAGGCTGGCCTGCGGCGCGCACGCGGCAGATCGACGCCGACGGGCGCTGGACGCCCAAGCGCGGCCGCAAGGCCAAGCCGCCCGAGGGCGCACCGCGCCAAGCCGTGGCCGAGATCGCGGTGCCGATGTTCGGCGACAAGAACCACCTCGGCATTGATCGTGCCCATGGGTCCATCCGTCGCTTCGTCGTCACCGACGCGGCGCGGCACGACAGCGCTGAGCGCGGGGCCGTGCTGGATCCTGGCAACACCGGCAGCGGTGTCTGGGCCGACACCGCCTACCGCAGCAAGACCAACCTCGATCTGCCGGACCGGCGCGGGCGGCGAGCCGAGTTCCAGCGCGCCAAGCCGAGGCGGCGGCCGATGCCCGCCCACATCCTCCGCGGCAACGCCACCCGCGCCCCCGTGCGCGGCCTCGTCGAGCATGTCTTTGCCGCACAGAAGCGCCGCATGGGCCTCGTCGTCCGCTGCATCGGCCTGGCCCGCGCCACCGCGCGGATCACGCTCGCCAACCTCGCCTACACCATGCGCCGCCTCGCCTGGATCGAGGGGCGAGCCGCGCCCGCCTGGCCGATACAAGCGCCGCATGCGCCACACCGCACGCCACGCGGAGGCCGATCAGGGCTCCAACACCGCCGCTCCGCACGCAACCCCACCCTCACCACCCCTCACCAGCGCCCGATGAGAAGGTTTTTCGAGGTGTCCAGCCGCCCGCCGTCGACGCGGGCGATCAGGGGCTTGCCGCCGACCGGTGACAGGCCGGGCAGCGGCGGCGTAGCTTCAACCGTGGCGGGCATGGTCTCCGCGAGCGGCTGGTTCTGAGTGTCGCAGCCGAAATCCATGGCCGATCAGCGGCTTGCACCATGCCCGCCAGCACGCGTGAATGATCAAGGCTACAGCATCTCGCGCGGGACCATGTAGTCGGCGTGCCAGCCGCAGAGCGCGGCGAGCCGGTCGGGGTCGATGATCAGCAGCGCCCCGCGCGCGATCTGCTCGAGCCCGTGCGCGCGCAGCCGGGCCGCCGCGCGGCTGACCGCCTCGGGCGACAGGCCCAGCGCATCGGCGAGATGCCGGTGCGTCGGCGGGAAGGGCAGAGGGCCGTGGGCGTGGCCGCGCCGGCGCAGGCGGATGCGCGCTGCCAGTTCGAGCGCCAGATGCGCCAACCGCTCCTCGGCGTTGCGCCGGCCGAGCGAGAACATCCGCTCGTGCAGCATCGCCTCCTCGCGCGCGAGCAGCCAGGCGATCGAGCCGGACAGCGCCGGATTCTCCTTCATCTCCGCCAGCACCTTCGCGCGCGGGAAGACGCAGGCGGAGACCGCCGTCAGCGCCTCGACGTAGGTATCCGCGCCCGCCACGGCGAGATGCTCGGTGCCGACGAGGTCGCCGGGCAGGTGGAACTCGAGGATCTGCCGTTCGCCATTGTCGCCGGTGGTGTGGCTGAATGCCCAGCCGGCATAGATGGTCATCAGCGGCGCATCGCCGAGGCCGTGGCGCATCAGCTCGGCGCCCGGCGGGACGCGGCGGATCGCGCTGCGCAGGCGCTGCACGTGGGCAAGCTGCTCGGAGTCGAATGGGCGGAACATCGTCAGCCGCCGAACACCGCAATCGGCGCACTGCGCGGGCGGCGCGGGCGACTGCCCCTCGTCCATGAATACCTCCCCGTCGGCGCCGCCGCCGAACCGTGACGGTGCGCGCTGGAGATCAGGTTGGACGAGGTTGGCCGGTCCAGGCAATCGGCGAAGGCGATGCAGGCGCGTGCGCGCCATCGCCGGTCAGGGAAGATCGGCCAACTCCTCCGCCTCACGCGCGGTGAGGCGCGGCGCGGGGCGGAGGAGCGTGCGGGCGACCTCAGCCGCCGGACTTGATCTCGATCCGGCTGGCGGGCTTCGCCGCCTCGGGCGGCTTCGGCACCGTCACCGTCAGCACGCCTTTGGCGAATTCGGCCTTCACCTCGTCGGGCTTCGGCGTGAAGGGCAGCTGCAGGCTGCGCACGAAGGCGCCGTAGCTGCGCTCCTGCACGTGCCAGCCCTTCTCGTCCTTCGTGCTCTCGCTCTTCTTCTCGCCCTTGATGGTCAGCAGGTCGTCGTCCACCGACAGCTCGACGTCCTGCTCCGACATCCCGGGCAGTTCCGCGGTGACCGTCAGCCCCGTCTCGGTCTCCTTGACGTCGATCGCCGGGCGCCAGTCGGCGCGCATCACCGGCATCGGCGCCATGGTTCCGAAGGTCTGCTCGATCCGCTCCTGCATCCGGCGCATGTCCTCGAGCATCCGGTCGATCCCGCCCGATCCGAACAGCGATGGCAAGCTCGCCATGCCGAATCCTCCTCTCCAGTCGGTTGCACCTCCCGTGTCGGACGGCGTCCGGCACGGTCGGTTATCAGGCTAGGCGATGGCGATCGAAACGACCTTGACCCACGTCAAGGCCGACGGGCAGCGCCGGCGCCGCATCGCGGCGCCGCCGCACCTTGCCGGGCTGGCGCGCGCGGGGCGAGACTGCGCGCATGGGGATCGATCGCAATCTCGCCTATCTGCTGCACGCCGCCGCGCGCCAGCATCTGCCGCCGGCACGCCCGGCCGTCACGCTCGGTGTGCAGGCGCTCCACGGCGGGCCGGATCCGTTCGCGGCCTTGGGTCTCGGCCCGGTGGAAAGCGTCGATGTCTCGGATTTCGAAGGGTGCACCCATCTGCTCGACCTCAATGTGGCGGAACTGCCGCCCGGGCTGCGCGAGCGCTACAGCCTCGTCTATGACGGCGGCACCCTGGAGCATGTCTTCGATACCCGCGCGGCGCTCAGGAACATCTTCGGCCTGCTGTGCACGGACGGCGTCGTGGCGCACGCTTCGCCGGTCAATGGCTGGGTCGAGCACGGCTTCTACCAGTTCAGCCCGACCTTCTTCGTGGACTACTACCATGCCAATGGCTGGTCGCCACTCGGCGCCTATCTGCTGAACCTGCGCGGCGGCGGGCGCGCCACGGTCCATCCTTACGCGCCGGGAATGTGGGACGCGCTGCCCGTCGGCGCGATCACCGGCCTCTGGCTCAGCCTGATGGTCTTTCGCAAGGGGCCTGGCGCCCGCTGGGACGTGATCCCGCAACAGAGCTTCTACAAGAAGATCCACGCGGATGCGTCATCGACGCCGATCGCAGCCGGCCTTGCCTACGCGCCGCCGTTCGACCTGGTCGATGGGGTGGTCGTGACGGAGGATCGGGTGGTGCGCCGGCTGCCGCGGCCGAGCCGCGGCGTCCGTTACGAGTGGCACGCCCATCTGCCGCAGCTTGAAGAGGTGGCCGACACGAACGGGGGGCGATTGTCGCCGCTGCTGCTGTTCGAGGACGGCAGGCCGCTCGGCCCGCCGCATGCCGCGCACGAGGCGATCCGCACCACGGGTCGCGGTCTCTACAGCCACTGGGGCGCGTGGCTGCACTTCTCGACCTCGGACAACGCGCCGCCGGGCGAGCGCGTCTATACCTATTCGCTGCCCCGCGCGCGCTGACCCGCTGCCCGGTCGCGATCCTGGGACCCGGCTCCGCCCTAGCCGCCATCCCGCTGCGCCGGCGCGTAGCGCCAGACCGAGGCGGGCGGAAAGTTGGCCGGCGTCCAGGCGACGCGCTCGCCCTTCAGGCCGAGCCGGCGCGCCGGCAGCGGCGAGGTGATGCAGTAGGTGTAGTGCAGGAAGCCGCGCCCGGGCGCGACCGCCTCGATCGCCTCGACGAGCGCGCGCTGGCGCGCCCGCGGCAGCAGCACCAGCGGGATGCCGCACACCACCGAACCGATGCGGCCGGCGATGTCTCTGCCGAGCAGCGTCGGCAGACGCCAAGCATCACCGCACAGCACCGTCACGCCAGGGTATGTCGCGCGCAGAATTGATGCCATCTCCGGCACGATCTCGATGACAGTCAGCCGCGCGGGCGATATCCCGCCCTCCAGCATCGCGCGGGTGATCGCGCCGGTTCCGGCGCCGAGTTCGATCACGGCTCCGGCCGGCCCGGCGCGGACGGCGGCGGCGACGCGCCGGCCGAGCGCCGGTGAGGAGGGCACGATCGACCCCATCTCGAGCGGGTTGGCGAGCCAGCGGCGGAAGAACACCCAGGTCCGCCCGGCCGCCGAAGGCGCGCCATGGTCGGAGGCGTCAGCGTCATGAACACGGACTGGCGGCATGTCGGGGACTCGGCGAAGTGAGGATGGGAACCGAACGGGCCGCGGTGTGAAACACGCGCTTCAATGCATTTCTATCTCAGTTCGATGATGATTGCGATCACGCCGTGCCTGAGATTTGCCGGGTGCAACCGGCGCGCGTTCGTGCCATGGTCTCGCCCCGTCATCGCCAGCCAGGATCCATGAGCGCACGCATCCTCGTCGTTGACGACGTGATCCCCAATCTCCGGCTGCTGGAGGCCAAGCTCAGCGCCGAGTACTACGAGGTGCAGACCGCGCAGGACGGCGCCACGGCGCTCGCGACCGCCCGCGACTGGCTGCCCGATCTCATCCTGCTCGACGTGATGATGCCGGGGATGGACGGGTTCGAGGTCTGCCGACGGCTGAAGGCCGATCCGTCGACCGAGCACGTGCCGGTGGTGATGGTGACCGCGCTGGGCGAGACGTCCGAGCGGGTGCGCGGGCTCGAAGCCGGGGCCGACGACTTCCTCACCAAGCCGGTGGACGACGAGACGCTGTTCGCGCGCGTGCGCGCGCTGGTGCGGCTGAAGCGCCTGCTCGACGAGTGGCGGCTGCGCTCCGAGACGACGCACCAGCTCGGCGTGCAGCCCGAGAGCCAGGGCCTGCCGAGCGTGCGCGGCTGCCGCGCCCTGCTGGTCGACGACACCGATCTCGACGCCGAGCGCATCCTGGAGGCGCTCGGCGCCGAGGGCATCCGCTGCGACCGCGCCACCGCGCCGGCCGAGGCGGTCGAGCGCCTCGCCGCCGCGCCCTACGACCTCGTCGTGCTCGACCTTCAGCTCGCCGGCGAGGACCCGCTGCGGCTGACCTCGCGGCTGCGCGCCGACGGGGCGACGCGCGAGACGCCGGTGCTGATGGTGGCGGAGCCCGATCTGCGCCGGCAGCTGCACCGCGGGCTCGATCTCGGCGCCAACGACTACATCCTCCGCCCGATCGACCCGAACGAGCTGCGCGCCCGCGCGCGCAACCAGATCCGCCGCAAGCTCTACCAGGACCGGCTGCGCGCCGATCTCGCCTACTCGATCTCGCTCGCGCTCACCGATCCGCTGACCGGGCTGCACAACCAGCGCTTTCTGCGCGGGCATCTGCGCTCGCTGGTTGCCTCGGTGCGCGCCTCGGGCGGCTCGCTCGCGGCGATGATGCTCGACCTCGACCACTTCAAGACGATCAACGACCTCTACGGCCATCCGGCGGGCGATGCGGCGCTGCGCGCGGTCGCCGGCTGCATCCGCGCGCATGTGCGGCTGTTCGACACCGTGTCGCGCTACGGCGGCGAGGAGTTCGCGGTGGTGATGCCGGGGGCGACGCTGGCGGACGCGGTCGCCGCGGCCGAGCGGCTGCGGCGCGAGGTGGCGACTCTGGCCTATCAGCCGACGACGGCGGACCGGCATCCGTTGACGATCAGCATCGGTGTCGCGGCGCTGACGGCGGATGCACTGGGCTCGGACGAGGCGCTGGCCGAGGGCCTGCTGAACCGGGCGGATCAGGCGCTCTACGAGGCCAAGCGGCAGGGGCGCAACCGCGTGGTGGCGCTCGAGGTGGACGGCGAGATGCTGCCGGCGGGCTGACGCCGGCGGGTCGTGGGCGGCGACGGGACGCGCCGCCGCGGCTACTTGATCTTGGCTTCCTTGAAGACGACGTGCTTGCGCGCCACCGGATCGTACTTCTTGAACTCGAGCTTGCCGGTCGCGGTGCGCGCGTTCTTCTTGGTCACGTAGAAATAGCCCGTGTCGGCCGAGCTCACGAGCTTGATCAGCACGGTGTTGGCCTTCGCCATGATGGTCTCTCCTCGCCCGGCTCGCGCTGAAGCCCACCCACGCTGACGCTCAGCGGACGGCCTGCGCCGGCGCGGTCCGGCGCGCGCTTTCGTCGGGCCCGCGGAAAAGCCACAGGGCGGCAGTGATGTCAAGCACGCCGCCCTCCGCCGCCGGGCAGGCATCGCGCAGCCGCGCCGCCTCGCCCGCCGGCACTGCCCGCCCGCCGGTCGCCCGCCAGGCGGACGCGGCATCGCTGCCCCGCCGCTCGGCGAGCCCGGCAAGCGCCGCGCGCGCGGCTTCGATGCCGAGGCTCGTGCACACCGCCGGCAGCACGCCGAGCCCCTGCAGCGCATAGCCGCCCGGCGCGATCAGGCTCGACCAGGTGACGTGCAGCTCGCCCTCGTTGGGCAGCGGCACCACGGTCTGGATCAGCCCCTTGCCGGTCGTCACCGAACCGATCACCACGGCGCGGCCGTTGTCCTGCAATGCCGCCGCCAGCACCTCGGCCGAGGAGGCCGAGGCGCCGTCCACCAGCACGGCGAGGCGCAGCCCGCCGGTGATATCCGCGCCGTCCGCGCGATGGGTGCGCGAGGCATCCGGGTGGCGTCCCACCGCCACCGCGATCACGCCGCCGGTGAGGAACAGATCGGCCGTGGTGATCGCCTGGCGCAGCAATCCGCCGCGGTTGCCGCGCAGGTCGAGCACCAGCCCGGGCGGGGCGGGGTCGCGGTGGGCGACCGCGATCACCGCGCGCGCGAGCCGCCGGTCGGTCAGCCGGTTGAAGGCGGAGACGCGCAGGATCGGCACGCCCTCCTGCCAGGTGAGCGTGACCGTCTCGGGCGCAACCATGGCGCGGGCGAGCATGATCGTCTCGGCCCGCCCGCCGTCGCGTCGCACGGTCAGGCTGACCGGCGCGTTCTCCTCGCCCTCCAGCAGCCGCTCCAGCTCCTCGGCGGACAGCCGTCCGGTCGGCCGGCCGTCGATCGCGACCACGCGCTCGCCCTCCACCAGGCCGGCCGCCCAGGCGGGCGCGTCGTCGATCACCCGCGTGATCACCGCACCGGCCGGATCCGGCTCCAGCACTAGGCCGAGCCCGGCCTCGCCCAGCCGGCGCGACCGGCCGAGCCGCGCCTCCTCGGCCGGGACATAGCGGGTATAGGGATCGAGCGTTGCCACGGCCTCGTCGAAGAAGGCGCGCAGCAACGCCTCGCGGGGCTTGCGCGCGAGCGCGGGCGAGGCCGCCGCGCCGGCGGCGATCAGCCGCGCCGCCGCCTCGGCCCAGGACGCCGGGGCGTCGCGCGGCGGCGCCGGCAGCCGATCGAGGGTTCGGCCATCCGCGCGCAGCTCGATCATGCCGTCGGCGAGGGCCGGGACGATGCGGCGGTCGGTGAGCGACAGCCCACGCAGCCCGGCGAGGGTGAGGTCGGCGAGATCGACCGTCTCGACATGCCGCTCGGCCAGCGCCGCGAGGCCGACCCGCAGCACCGAGCCCACGGTCGCGCGTGGGTCGGCCGTCGTCGCCTCCGCCCGGCCGAGCAGCACGAGCACGGCGAGCAGCCCGAGACCGAGGCTTCGCAATTCGCCCATACCGAGTCGTCCCCGAGTGTTCGCATCGTAGAATGCGGCACTGCACCAAGAAAGCGCTCGTTGCGGCGTTGTGATCGCCGGGCGCTCGGTTCAGCGGCGGGGCCCGGTCGGCAGCCGGCTCAGCTCACCCAACGGAGCCGGGGGCGGGCGGCTCCCTTCGGCCAGTCCTTGCAGAGCCGCGGCACGAACCCGCCGAGGCAGCCCTGGGGCGCGGCGCAGACCGCGTCGATCTCGGCCTGGGTCTCGACCGGGACGAAGGTGACGTATTGCGGATCGTCACCGTCGGCCCAGTCCACCTCCTCGTGGAACTCGTAGACGTAGCGCTGGCCGCAGTCGCGGCATTCCAGGAGGTAGCGCCACCAGTGGCTCTCCGCGACGAAGGTGGCGAGCCGCGCGAATTGCTGCCTCAGCGGCGTGGCGAGCGTCGCTTCCGGATCGGTCCAGAGCGTGCACTGCGTCGGTGGCGTCGTCGGCATGGGCCCCTCGTCCTGACCCGCTCGCCGTTCCACGACATGCGCGCCATCCGGCGCGTGGATCGCCGGATCGGCACCGGGTCGTGTGACGGCGGGAACCACTGTCCGTGGCGGTCGCCGCCCCGGCAACCCCAGCCGCGTCCGCGACTCTCCCTCGTGAGCCACAAACCACAGGACTTGATATTCTTCCGATACGGGCGCGGCCGGCGAGCGGCCCGGCGCAAGGCGCCGTGTGCTCGCCCTTGCTGGTGTCGGCTCAGCGGCTTTCCGTCTCTGTCATTCCTGGTTGGAGGTCCACCCGATGCTGCGCGTCCCGTCCGGTTGCCCGTGCTGCGGTGGTGCGCTGGACGGCCTCCTGGCCGCCAGCAGGCAGGGGAGCGCCTGGCTCTCTGGACGCGGGCACCCGCGCGGAAGGAACGGCTGCGGTGCGGCCTTCAGGCGCGGGCGCGCTTCGGGGCCTTCGCCGCACCCCGCCGCGCCGCGCCGCGCCGCGCCGCGAGCGGCTTGCCCTTCTCGGCGAGCAGCCGCACCGCCTCGTCGAGCCCGATCTCGTCCATCATCACGCCCTTGGGCAGGGTCGCGACCGTGGTGCCGTGCTGCACATAGGGGCCGAACCGTCCCTTGCGCACCGTCACCGCACCGCCCTTGGGGTGGTCGCCCAGCGCGCGCACCGAGTCGAGCTTCTTGGCCAGCAGCACGACGGCGCGGTTCAGCCCGACCGCGAGCACGTCGTCGTCCTTGTCGAGGCTGGCGTAGATCGGCCCCATCCTCACATACGGCCCGAACTGGCCGAGCCCGGCATGGATCGGCTCCTGCCGCTCGGGGTGGATGCCGACCAGACGCGGGAGCGAGAGCCAGCCGAGCGCCTGGTCCAGCGTGACACTCGACGGATCGGTGCCCTTCGGCAGCGAGGCGCGCTTGGGCTTGGGCGCGGCCGGCTCCTTCGCCTTGCCCTTGCCGCGCTTCGGCTTGGGCGCGTCCGGGGCCGGGGGCGGCGCCTCGCCGAGCTGCACGTAGAGCCCGTAGGGGCCCTGGCGCAGCGTGACCGGCTCGCCCGTCTCGGGGTGGTGGCCGAGCAGCCGCTCCTCGCCCTCGCCGTCCGCGCCGGAGGTCAGGTTCCGGGTGTAGCGGCACTCGGGGTAGTTCGAGCAGCCGATGAAGGCGCCGGTGTTGCCGCCGATGCGCAGGCCCAGCCGGCCCGTGCCGCAGCGCGGGCACGCCCGGGGATCGGCGCCATCGCCCTGATCGGGAAAGAAATGCGGGCCCAGATCGCGATCCAGCGCCTCGACCACGTCGCTGATCCGAAGCTCCTTCGTCTCCTCCACCGCGGCGACGAACTCGCGCCAGAAGTCGCGCATGACCGCGCGCCACTCGGCGCGACCGCCGGAGATGTCGTCGAGCTTCTCCTCGAGCCCGGCGGTGAAGTCGTAGGCGACGTAGTGCTCGAAGAAGCCGGTGAGGAAGGCGGTGACGATGCGGCCGCGATCCTCGGGGATGAAGCGGCGGTTCTCGAGCCGGACATAGGCCCGGTCCTGCAGCACCTGGAGGATCGAGGCATAGGTGGAGGGCCGGCCGATGCCCAGTTCCTCCAGCTTCTTCACCAGGCTCGCCTCGGAGTAGCGCGGCGGCGGCTGGGTGAAGTGCTGTTCGGGTCTGGCTTCGCTCAGGGTCGGCCGCTCGCCCTCGGCGATCGCGGGCAGGATGCGGCCGTCCTCGTCCTCGGCCGGGTCGTCGCGATCCTCCCGGTAGAGCTTGAGGAATCCGTCGAACACCAGCACGGAACCCGTTGCCCGGAAAGCGATCTTCCGGTCCTCGGACTCGATCTCGACGATGGTCTGGTCGAGCTCGGCCGAGGCCATCTGCGAGGCGGCGGCGCGCTTCCAGATCAGCTCGTAGAGCCGGCGCTGATCCTCGGAGAGCGCGTGCGCGACGTCGTCCGGGCGCAGCGTGATGTCGGTCGGGCGGATCGCCTCATGCGCTTCCTGGGCGTTCTTCGCGCGCGAGCTGTAGCGGCGCGGCTCGGCCGGCAGGTAGTCCGGCCCATAGGACCCGCCGAGGTGCTTGCGGATCGCCGCGATCGCCTCCTCGGCCATCTGCACGCCGTCGGTCCGCATGTAGGTAATGAGGCCAACGGTCTCGCCGCGGATCTCGACACCCTCGTAGAGCTGCTGGGCGGTGCGCATGGTGCGCGTCGCGCCGAAGCCGAGCTTGCGGCTGGCCTCCTGCTGGAGCGTGGAGGTGGTGAAGGGCGCCGGCGGGTTGCGCCGGACGCGCTTCCGCTCGACCGAGGTGATCCGGTAGTGCGCTGATTCTGCGGCTTTCTTTGCGGCCTTGGCGGCGGCCTCGTCGGGGATGTCGAACTGGCCGAGCTTCCTGCCCTCAAGCACGGTCAGCTTCGCCGAGAACGGCGCGCCGGCCGCGGTCAGGAACGCGCCCTCGACGGTCCAGTACTCGCGGGCGCGGAACGCCTCGATTTCGGCCTCGCGCTCGCAGATCAGGCGCAGCGCCACGCTCTGCACCCGCCCGGCGCTGCGGCTGCCCGGCAGCTTGCGCCACAGCACCGGGCTCAGCGTGAAGCCGAACAGGTAGTCGAGCGCGCGGCGGGCGAGATAGGCGTCGATCAGGTCGTGGTCGAGGTCGCGCGGTGCCGCGATCGCCCGCTTCACCGCCGAACGGGTGATCTCGTTGAAGACGATGCGCCTGACCGCGACCCCCTTCAGCGCCCGCTTGCTTTCCAGCATCTCCTTGACGTGCCAGGAGATCGCCTCGCCCTCGCGGTCGGGGTCGGTGGCGAGATAGAGGGTCTTCGCACCCTTCAGCGCGGCGGCGATCGCGCGCACCTGCTTCTCGCCCCGGTCATCGGCCGACCAGTCCATGGCGAAGTCCTGCTCGGGCCGCACCGAGCCGTCCTTGGGCGGCAGGTCGCGCACATGCCCGTAGGAGGCGAGCACGGTGAAGTCCCGGCCGAGATAGGAGTTGATGGTCTTGGCCTTGGCCGGCGATTCGACGACGACGACGTCCATTCCGGATTCCCGACTGGCCCGGGGCGGGCCGCTACCGGCTGGCGAGCGCCACCCGGTTCCCCGGCAGCCGCTCGATCCGCCCCTCGAGGTCGAGCTCGAGCAGGGCGGCCGAGACGGCGGGCGCGGAACATGGGCAGCGGCGCAGCAGCTCGTCAACCGTCACGGGTGAGGGGGAGAGCAGGGTGCCGAGCGCGGCGAGCGCCGCCGCGACCTCGTCGCCGGGCGGTTCGGCCGCTTCGGTCATCTCGTCGTGAGGCTCCGGCGGGGGCTCCTCGTCCGCCTCGGCGGGCAGGGCGAGGGCGAGCCGGAATGGCTCCGCCGGCGGGCCTTCGGGGAGATGCGCGAGGATGTCCTCGGCGCTCTCGACCAGGTGGGCGCCCTGGCGGATCAGGTCGTTGGCGCCGCGCGAGCGCGGGTCGAGCGGCGAGCCGGGCACGGCGAACAGCTCGCGGCCGGTCTCCAGCGCGAGCCGGGCGGTGATCAGGCTGCCGGACTTGGGCGCGGCCTCGACCACGACGACGCCCAACGCGAGCCCGGCGATGATGCGGTTGCGGCGCGGGAACAGCTTGGGCAGCGCCGCGGTGCCGAGCGGCGCCTCGGCGACCACCGCGCCCGCCTCGCCGATGCGGGCCTGGAGCCCGGCGTGCTCGGGCGGGTAGGGGCGATCGAGCCCGGTCGCGACGGCCGCCACCGTGACACCGCCGGCCGCGAGCGCGCCTTGATGCGCGGCCGCGTCGATGCCGCGCGCGAGGCCGGAGACCACGACGATGCCCGCCTCGGCGAGCTCGCGCGCGAGCCGCTCGGCGAGCACCCGTCCGCCGGCCGAGGCGTTGCGCGCGCCGACGATCGCCACGCTGCGGCGCGCGAGATGGGCTGTGTCGCCGAGCACCGCGAGGGCGAGCGGCGCGTCCTCGATCTGGGCGAGGGCGTGCGGGTAGGCAGGGTCGTCCAGCACCAGCAGCCGCGCGCCGAGCCGGGCGAGCGCCTGCTCCTCGGCCTTGGCGGCGGCCTCGTCGGGCACGGTGATCGGCCGGCCGCGCGCCAGCTTCGGCAGGGCGGCGAGGGCCGCGCGGGCCGAGCCGTGGCGGGCGATCAGCATGCGCGCGGTGATCGCGCCGATCCCCTCGGCGCGGGCGAGCCTCAGCCGGGCGCGTCGCTCCGCCGCGGTCACCGGGACTGGCCGATGCGCGGCTCGGTGCCGGCGAGCAGGCGGCGGATATTGCCGGCGTGGCGCATGTACACCAGCGCGGCGATCGCGACCGCGGCGGCGGCGATCCAGCGATCGGCGAGGGCGAGCGCGTAGAGCGGCGCGGCGGCGAAGGACACCAGCGCCGAGAGCGAGGAGAGGCGCGCGATCGCCGCCACCGCGAGCCAGGTCGCGCAGGCGGCGAGCCCGACCGGCCACGCCGCGCCGATCAGCACGCCGAGCCCGGTCGCGACCCCCTTCCCGCCCGCGAAGCCGAGCCAGGGGGTGAACATGTGCCCGGCCACGGCCGCGACCCCGGCGACCGGCGCAGCGAGCGGGCCGAGCCACCAGCCCGCGAGCAGCACCGCCGCCGCGCCCTTGCCGCCGTCGAGCAGCAGCGTCGCCGCGGCGAGGTCCTTCCGCCCGGTGCGCAGCACGTTGGTGGCGCCGATGTTGCCGGAACCGATCTTCCGCACATCGCCCAGCCCCGCCGCCTTGGTCAGCACCAGGCCGAACGGGATCGAGCCCAGCGCGAGGCCCAGCAGCGCCGCGAGCGCCAGGGTCATCCGTACACCCTGCGCCCGGCCTTCCAGGTGCCGAGCACCTTGCCCTGCACCGGGCGGCCGTCGAACGGGGTGTTGCGGCTGTTGCCGGCGAGGTCGTCGGCGCGGATCTGCCAGGCGCGGTCGAGATCGAACAGGCAGAGATCGGCAGGCAGGCCCTCCGCGAGCCGGCCCGCCTCGACGCCGAGCAGGGCGGCCGGGCGGTGGGTGAGCAGGCCGAGCGCGTCGAGGAGGCCGAGGTGGCCGGCGTGCACCGCGTTCAGCGTCACCGCGAGCAGCGTCTCCAGGCCGACCCCGCCCGGCTCGGCCTGGGCGAAGGGCAGGCGCTTGGCGTCGGTGTCCTGCGGCTGGTGGTCCGACGCGATCGCGTCGATCGTGCCGTCGGCCAGCGCCGCGAGGACCGCCTGCCGGTCGTCCTCGCTGCGCAGCGGCGGGGAGAGGCGGGCATAGGTGCGCCACTCGCCGATCGCGGTCTCGTTCAGGTCGAAATACGGGGGTGCCGTGTCGCAGGTGACGCGCACGCCCTTGGCCTTGGCGGCGCGGATCAGCTCCAGCGCCTCGGACGTGCTGACATGGGCGAAGTGAATGTGCCCCCCGGTCAGCGCCGCGAGCCGGATGTCGCGCGCGACCATGATCGCCTCGGCGGCCGCGGGGATGCCGGGCAGGCCGAGCATGGTGGCCTGGAACCCCTCGGTCACCGCGCCGCCCGAGGCGAGCGAGGGCTCCTCAGGATGCTGGATGATGAAGGCGCCGAAGGTGGCGGCATAGGCGAGGGCGAGGCGCATGGTGCGCGCCTCGGCGATCGCGCGGCGGCCGTCGGTGAAGGCCGCGGCGCCGGCCTCGCGCAGCAGGCCGAACTCGGCGAGTTCGCGGCCCGCACAGCCCTTGGTGGCGGCGCCGTAGGGGATCACCGTGACGCCGAGCGAGCCGGCATGGCGGGCGACGAACTCGACAAGCGCGGGCTGGTCGAGCGGCGGGTCGGTGTCGGGCAGGGCGGCGAGCGTGGTGATGCCGCCGGCGGCCGCACAGGCGGCGAGGGTGGCGAGGCTCTCCTTGTGCTCCTCGCCCGGCTCGCGCAGGCCGACGCGCATGTCGACCAGGCCGGGGCAGAGGCAGGCGCCGGCGCAGTCGATGCGCTCGGCGCCCTCGGGCGGGGCGGCGGGGTTGAGGGCGGCGATGCGGCCGCGCTCGACCAGCAGCGTGCCGGGCGCGTCGAGCCCCGTGGCCGGGTCGAGCAGCCGGGCGTTGACGAACAGCGTGCTCATACGTTGCGCCGCAGTTCGCGCGTCAGCAGGTCGAGCACGGCCATGCGCACGGCCACCCCCATCTCCACCTGCTCCTGGATCACGCTGTGCTGGAGGTCGTCGGCGACCGCGCTGTCGATCTCGACGCCGCGGTTCATGGGCCCCGGGTGCATCACCAGCGCGTCGGGCTTGGCGAGCGCGAGCTTGGCGGCGTCGAGCCCATAGAAGCGGAAGTATTCGCGCGAGGAGGGGACGAAGCTGCGGCTCATGCGTTCCTTCTGGAGCCGCAGCATCATCACGACATCGGCGCCGTCGAGGGCCTTGCGCATGTCGGTGTGCACTTCGACGCCAAGCTGGACGGCGCCGGCGGGCAGCAGGGTGGGGGGCGCGCAGATGCGCACGCGGCAGCCCATGGTGGTGAGCAGGTGGATGTTGGAGCGGGCGACGCGGGAGTGCAGCACGTCGCCGCAGATCGCGACGGTGAGGTTTTCGAGCGTGCCGCGGTGGCGGCGGATGGTGAGCGCGTCGAGCAGGGCCTGGGTGGGGTGTTCGTGCGTGCCGTCGCCGGCGTTGATCACCGAGGCGTCGAGCTTCTGGGCGAGCAGGGCGGCCGCGCCCGACTGGTCATGCCGCACCACCAGCACGTCGACATGCATGGCGTTCAGCGTCATGGCGGTGTCGATCAGGGTTTCGCCCTTTGAGACCGAGGAGCCGGAGGGCGACATGTTGATGACGTCGGCGCCGAGGCGTTTGCCGGCGAGTTCGAAGCTGGTGCGGGTGCGGGTGGAGGCTTCGAAGAACATGTTCATCAGGGTTCGGCCGCGCATGACGTCGCGCGGGCCGCCCTGGCGGTTGAGCGAGATGTAGGTTTCGGCGAGGTCGAGGGCGGCGCGGATCTGGCCTGGATCGAGGCCGGCGATGCCCAGCAGGTGGCGTCGTCTGCCGACCTGTCGTCCGAATCCGTGTTCCGCCACAGGGGGACTCCCGGTTGTGCGGGGGCGGAGGGAACGCGCGTTGGGGGGGCGGCGTCAAGAGATGGGGGGTCCGGGGGGCCAATGGCTCCCCGGCGGGTGGGTGCGGGAGGGCGGAGCCCTTCCGGCTCGATTCCCATGCTGGCCCCGTCCCCATCGGCCGGCCCGATCGGATACGCTCGGAGCATGACGATTTTCGAGTCGGCCGCAGCGGACATTGCCGCTCTAAGTCCGGAAGACCTTCGCCAGCTCATACGCCGGCTGTGCGAAGCCGAGCTCGCGAGTGTCGGATATCCGCGGTCGGCCGTGACCGCGGGCGGCCACTCTCTGGCCAAGGACGGCGGGGTGGATGTGCGCGTTGAGGTTCAGGCAAGTGACTTTCGTTCCGATTTCCTTCCTACACTACTGGTCCTTCTGCAGGTCAAACAGGAGAGCGGCGGGTTCGGTCGAGCCAAGATCCGTGAGGAGATGGCGCCAGAGGGATGCATCCGTCCGGCGATTGTCGACGCGGCGCAACGCGGTGGCGCCTACATCATCGTCAGCGGCAAAGATACGCTCACCGATTTGTCGCTGGGTCAGCGTCGGGAAGCCATGCGCGCTGTGCTGGCTGCACAGGACGTGTCTGGCCTGCACACGGACTTCTACGACGGGGTGAGAATCGCACGCTGGGTCGACCGTTACCCGGCGGTGGCTCTGTGGCTGCGTGATCGGCTGAGAACGCAGGTGTTCGGCTGGCACCCTTTCGCGTCCTGGTCGTGGCCCGAAGAAGCGCCGGACGCCGAGTACATCCCCGATGAGAAGGCACGCCTGAGCCGTAGCACTCAGGCGAAGCAAGACGCACAGCCGATCATCGCCGGCATTGAGGCGATACGGGCGCTCCTCGCCCGTCCCGGAGGCATCGTCCGGATCGTTGGACTGTCCGGGACAGGAAAAACACGGCTCGCCCAGGCGCTGTTCGATGAGCGGATCGGTTCGAACGCGCTTCCGCGCGAGTTCGCGCTCTACGCCGATGCGGGGCGCCAGCTTCAGCCTTCCGCGCGAGAGATGCTAGCCCGACTGATTTGTAGAAGTCTGCACTTGATCTGACGGCTGTCCGGCTTGGCGTGGCGGGTGTAC
>CAZHMM010000078.1:0-18002 GCA_964533585.1 uncultured Elioraea sp.
GCCGCACCAGACGGAATTGGAATTCGCCGCTGACGCGGCCGCGCCGGGTCGGATTCGGCGAAGCGCTCGAACACGCTCGCCTGGCGTGACGGCGGGATGCCAGGGCCGGTATCGGCGACGCTGATGGTCAGCGCCTCGCCGCCGTCGATCCGCACCACGACCGATCCGCTGACGGTGTAGTGCACCGCGTTCTCGACCAGATTGCCCAGCACCTGGCGCACCCGGCCGGGGTCGCCGCGGCGCGGTTGCGTCGTCCCCTCGCCGAGCACCAGCGCGAGCTCGAGGCCCTTGGCGCCCGCCTTCTCGGCGGAGGCCGCGACCACCGCCTCGGCGAGCGCGGCCGGCTCGAACACCGCCTCCTTGAGCGTCAGCGTGCCGGTTTCGAGCTCGGCAGCATCGAGCAGCGCCTCGATCATCAGGGTGAGGTCGCGCGCGCAGTCGCGCACTGTCTCGGCCTGCTCGCGCTGCTGATCGGAGAGGCCGCTCTCCAGCAGCAGCCGGTTCATGCCGAGCACGCCGTTCAGCGGCGTGCGCAGCTCGTGACTGATGCTGGCGAGAAAGTCGCTCTTCGCCCGGTTGGCGCGCTCGGCCTCGGCGCGCGCGGCCTCCAGCTCCGCCACCTTCGCGGCCAGGTCCTGCGCCTGGAGCGCGATCACCACGCGGGCCTCATCGGCGCGGGCGAGCGCGCGCGCCATCAGCACCGAGACCAGGCCGAGCATCAGGAACAGTCCGGAAGCGGCGGCGATCTCGGCGCGCGAGGTCTGCCAGAACGCGGCGTCGATCGCGCGCGGATCAACGCCGACCGTGACGGCGGCGTCGAGGAACCCGGTCGGGACCACGACGACGTCGCGTGTCACACCATCGCTGTGCGGCACGGCGTCGATCCGGCCAGCGACACCGAGTCGGCCGGCAAGCACGGCGCTTGAGGGCTGCCCGTCGCCCGCATCCAGCTCCGGCTGGCTGATCAGCACCGACCCGTCAGCGCGCACGAGCCGCACCAGCGGCCGCCACGGCAGCGCGACCGAGCGGAACAGGTCGCGGAAGAAGGCGTGATCAAGGGTCGCGACCGCCACGCCGTCCATCACCCGCCAGCTCGGCCCCAGCCTTCGGCTCAGCACCAGCACGCGCCGCCCATCGTCGGGATCGGCGACCGGACCGGCGAAATAGAGCCCGCCCGCGGCGGTGCTGTGGTGGCGGAAGAACGGCTCCTCGCGCACGGGCCGCGCCGGCACGCGCAGCTGCGAGGTGACCACCACCCTGCCATCGGCATCGGCGATGAACACGGTGTTGAGCCATGGGATCGTCTCGGCGAAGTCCACCAGTACGCGGCGGATGCCGGGACGGTTCTGACCCCAGGGGTCGCCGGCATCGAGCGTATCCAGCGTCAGCGCGGCGATGCGCAGGTTCTCGCCGACCTGCCGCGCCCAGGCGCGCGCGGCCTGCTCGGCGAGCCCGAAGGCCTCGGCGCGCGCCCGCTCGCGCTGATCGAACAGCGCGAGGCCGATGAACATGCCGAGCGCGAACTGCACGAGCACGAGCGCGGTGAGCAGGCCGAGCCGCCGCGGCCGGGAAGATGCGATCGGTGCCTGCTCCGGCGCGTCCATCGATCGGTTCGACGTCTCCACTCCAGCCCGACGCCCGGAGCGTGACGAGCCTATGACAGAATCAGACGCGGATACAGCCGTGCCGGCGGAGCGTGCCGATGCGGTCGTTCCGGCGCCTGCTCAGCCTGCCGGCAGGATCACCTTGGCGATGGCGGTGTGGTCGGCACCGGCGCCGAGTTGGTCGGCCGCCGCGCGCCAGCGCCGCGCCATCTCGGCAGCGAGCGGCGCGTCGACACCGATCCCGGCGGCGAGCGCACCTGCCGTGGCGAGGTCCTTGGCCATCAGCCCGATCGAGAAGCCCGAGCCGAAGCCGCCGGAGAGAATGTGCTGCTTCAGCTTCACCTCGGTGGAGTTGTTGCGCCCGGTCGAGGCGTTCAGCACGTCCACCATGACGCCCGGATCGAGCCCGAACCGCGCGCCGACCGCGACCGCCTCGATCGCCGCGACCAGGCCGGCCGCCGAGACATAGTTGTTCAGCGCCTTCATCGCGTGCCCGGCACCGGGCGGGCCGCAGCGGAAGATGTGCTTGCCCATGGCCGCGAACAGCGCCCCGGCGCGGTCGATCGCCACCGCCTCGCCGCCGGCCATGATCGCCAGCGTGCCGTCGGTCGCGCGCGCGACACCGCCCGAGACCGGCGCGTCGATCAGGGCGATGCCCCGCGCGGCGAGCGCCGCGTGCAGATCGCGCGTGCCGAGCGGATCGGAGGAGGACATGTCGATCACCAGCGTCTCGGGCGTCAGCGTGCCGGCGACCGCTGGGTCCTCCAGCGCGGCGGCCACCGCCTTGCCGTCCGGCAGCATGGTGATGACGGCGGCGGCGTCCCGGCACGCCTCGGCCGCCGAGGCACCAAGCGCGATGCCGGCGGCCGAAGCGGCGACGCGCGCCGGCGGGGCGAGGTCCCAGCCGCGCAGCGTGAAGCCGGCGCCGACCAGCCGCGCCGCCATGGGCACGCCCATCTTGCCGAGGCCGAGGAAGGCGATGGCGGCGGGCGGCGTGATCGAGCCGGGCATGCGTCGGGTCCTCTCCAGGGCGTCATCGCGCGCCACGACCTCGTCGCGCTGCGCCGGACCCTAGAGGAGCGCCCGCGGCGGCACAACGCCGGCCCGCGTTGACACCACGGCCCGCCTTGCCGACTAGTCCGGCATGCAACGACCGCCGCCCAGCCGCCTCCGCCGGGTCCTGTTCACCGCGATCGCGATGCTGCTGCCGCTTGTGCTGCTCGGCGCGGTCGCGGAAGTGGCCCTGCAATTCTTGCCGGTCGCCACCGGGCTGCGCAGCCAGCCCGTGAATGCCGAGACGCCGGTGTTCCGCTTCGCCGCCAACCGCGACTTCGTCTGGTCGGTCGGCCCAAATTTCGCGATCGTCAATCGCGGGCGGACGAACAACGCGGGCTATGTGAGCGAGATCGACTACGACCGCGACGATCGGCGCCCGCTCCTCGCCGTGATCGGCGATTCCTATGTCGAGGCGCTGATGGTGCCGTGGCGGCAGACGGTGCAGGCGCGGCTGGCGGAAGCCGCGCCGGACGCGCGGGTCTACGCCTTCGCCGCCTCCGGCGCCCCGCTGTCGCAGTATCTCGTCTTCGCCGCCGCGGCGGTGCAGGATTTCGGCGCGACGCATCTGGTGATCGTCGTGGTCGGCAACGATTTCGACGAGAGCGTCAGCACCTACAAGCATGGACCGGGCTTCCACCTGTTCGTGCCGCGTGGCGACGGCGCGCTCGAACTGACCCGCTTCGATCTCGTTCCGAGCACGCTGCGCCAACTCGTGCAGCGCTCGGCGCTCGCGCGCTACGTGATCTTCAACCTCCAGGGCAACCTGGCGGCGGCGCGGCTGCGCGACATGCTGCTCGGCACGGCGCGGGCGAGCGGCTATGTCGGCAACGTCCCCGCCGCGGCGAGCCCCGAACGGCTGCGCCTCTCCGAGGCCGCGATCGACCGCTTCCTCGACCTGCTGCCGCGCATGACCGGCCTTGCGCCCGACCGTGTGCTGCTCGTCCTCGATGGGCGGCGGCCGGAGCTCTACACGGCCGATGGACTGGCGGCGACCGAAGGCTCGTATTTCGCGCTGATGCGACGGGGCCTGATCGAACGGGCCTCAGCGTCGGGCTTCGGTGTGATCGATCTCGAGCCGGTGTTCGCCGCGGAGCACCGGCGCACGGGGCTGCGCTTCGAGTTCGAGGCCGATGCGCATTGGAGCGGCGAGGGCCACCGCGTCGCCGCCGAAGCCGTGATGGCGAGCGAGCTGTGGCGCGCGTTCCGGGCAAGCGGGCCGACCGCCGCCCGGAACTGACGCGCCCGCGCTCAGATCCCGCGCGCCTTGAACACCTCCTGCGCGACCTTGAACGCATCGAGGCTCGCCGGCACGCCGCAATAGACGAAGGCCTGCAGGCAGACCTCCTTGATCTCCTCCTTGGTGATGCCGTTCTCGAGCGCACCACCGATGTGCAGGCGGAGTTCGTTGGGCCGATTCAGCGCGATCAGCATCGCCATGTTGAGGAAGCTGCGCGTGCGCCGGTCGAGCCCCGGCCGGTTCCAGATGATCCCCCAGCAGTACTGGGTGGTGAACTCCTGGAACGCCTCCATGAAGTCGTCGGCCTTGGCGATCGAGGACTCGACGTACTCCTTGCCGAGCACCGCCTTGCGGACCTCGAGCCCCTTGTCGAACAGCGTCTTGTTGAAGAACGGATCCTGCGGCATCGGCGTCTCCCGTGATGGCGTTGGCGCGCGGATGGTCGGGGCGCGGCCCCGCCGGGTCAACCGGGGGCGAGGCCGAGATGCGCGCGGAACCGCGTGGCAAGATACGCGCCGTCCCGCGCCGGCAGCGCCTTGGAGGTCGGCTCGGCGCCAATGATCGCGCGCACGAGCCCCGGCCCGGCCGGCTTTCCGAGTCGAGGGCGCAGCGCCTCGACCCCGGCCATGTCGCGCACCGTCTCGGACCAGGCGAAGCCGCACGCCTCGGCGACGCGCGGCAGGTCGGTGCCCAGGCTGGTGTGGCTTG
This sequence comes from uncultured Elioraea sp., assembly GCA_964533585.1. Taxonomy (GTDB): domain Bacteria; phylum Pseudomonadota; class Alphaproteobacteria; order Acetobacterales; family Acetobacteraceae; genus Elioraea. The sequence continues at coordinate 4,606 of CAZHMM010000078.1, forward strand.
GCTGCATCCCGGTCTCGCCGAAATGCCCGTTGTCGAGTACCACCACCATCAGGTTCTCCGGCTTCTGCGCGCCGATGGTGGCGAGCGCGCCGAGGCCCATCAGCGCCTCGCCGTCACCCGTCAGCACCAGCACGGGCCGATCCGGCTGCGCGAGCGCGAGGCCGAGGCCGATCATCGCCGCCCCGCCCATCGCACCCCAGAGGTAGAAATTCGCGTCGTGGTCGCCGGCGGCAAAGAGGTCGTAGGCGGGGGTGCCGAGCCCGGTCACCACCAGCAGGTCCGCCGGCCGCCCGTCGAGCAGCGCGCGTACCGCGGCACGTCGTTCCAGCATCCCGCTCACTTCCACACCTTCCGTCCGATCAGCCGCTGCGACAGCAGCACCGCCACCGCACTCCCCGCCCCATAGGCGAGCGCCGCCGCCGCCTCCACCGTCTCGGCCGCGTCCTCGGCGCGATCGACCCGTTGCACCGCCACCCCCATCGCCTCCAGCACCGTCTGCGTGGCGCGGCTCATCGGCACCTGCCACGGATTGAACTCGGCCCACTCGCCGCGCATGGTCACGAGCGTCAGGAACGGCGCGCCGCAGTTGCGGATCAGGCTCAGCATGTTGATGCAGTTGCCGACCCCGGAGGACTGCATCAGCAGCACCGCCTTCGCGCCCCCGAGCCAGGCGCCGACGCAGCCTGCCACCCCCTCCTCCTCGGTGGTGAGCGGCACCGCGCGCATCCGCGGATGCGCCTGCGCGCGCGCGATCAGGGTCGCGTGCCCGGCATCCGGCACGTAGTGCACCTGGGTGACGCCGGCGCCCTCGAGCGCGGCGAACACCTCGTCCTTCCAAGCGGCCGAGGCGGTATCGGCCGGGACTGCGTGATCCAAGGCGGCTCCTCCCTGCGAGGCGCGCAGCATTGCCCCGGACGACGCGAATGCCAACCCGGGCGGTGTTCCCCATGGACGTTCTAGGTTTTCTCTCCTATAAGGACTGAAGTCCGGCGCGGCCGCCCCCTCCCCGCCCGGAACGGAGCCGTCATGCCCGCCCGCCTGCTCGCCCCGCTCCTCCTCCTCCCCTCGCCCGTCCTCGCCCAGCAGGTCATCGTCGGCGGCTCGGCCGCGACCGCCTCGCCCGAGACTGCCTGGATCGTCGGCGGCGGGATCGGTCTGATCCTGGCCCTGCTCGCCACGCTGATCATCCTGCTGCACCGCTCGATCCGCCGCTCGGCCGAGTGGTGCGGCGAGACCCTGCCGGGCGCCACCGCCGCCGACGTGCAGGAGGCGCGGCTCAAGGCCTTCGCGCTGGTGCAGGGGATGCCGCTCGGCGTGCCCGAGGGGACGGTGCGGGCCTGCATCGGCCTGTTCATCATCATCCTCGGCGTCGCCGCGATCGTGTTCCAGCGCCAGCTCGGCCTCGGCACCACGGGCGAGCTCGCCGGGCTGCTCGGCACCGTGCTCGGCTTCTATTTCGGCACGCGCTCGACCTCGGGTGACCGCGAGGCCGCGCGCGAGGCGACCCGCACGGCGACCGAGAAGACCGCCGAGGCGGCGGCCGCGCGCCAGCGGGCCGACGCCGCCCTCGCCCGCGAGGGCCAGATCCGCGCCGAGGCGGCCGAGACGGTCGAGACTGCCTCGAAGGCCCGCGCCACGCTCGCCGGTGCCGAACGGATCGCCTCCAACGCGCGCACCATCGCCGAGGTGGTCGCCTCGGTCGCACCCGACCTGCCGCTCGCGCGCACGGCCGCGCGCGTCACCACGCTCGCCGACACGGCGCTCGCGGTGGTCAAGAGCACCGCCTCTGGCGCGGTCGATACCGGGGCGGTGGCCGAGGCCGCGAGCCGCGCCTCATCGCTGGTCGCCCAGATCACCGGCGACGACCCGCTGGCCAAGCTCGTCTCCACCGCCACGGGCGGGCTCTCCGGCGCGCTCAAGGGTGCGACCGGCCTGGTGGCGACGATCGGCGGCCCGCTCGGGCTTGCCGGCGCGGTGCTGATGGGCGCGGTGGGTGCATTCCGCATCGGCACCGAGCACTACCGCCGCTGGGTCGCGCGCGTGCTCGACCGGCCCTACGGGCTCGATCTCTATCCGGAAGGGCTGACGGACGCGGCGATGGCGCTCGCCGCGCTGGAAGTCGCGCCGATCTTCCGCCGCGTCTATGGCCCGACCATCCTCGACCCGCGCGACCTCGCCGCCGCGCGCGCGCTGCTCACGGCCACGCTCAGCCCCGAGGCAGCGGCGCTGATCCCGGAGGGCAGCGGCGCGCTGCGGCCAGCGCCCCTCGGCGAGGGCACAGGCTTCGCCACCACGATCGAGCTCGAGGAGGGTATCCATCAGTTCCGCCGCGCGGTGCTGGAGCGCATCCTGGACCAGACCGACAGCACCCCCGTCACGGTACCCCTGCCGACCGGCCCGGTCGCCGTGCCGCAGGCCGCACTCCGCGCCGCTGTCGATGCCGCGCGCGAGGACCCGGGCGGGGCGGCAGCCCTCGACCAGCTCGCCATGGCCGGCGCGAAGCTCGCCCGCGAGCCCGGCCTCGATCTCGCCGACTCGCTTGCCCGTGCCGCCAAGGAAACGACCTGATGCGCCCCGCACTCGCTCTCGCGCTGCTGCTCGCCGCCTGCGGCACGGCGCGCGACCTCGACCGGCTGAAGGACCTGAACGCCGCCGGCGACCTCGCCGCGATCGCGGCCATGCCGGTCGCCTGCACCGGTCCCGACGATGCGGTCTGCCTTCAGGCGCGCGAGATCAAGGCGAATGCGTGCCTGCGCCTCGGCACCGCGGCGCTGGCGCCCGGCTCCGGCCGCGCGGCGGAGGCGACCGCGCGGTTCGACTGCGCGATCGCCAACTACCGGGTCGCGCTGGTCGCCGGCCCGCAGCCGCTTCCCGCCGCCGAGCGGTCGCGGCTGGCGGCCGGCTACCTGCTGGCACTGCGCGAGCGGCGCGACCAGGCGCGCAGCGCCGCCGAAGCTGTGCCGCTGAACGCGGCGCTCGCCGAGGAGGCGGCACGCACGCGCACGGCCGTGCCGGCCTCCGCGCTCGGCTTCTACTACGGCGCGTCGGCGGCGTATGCGCGCGCCGCCCTCGGCGCCGAGACCGCGCTCGCGCGCTGCCCGCCGCTCGGCGAGGCGCAGCAGCTGCTCGCGCGCGCGCCGGCGCCGGATGCCGGCCTCGCCCCTGCCCTTGCCGCGCTCGCGCGCGCGGTTGCCGCCGACCGTCGGAGATTCGCATGCGCCTGAACCGTTTCGTCGGTGCGCCGCGCTACGAGCGCGTGCTGCGTCTGACGCTGCCCTATATGCGCGGGCCGGATGTGCGCGCGCTGCAGGCGCGGCTGATCGAGCGCGATCCGGAGGTCGCGCGGCTGGTCGGCACCGCCGATGGGCTGTTCGGACCGGCGACCGAGGCCGCGGTGATCGCGTTCCAGCGCCGCTTCCGTGACCGTTACGGTCTTGAGGTCGATGGCGTGGTGGGCCCGCTCACCTGGGGCGCGCTGTTCGCGCCCTCCGGCATCGAGGACAGCGAGGTGAAGCATCTCGCCGCGCTGACCGCGCACGCCGCCTCCACCGCCGCGGTGCTGCGCGACTCGCTGCCGCTGATCAGCCGGCCGCATCGCGTCTTCGCCGACAGCGTGACCTGGGCGCTCACACCGGACGGCGTCGCGATCGACGGCGCGGCCCCCGCCGGCACGCCGGGCGAGCCGCGCACCGTCCGCGCGCTGCTCGACCACCGCGTCGTCGGCCCGGCGATCCTGCGCGTCGCCGCCGAGGAGGGCGTGCCGGTCGAGCTCGTGCTCGCGACCATCGCCACCGAGTCCGCCGGCGGGCGGCGCTCGGTCGATGACGCGATCGGCGCACGCCGCGAGGAGCCCGGCTTCGTCTCCGACGAGGCGACGCCGCATCGCGTCTCGGTCGGGCTCACCCAGACACTGATCTCGACCGCGCGCGAGGTGATGCGGGACCCGACGATCGGCGATGCCTGGCTGCGCGTGCCCGAGAACGCAATCCGCGCCGGTGTCGGCTATATCCGCCGCCAGGCGCCGCGCACGCGGCTCGATCCGCCCGTCGTCGCCTGCGCCTACAACGCCGGCGACGTCTACTACCAGGGCGGTCCGGCGAACCGGTGGAAGATGCGCCAGTACCCCATCGGCACCGGCGCGCACGCGGATCGTTTCGTCGCCTTCTTCAACGACGCGATGCGCGTGATCCGCACCGACCGTGTCGCGCTGCGCGGCGCACCCGCCTTCGCGCCGCTGCTCGAACGCGTGCCGGCGTGAAGCCCTACGCCGCGATCCCCTGCACGCCCTTGGTGGTGCTGTACTCGAAGTGCAGCGCCTGGTCGGGGAAGATGAGCGGGTGGATCGCGTGCGCGGCCATCGCCGCCTCGCTGAACCCCTGGAGGATCAACTTCAGCTTGCCCGGATAGGTCGCGATGTCGCCGATCGCGAAGACGCCCGGGATGTTGGTTGCGCAGGTGGCCGGATCGATGCGGATATGCGATCGGTCGAGTGAGAGCCCCCACTCGGCGATCGGGCCGAGCTCCATCGCGAGGCCGAAGAAGCAGAGCAGCGCGTCCGCCGGCAGCGTGCGCACCTCGCCCTTCAGCGTCGCCACCTCGACCGCCGCAAGCGCGCCATCAGCACCCTGAAGGCCGTGCAGCTGGTACGGCACGACCAGTTCCACCTTCCCCTCGGCCGCCAGCGCCTCCATGCGCGCGACGCTCTCGGGGGCGGCGCGGAACTTCGGCCGCCGATGCACCACCTGCACCGATGAGGCGACCTCGGCGAGGCTGATCGCCCAATCGACCGCGGAGTCGCCGCCCCCCGCGATCACCACGCGCTTGCCGCGGAAGTCCTCGCGCCGCTGCACGGCATAGAACACGGACCGGCCCTCGAACGCAGAGATGCCGTCGAGCGGCGGGCGGTTCGGGCCGAACGCGCCGGCGCCGGCGGCGATCACCACCGCCGTGGCGAGGATCTCCTCGCCCGCCGAGGTGGCGAGGCGCAGCCGCCCGTCCGGCTCGCGGGCGAGACGCACCACCTGCCGGCCGAGCCGGTAGTCCGGGCGGAAGGGTGCCGCCTGCGCGATCAGCGCCTCGATCAGCCCCGCCGCGCTGATGGAAGGATGGCCGGGGATGTCGTAGATCGGCTTCTCCGGGTAGAGCGCGATGCACTGCCCGCCGATCGCATCGAGCGCATCCACCACCACGCAACGCATCCTGAGCATGCCGCATTCGAACACCTGGAACAGGCCGACCGGCCCCGCCCCCACGATGCACACATCGGTCTCGGTCGGCCCGGCCATCCTCGTCTCCTGCACCAGCTCCCGGCATAGATACGCCCCGTCCCCGGTCGCGCAAGCGCGGCCGGGCTGGCACAGTCGTGCGGCGATGCCATGACCGTGACCGAGTCGCGCACTCTCGCCCTGCCCGACGAGGCCGCGACCGCGCGCCTTGCGCAGGCGGTCGCGCGGCTCGCGCGCGCGGGCGATGCGATCCTGCTGGCCGGGCCCTACGGCGCGGGCAAGACGGCGTTCGCGCGCGCCTTCCTGCGGGCCGCCACGGGCGATCCCGACCTGGTCGTGCCGAGCCCCTCGTTCACGCTGGTGCAGACCTATGCCCTGCCCGACGGCGTCGAGGTCTGGCACTACGATCTGTGGCGTGTCGCCGGCGCGGACGAGCTTGCCGAACTCGGCTGGGACGAGGCGCGCGCAGGGATCGCGCTGGTCGAGTGGCCCGAGCGGCTCGGCAGTCTCGCGCCCGCGGGCGCGCTGACGATCGCGCTCGCGCCGGTTGCCGGCGATCCGGACGCGCGCGTCGCCACGCTGACGGGCTGGCCCGACCGGCTCGTCGAGCTCGCGCCGTGACGCCGGAGGCGTTCCTCGCCGCACACGGCTTCGGCGCGGCCGAGCGCGTCCCCCTGCCGGCCGATGCGTCGTTCCGCCGCTACGAGCGGCTGATCGGCGGGCCAGTGCCGGCACTGCTGATGCTCTGCCCGCCCGGCCGCGAGCCGATCGCGCCCTTCCTCCGCATCGCCGCGCATCTGCGCGGGTTCGGCCTGTCGGCGCCGGAGGTCTATTTCGCCGACGAGACGGTCGGGCTGGCGCTGATCGAGGACCTGGGCGAAGACACCTTCACCGCACTGCTGGCGCGCGGGGAGGACGAGGCCGGGCTCTACGTGCTGGCGGCGGAGGCGCTCGCGCACCTGCACCGCCACGCGGCGCCGGCCGGCCTCCCCACGTGGGATGTGGAGGCGATGGCCACGGCCGCCGCCGCGACGCTGCTCGACTGGTGGTGGCCAGCCGCGTTCGGCATGCAGCCGGACGAGCGCGTGCGGGCCGGCTTCACCGAGGCGGCGCGCGCCACGCTCGCGCCGTTCGCCGACGATCCGCCCGTGCTGGTGCATCGCGACTTCCACGTCGACAACCTGCTGCGGCTCGATCGTGCAGGCGCTGCCGCCTGCGGCCTGCTCGACTTCCAGGACGCTGGTTCCGGTCATCCCGCCTATGACGTGATGAGCCTGCTCGAGGACGCCCGCCGCGATATCGATCCCGCCGTCCGACGCGCCGCGCTGGCGCACTATCTCGATGCCGCACACGTGGCCGACCGCGCACGTTTCCTCGGCGCCTTCGCCGCGCACGGCGCGCTGCGCCACGCGCGCGTCGCCGCGCTCTGGACCCGGCTCGCCCGCCGCGACAACAAGCGGCACTACCTGCGCCACGCGCCGCGCACCTGGCGCCTGCTCGACCGCGCGCTCGCCCATCCCGCCTGCGCGCCGCTCGCCGCCTGGTTCGACGCCCACATCCCGCGCGAGCGACGTCGCGCACCCGAGGAGCACGCCGCATGAGGCCCTTCCCGAAGCGCGGCATGGTGCTCGCCGCGGGGCTCGCGACGCGCATGCGCCCGCTCACCGACACGACCGCCAAGCCGCTGCTGCACGTCGCCGGGCGTTCCTTGCTCGACCGCGCGCTCGATCACCTCGCCGACGCCGGCGTGGAGCGTGTGGTCGTCAACACCCACTGGCACGCGGACGCCGTGCGGGGCGCGCTCGCCGCGCGCGACCGGCCGGAAGTGATCGAGAGCCACGAGGAGACACTGCTCGAAACGGGCGGCGGTGTCGTCCGCGCGCTCGCTCATCTCGGCGAGGCTCCGTTCTACGTCGTCAACGGTGACGCGTTCTGGCTCGACGGCGCGCGCCCGGCGTTGCGCCGCCTCGCCGATGCGTTCGATCCGGACACGACCGACGCGGTGCTGCTGGTGCATCGCGCCTCGCATCTGCCCTACTACGCCGGGCGCGGTGATTTCGCGGTCGATCCATGGGGGCGCGTGCGCCGGCCGAAGGAGAAGGAGATCGTCCCCTATCTCTATGCCGGCGTGCAGCTCGTGGCCCCCGCGCTGTTCGCCGAGGCGCCCGACGGCCCGTTCAGCACCAACCTCCTCTGGAACCGCGCGATCGCCGCTGACCGTCTGCGCGCGGTCGTCCATGACGGCATCTGGCTGCATCTCTCCACGCCCGAGGACCTGACCGAGGCCGAGGAGATGCTGCGCGGGCGCACCAGCGTCTTCGCCTATGCACGCTGACGCGCTGGCGCCTCCGACCCCGCGCGTCTTCACGATCGCGGCCGACCGGCCGTTCCTCGACGATCTCGCCGCCGGGATTCTCGCGCTCGCCGACGAGGACCCGCTCGCCCTCGCACGTGTCACCGTTCTGTTGCCGACACGGCGCGCCGGGCGCGGGCTGGCCGACGCCATGCTGCGGCTCACCGGCGGGCGTCCGGCGCTGCTGCCGCGCATCCATCCGATCGGCGACCTGCCGGACGAGGCACTGGCCATGACGGGCGCGCTCGCGGCACCGCCCGCGGTCTCGCCGCTCGCACGCCGTGCCGCGCTTGCGCGTCTCGTCGCCGCCTTCGAGGCCGACCTGCCGCTCGACCGCGCCTGGCGCCTCGCCGAGGAGCTCGGCGCGCTGTTCGATGAGATGGCGACCGAGGATGTCGATCCGGCGAAGCTGCGCACGCTCGTGCCCGACCGCTTCGCCGAGCATTGGCAGCGCACGCTCAAGTTCCTCGACATCGTCACCGGCGCCTGGCCGGACGAGCTCAGCGGCCGCGGCGAGAGCGACCCGGCCGAGCGGCGCGTGCAGCTGCTGCGGGCGCAGGCGGACACGTGGCGCACGCACCCGCCTGACGCGCCGGTGATCGCCGCGGGCTCGACCGGCTCGATCCCGGCGGTCGCAGAGCTGCTCGGCGTGATCGCGGCACTGCCCAAGGGCGCGGTGGTGCTGCCGGGGCTCGACCAGCGGCTGCCCGATGCGCTGTGGGACAGGCTGCCCGACACCCATCCGCAGGCAGGGCTTGCGCGGCTGCTGCGCGGACTGGCGCTCCCGCGCGACGCGGTGCGCGCCTGGCCCGCCCGTGCCGCTGTTGCACCGATCCCCGACCGCACCGACCTCGCCGCAGCGATCATGGCCCCGCCCGACGGGCTGGAGGCATGGCGGCGGCGCGATCCGGATCGCTGGCGCGCGTCCCTCGTCGGGCTCGCGCGCGTCGATGCCGCCGACCCGCACGAGGAGGCGATGGTCGCGGCGCTGGCCGTGCGGCGCGCCCTCGAAACGCCCGGCCACACCGTCGCGGTGGTGACGCCCGACCGCTTCCTCGCCCGCCGCATCGCCACCGAGCTCGGCCGGTTCGGCGTGCGCGCCGACGATTCCGGCGGCGAGCCGCTGACCAACACGCCCGCCGGCACCTTCATCCGCCTGCTTGCCGCGGCCGTGGCGGAGCATCTCGCGCCTGTCGCGCTGCTCGCGCTGCTGAAGCACCCGCTCGCCGCCGCGGGCGAGCTGCCGTCGCGCTTCCGGCTGGAGGCGCGCGCGCTGGAGCGCACCGCGCTGCGCGGACCGCGCCCCGCGCCGGGCCTGGACGGGCTCGCCGCCGCGATCGGAGCCGCGCGCGGCTTTCCCCCACGCGGGGCGGATTTCGACGCCGCCACGCGCTGCCTCGATCGCCTCCGCCCTATCCTCGCCCCCGTGCTCGCGCTCGCCGGGCAACGCTCCGTTCCGCTTGGCGATCTGCTGGAGGCGCATCTGCGCGCGGCCGAGCGGCTCGCCGACACGCCGGACCTGCCGGGTCCACTGCGCCTCTGGGCGCGCGAGGACGGCGAGGCGCTGGCGCGCCATCTCGCCGAGCTCGCCTTCGCGGTCGAGAGCCTGCCGCCGGTCGCACCGCGCCAGTTTCCCGCCCTGCTTGAGCCGATGTTGGAAGGGCCGGTCGTGCGGCTGCGCCGCGCCGAGGCCGAGCATCCGCGCGTGGCGATCCTCGGCGCGCTGGAGGGGCGACTGCAACGTGCCGATCTGATCGTGCTCGCCGGGCTGAACGAGGGCACCTGGCCGGCGGCCGCCGAGCCGGGGCCGTGGCTGTCGCGGCCGATGCGCGAGGAGATGGGCCTGCCGTCACCCGAACGGCGCATCGGCCAGGCGGCGCACGACGTCGCGCAGCTGCTCTGCGCCGGCGGCGAGGTGCTGCTGACGCGGAGCCGGCGTGCCGAGGGCGCGCCCACCGTGCCGTCGCGCTGGCTGTCGCGGCTCGCGGCCTTCCTGCACGGCCAGTTCGGTGACGAGGCGGAGCGGCTGATCCGCCCGGCGGAGGATTTCGCCGCGATCGCACGCGTGCTGGATGATCCCGGCGCGCCGATGCCGGTGCCGCGCCCGGCGCCGCGCCCGCCGCTCGTTGCCCGTCCGCGACGTCTCTCCGTCACCGAGATCGCCACCTGGATCGCCGACCCCTACGCGCTCTATGCGCGCCGTGTGCTCGGCATCGAGCCCTTGGAGCCGCTCGACGACGAGGCGGATGCAAGCGATTTCGGCGACATCGTCCATGGCGGCATCGCTGATGTGCTGCGCGCCACGGGACTCAGCTGGCCTGCGCGCGCCGAGGCCGAGCGGATGCTGAACGAGGCGTTCTTGCGCCGGCTCGATCGGCGCGGCGCGCGGCCGGCGCAGGCGGCGCTGTGGCGGCCGCGGCTCGCGCGCATCGCCGGCTTCGTCACCGAGATCGAAACGGCTCGCCGTGCGAACGCTCCCCTGCGCGGCCTGTTCACCGAGGTGAAGACCGAGCACGCGATCAGCGGCCTGCCGGGCGGCCCGTTCCTGCTGGTGGCGAAGGCGGACCGGATCGAGCAGCGCGACGGACGGCTCGCGGTGCTCGACTACAAGACCGGCTCGGTGCCGAAGGACGCGCAGGTCAAGGCGGGCACCCAGCCGCAGCTCACGCTGGAGGCCGCACTCGCCGCGCGCGGCGCGTTCGACGGCATCCCGGCGCTGCCGCCGGGCGAGCTTGCCTACTGGCATCTCTCCGGCGGCTATGTCGCCGGCGCGGAGCACCCGCGCTGTGCGGGCGAGGAGGCGGCCGCTTCCGAGACCGCCTGGACCGGCCTGCTGCGCCGGCTGCACGCCTTCGACGATCCGGCGACGCCCTACATGGCGCGGCCGCATCCGCGGCTCGAGCTGTACCGCTCGGACTATGCGGTGCTCGCGCGCGTGGACGAGTGGTCGGCGGGGCTCGACGCCGAATGAGCGCGCCGACACCCGAGCAGCGCGCTGCCGCCGATCCGCGCGCATCCTCGTGGGTCTCGGCCTCGGCCGGGTCGGGCAAGACGCGCCTGTTGGTCGATCGCGTGCTGCGGCTGATGCTCGCCGGCAACGATCCGGCGCATATCCTCTGCCTCACCTTCACCCGTGCTGCCGCGGCCGAGATGGCGACACGCCTGCAGGCGCGGCTCGGCGCCTGGGCGACGTTGCCGGACGCGGCGCTCGATGCCGAGATCGCCGACCTCGCGGGGCTCACGCCGGACACCGCGACGCGCGAGCGGGCGCGCGCGCTGTTCGCGCGCGTGCTCGACCTGCCGGGCGGGATGAAGATCGCCACCATCCATGCCTTCTGCCAGGGCCTGCTGCGCCGGTTCCCGCTGGAGGCGCGCATCCCGCCGCAATTCGCGCTGGTCGAGGAGGCGGAGGCGCAGGGACTGCTGGAACAGGCGCGCGAGTCCGCCCTCGCCGAGGCACCGCTGACGGCGTCGGGCGAGCAGGCGGTCGCACGGCTCGCGTCGCTCACCGATCCCGGACGGCTCGGCGAGGCGATCCGCGCCGTGCTGCCCGCGCGCGGCCGGCCCGGGCTCGCCGCGATCGGCAACAGCCCTGACGGTGTCGCGGCCGCGCAACGGCGCGTGCTCGCGCTCGACATCGACGAGACCGAGGCGTCGGTGCTGGCGGAGGCGTGCGACCCGCCCGATGAGGTCGCGCACGCGCTTGCGCGGCTCGCCGAGGCGTGGATCGGCGCGAACGGCGCGCAAGCGGAGAGCGGGCACGCCTTGCGCGCCTGGCTCGCCGCCGACGCGATCGCGCGCGCCACCCAGTGGGATGACTACCGGCTGTTGTTCCTGACCAAGAACGGTACGCCGCGCGCCGAGAAGACGGTTGCGCCCAAGAAGGTGCAGGCGCTCTGCGCCGATGCCTTCGCGATCGCCGCCACCGAGGCCGAGCGCGTGACCGGGATCGAGCGCCGGTTGCGCGCGGTGCGGCTGGCCGAGGCGTCGGCCGCGCTCGCGCGCATCGGCCTGCCGGTGATCGAGCGCTATCGCGGTGCGAAGGACGCGCGCGCGGCGCTCGACTACGACGATCTGATCGCCGCGGCACGGCGCCTGCTCGAAACGCACGGCGCGGTCGAGTGGGTGCACTACAAGCTGGATGCCGGGCTTGATCACGTGCTGCTCGACGAGGCGCAGGACACCAACCCGGATCAGTGGGCGGTCGTCGGCGCGCTGACCGGGGAGTTCTTCACCGGGCTCGGCGCGCGGCCGGGGCCGCGCACCATGTTCGCGGTGGGTGACGACAAGCAGTCGATCTACGGCTTCCAGGGTGCGGACCCGCAGGCCTTCGTCGACTGGAAGGGCATCTTCGAGCGCCGCGCGCACGACGCCCGCGCGCGCTGGCGGCCGGAGAGCCTGACGCTCTCGTTCCGCTCGGTCGCGCCGGTGCTGGCGCTCACCGACGCGGTGTTCGCCGGCGATGCCGGGCGCGGCGTGTCGCTCGCCGGCGAGACGATCGCGCACCGCGCCGCGCGCGAGGGCCATGCGGGATCGGTCGAGCTCTGGCCGCTGGTGTCCGGCGCGGAGGTGCCGGAGGCGGAAGCGTGGGAACCCGTCACGCAGGCGATCGAGCTGCCCGATCCAGCGCAGCGCCTGGCGGTCGCGATCGCGCGGCGCATCAAGTCCTGGATCGGCCGCGAGGATCTGGCAGCGCGCGATCGCCGTATCCGTGCCGGGGACGTGATGATCCTGGTGCGCCGGCGCGACGCCTTCGTCGCCAAGCTGGTGCGCGAGCTCAAGCGCGAGCAGGTGCCGGTCTCGGGCCTCGACCGCCTCACCCTCGCCGGGAGCCTGCCGGTGCAGGACATCCTCGCGCTCTGCCGCACGGCAGTGCAGCCCGAGGACGACCTGTCGCTCGCCGAGGTGCTGCGCGGACCGTTCTGCGACGTCGACGAGGAGAGCCTGTTCGCGCTCGCGCGCGACCGCGACGACGTCGCACGGCTGCGGCCCTCCACGCTCTGGTCGGCGCTGCGCGACCGCCGCGCCGAGCGGCGCGAATGGGAAGAAGCGGCGGCGCTGATCGAGGAGATCGCCGCGCGCGCCGATTACGACCGGCCCTACGACGTGCTCGCGCATCTGCTGGGCGAACGGCGCGGGCGCTTCCGGCTCCGGCGCCGCCTCGGCCCCGATGCCGCCGATCCGATCGAGGAACTGCTCGCCCAGGCGCTGCACTACGAGCAGTTGGCCCCCCCCAGCATGCAGGGCTTCATCCACTGGATCGAGCGCAGCGGGCTCGAGGTGAAGCGCGAGCAGGAAGGTGCCGGCGACGCCGTGCGCGTCATGACGGTGCATGCGGCGAAGGGGTTGCAGGCGCCGATCGTCATCCTGCCCGACACGGTGCGCGAGCCGCGCGTGCAGGAGACGGTGCTCTGGGCGGACGATACGGTGCCGGGCCGTCCGCATGTGCCGCTCTGGGCCGCCCGCGCCGATCTGCGCGATCCCGTGTTCGACGATCTGCTGGCGGCGGAGAAGGCGCGCCAGGACGCCGAGCACCGGCGCCTGCTCTATGTCGCGCTCACCCGCGCCGAGGACCGGCTGATCGTCTGCGGCTGGTACGGCGCGCGCGGTCCCTCCGACGGAAGCTGGTATCGGCTGGTCGAGGCGGGGTTCCGCGCGCTGCCGGGCGCAGCCCCCTTCGCCTTCGACAGCCGCGGCAGCGGCTGGGCGGGCGAGCAGGGCTGGACCGGCGAAGGCTGGCGGCTCGATGCGCCGCAGCAGCGCGATCCCGCCCCCGACCGGCGCGAGGCCGAGGCGCCGGCCGCGATCCGCCCGCCGCT
>CAZHMM010000079.1:0-17946 GCA_964533585.1 uncultured Elioraea sp.
GTCACCGCCTCGGGCCGCACCGCCAGCGTCGCCGGTCCCACCGGGTGCGCGCGCATCGCCACTTCCACCTCCGCCCCGCCGATCGCCAGCCGCGCCCGGCCACCCTCGGCGGCCAGCACCTCGCCCGCGATCACGTTCGCCTCGCCCATGAAGTCGGCCACGAACGCATCCGCCGGGTCCTCGTACAGCTCCGTGGGCGTGCCCATCTGCGCGATCCGCCCGTCGCGCATCACGATCACCAGGTCCGACACCGCCAGCGCCTCCTGCTGGTCGTGCGTCACGTACACCACGGAGAGGCCGAGCCGGCGTTGCAGGTCGCGGATGTCCTCGCGCACGCGCCGGCGCAGCCGCGCGTCGAGGTTCGACAGCGGCTCGTCGAACAGCAGCACCTGCGGCCGCAGCACGAGCGCGCGCGCCACCGCCACGCGCTGCTGCTGCCCGCCCGAGAGCTCCGCCGGCAGCCGCGCCTCGAACCCGTCGAGCCCGAGCGAGGCGAGCATCGCCCGCGCCTCGGCCTCCGCCGCCGCCCGCCGCGCGCCGTTCACGGAGAGGCCGTAGGCGACGTTCTCCAGCACCGTCATGTGCGGGAACAGGGCGTAGGACTGGAACACCATGGCGATGCGCCGCTCGGCCGCGGCAAGGCGGCTGACGTCGCGCCCCTCGATCTCGATCCGCCCCTCGGACGGCAGTTCCAGCCCCGCGATCAGCCGCAGCGTGGTGGTCTTGCCGCAGCCCGAGGGGCCGAGCAGCGTCACCAGGGCGCCGCGCGGCAGGTCGAAGCTGACGGCGTCGACCGCGCGCACGGGGCCGAAGGCCTTGGTCACGGTCTCGAAGCGGATCGCGGGGTCGGGCATGGTCAGGCGGTCACCGGAACGGCGGCGGGCTGCATCGCGCCGGCGGGCGCGCGCCGGCCGATCTGCGCGCGGCCGACGATCCGGTCGATCCCCAGCACCACCGCGAGCATGATCAGGATCAGCACCGAGGAATAGGCGATCGCGAGCGCGATCTCGCCCGCCTCCACCCGGCCGACGATATAGACGGTCGCGAGGTTGTGGCGGGCCGAGACGAGGAAGATCACCGCCGAGACGGCCGTCATCGCGTGCACGAAGGAATAGGCGAGGGCCGCGATGATGGCCGGGCGCATCAGCGGCAGGATCACGCGGCGCAGGGTGGCGACCGCGCCGCCGCCCATGGTGGCGGAGGCTTCGTCGAGCGAGCGGTCGATCTGCGCCAGGGCCGCGATGCCGCCGCGCACGCCCACCGGCAGGTTCCGGAACACGAAGCAGATCACCAGGATCAGCGCGGTGCCGGTGAGCTCCAGCGGCGGGACGTTGAACGCCATGATGTAGGACACGCCCACCACCGTGCCCGGGATGGCGAAGGACAGCATCGCCATGAATTCGAGCGTGCGTCGCCCCGGGAAGGACTGCCGCGCCAGCAGCCAGGCGAGCAGGATGCCGAGGCCCGCCGTCAGCGGCGCCGAGATCGCCGCGACCTCGATGGTGGTGAACAGCGAGTCCCAGGCCGCGCCGCGGAACACCAGGCCCTGGAACCACTCCACCTCGAAGGCGGTGATGTAGTGCCGCCAGGTGAAGGTCATGTCGCTGCGGCCGATGTCGTGCACGAATGCGCCGAGCATGATGATCGCGTAGACGATCGCGGTGAACGCCATCCACGGGAACGCCACCGCGCCGCAGGCGATGGCGAGGCCGCGCGGCAGCGGCGAGGGCACGCCGGAATCGCCCTTGCCCGTCACGGTGACGTAGCGGCGCTTGCCGAGCCAGGCGGTCTGGAGCGCGAAGGCGCCGAAGGTGAGGCCGAGCAGCAGCAGCGCCAGCGCCGCGGCGCGGCCGGGATCGTGCCGGGCGCCGGCGATCGCGAAGAAGATGCGGGTCGCCAGCACGTCGAAATCCCCGCCGAGCACCAGCGGGTTGCCGAAATCCGACAGGCTCTCGACGAAGCCGAGCAGGAACGCCGCGGCGAGCCCCGGGCGCAGCAGCGGCCAAGTGACGGTGCGGAACACGGTGAAGCGCCGCGCGCCCATGGTGGAGGCGGCCTCCTCAAGGCTCGGCGCGATCTGCCGCACGGCTCCTTCGAGCAGCATGAAGGCGATCGGCGTGAAGGCGAGCAGCTGCGCGATCAGCACGCCGGGCATGCCGTAGATCCAGCGCGACCGCGGGATGCCGAAGAGCGCGCTCAGCGCCTCGGTGACCATGCCGGTGCGGCCGAACAGCACGATCAGCGACAGGCTGACCACGAAGGGCGGCGTGATCAGCGGCAGGATCGCGAGCGCGCGGAACGCCCCGCTGAGGCGCAGCTTGGCGCGTGCGGCGAGCAGCGCGAAGGCGAGCCCGAGCAGGGTCGAGAGCACGCCCGTCAGCGTCGCCAGAACCAGCGTGTTCCACACCACGCCGCAGCCGAGCGAGGAGGTGACGCAGGCGAGGCTCCACGCCTCGGGCGCGGCGAGCCGGCCGATCAGCGCGCCGGGGGCGATCTCGCCGTCCTCCACCGCCGCGGCCGAGAGGATGGTCAGCAGCGGGGCGAACACGAACATCAGCAGCAGCGCGGCACTGCCGGTCACCAGGAACGCGACGAAGGCGTCGCCGCCGAAGCGCCCCTGGGCGGCGAGTCCGGCCGCGAGCAGCCCGACCGCGCCGGTGAGCAGGACGGTCGCCCCCCAGCCGAGCGCGGGCTGGGTCGCGTCCGCGCCGACGAACGGCGCGGCGATGCTCCACACCGTGCCCGGCAGGCCGATCGCCCAGCCTTGCAGGAACACCCAGGCGATCGCGCCCGCGCCGCAGGCGGTCAGCAATTGCCCTTCGGCGCGCCGTCCGAGCAGCGAAGGCGCGCAGCCGAGCAGGATCAGCGGCACCGGCCAGAGCCACCACGCGCCGCCGCCCGCGAGCAGCACCGCGAGCGGCGCGGCCTCGCCGCCGGGCCAGCCGGCAAAGCCGCGCTCCAGCCCGTACCAGGGCGGGATCAGCAGCCCGAACGCGGCGCAGGCCAGGGCGACGCGCGCGAGGCTCAGCGCACCCACGCGCGCCGCCTGGATCGGATCGTCAGCGTGCGGCCGCGCGCACCTCGCGCTCCCAGCGGGTCAGCAGCCGGGTGCGCTCCGCCGCCGAGCCCCAGCGCGCGAAGTCGTAGTCGATCAGCTTGATGTTCTCGAAGCGCGGCGCCTGCGGCGGGATCGGCGCGGCGCGGTTCGAGGGCAGCTGGTACGCCTTCGCCTCGGCGCCGATCGCCTGCGCCTCCGGGCTCAGCGCCCAGTCGACGAAGCGCTTGGCGTTGTCGAGGTTGCGCGCGCCGCGGATGATCGACATCGAGCCGATCTCGTAGCCGGTGCCCTCGCACGGGCCGACCAGCTCCACCGGCGCGCCGTTCACCTTCTGCGTCACCGCGTCGTGCAGGAAGGTGATGCCGACCACCGACTCGCCGGTCGCGGCCGCGCGCGCCGGTGCGGCCCCCGAGCGGGTGTACTGGTTGATGTTGCGATGCAGCGCCTTGAGGTAGTCGAAGGCCGGCTCCTCGCCCATCAGCTGCACGATGGTGGCGAGCAGCGTGTAGGCGGTGCCGGAGGTGTTCGGATCGGCCACCTGCACCTCGCCGCGGAACTCGGGCTTGGCGAGATCCGACCAGCAGCGCGGCGCCTCGATCCGCCGGCGTTGCAGCTCCGGCACGTTATAGGAGTAGCCGAGCGCGCCGGCATAGATGCCGACGGTGCGGAAGTTCGCCTGCTGCGCCTGGCGGGTTGCCCAGTCGTGCAGTTCGGACAGGCGCGGCGAGCGATACTCGACGGTGAGGTTCTCCTCGGCCGCCTGCATGTGCGGATCGCCGGTGCCGCCCCACCACACGTCGCCGCGCGGGTTGGTCGCCTCGGCGCGAATCTGCGTCAGCGTCTCGCCCGAGCTCTTGCGGGTCATCGCCACGCGGATGCCGGTGGCGCGCTCGAAGGCCGCCATCATCGGCCGGCACCACTCCTCCTGCACCGAGCAGTACACGGTGAGCTGCCCCTGGGCGCGCGCGGCGCCGGGCACCAGGGCGGCGAGCGCTCCCGCGAACAGTGCGGCGGCGAAAACGCGTTTGGACGTCATGGTGTTCTCCCTGTCCGAGCCGCGCTTGGGTGCCCGGTCTTCTCGATCGTGCAAAGTTAAGTCCCGATGACGCTGCGCCTCAAGCCCGAAGCAGCGCGGCGAGGCGGGAACCGAGGGCGGGGGCGCCGAAGCCGATCGGGTTGCCGCTCGCGAGCCAGTCGCCGCTGTCGAAATCGGTCGTCCAGCAGCCGGCCTCGCGCGCGATCGCCAGCGCCGCCGCCGCGTCCCAGGAGTTGATGTGCAGCTCCAGGTAGGCATCCAGCCGTCCGGCCGCGGTCTCGACCAGGCCGAGCGCGCCCGAGCCGCCGCAGCGCAGCCCCGCACCCGCCCCCATCACCCGCTCGGCGAGGCGGTGGAAGCCCGCGAGCGGCGAGCGCAGCGACCAGCCGACCTCGACGATCGCGCGGGTGATGTCCTCGGTCGGCGCGGCGCGGATGGGCGATCCGTTCAGCGTCGCGCCCGCGCCTTGCGCGCCGGCGAACACCTCGGCAGGCGCGTGGCGCGCGACCGCCCCGGCGACCGCGCGGCCACCGACCACCAGCCCGACCGAGACGCACCAGCGGTCGCCGCCGCGCGCGAAGTTCGAGGTGCCGTCGATCGGGTCGAGCACCCAGAGCGGACCCTCGCCCGCGACCTCGCCGCCCATCTCCTCGCCGAGCACCGCCTCGCCCGGGAACAGCGCGCCGAGCCGGTCGCGCAGGAAGCGCTCGGTCGCGCCGTCCGCCTCGGTGAGGAAGTCCTGCGTGCCCTTGAGGCTGGCGGTCCCGCGCCCCTCGGCGCGCATCCGCGCGGCGAGCGACGCGGCCTCGGCGGCCAGCCCAGCGGCGATGTCGCGGCGGCGCGCGAGCTCGGCACGGTGCATCAATCGTAGGCTCCCATCACGGTCTGGTCGAAGTCGATCAGCGCGCCGGTCATCATCTCGGCAGCGTCCGAGAGCAGATAGACCGCGAGCCCGGCGACGTCGCGCGGGCGGATCAGCCGGCCGAAGGGCTGTGCGGCCTCGGCCGTGTCGAGCCAGTCGGGCGGGCGCCCGTCGCGCGCCTGGATCACGTGCTCGGCCGGCGTGTCCGTCCAGCCGAGATTGATGCCGTTGACCCGGATGCGGTCGCGCCGCAGCGCATGCGCGGTGTTCTTCGTCAGCGTCGCGAGCGCGCCCTTCGAAGCGGAGTAGGCGGTGAGGAAGGGCTGCCCGCCATGGCTCGACATGGTGATGATGTTGACCACCGCGCCCGGCCGCTGTGCGGCCTTGAGCCGGCGCACCAGCTCTTGGGTCAGGATGAACGGCGCGCGCGCGTTCACCGCGAACAGCCTGTCCCAGAGCGCGACCGGCGTGTCCTCGATCCGACCCCGGTCGGTCAGGCCCGCGGCGTTGACCAGCGCATCGACCGTGCCCAGCGCGGCCTCCGCCTCGGCGACGATGCGGCGGCAGGCATCGGGGTCGGCGAGGTCGGCGGCGACCGCATGGGCGCGCGTGCCAGCGTCGCGCAGCGACCGGGCAACGGCCTCGGCGCGCGCCGAGTTGCGGCCCGTGATGCAGACGGCCGCACCCGCCTCGGCGGCGGCGCGGGCGATCCCCTCGCCGACGCCCTGCGACGAGCCGGTCACCAGCACCACGCGGCCGGCCAGCGAGACCGGCGGCAGGGCGGACATCAGCCGATCTCCGCGACTGCGACCGGCCGGCGCTCGCTGAGCGACAGGATCGCCGCCTCGGCCAGCACCAGCGCGGCGCGCGCCTCCTCGGCGCCGACCGGCACCGGTCCGCCGCTCGTCACCGCGTCGATGAAGGCAGCGAGTTCCAGCCGGTACGCCTCGGCATAGCGTTCGAGGAAGAAGTGCAGCGGCTTGTCGGACCGCACCGAGTCGGCATCCGCCTGCTCGACCGTCGTCGGCGTGCGGTTGCCGGCGATCAGCCGGCCGAGGCTGCCGAGCACCTCGATGCGCTGGTCGTAGCCGTAGGTGGCGCGGCGCGCGTTGTTGATATGCGCCATCCGGCCGGAGGCGGTGCGCAGCAGCACCATGCAGGAGTCGATATCGCCCTCGGCGGCGACGGCGGGATCGACCAGCGCGGCGCCGTAGGCGAACACCTCCACGGGGGGCTCGCCGAGCAGCCAGGCCGCCATGTCGAAGTCGTGGATCGTCATGTCGCGGAACTGCCCGCCCGAGCCCTTGAGGTAGGAGAGCGGCGGCAGGCCCGGGTCACGGCTGGTGACGATCACCTGCTCCACCGCGCCGATCGCGCCGGCGGTGAGGCGGCGCTGGAGCTCGGCGAAGCTCGGGTCGAAGCGGCGGTTGAAGCCGACCAGCATGGGCACGCCGGCCGCACGCACCGCCGCGATCGCCGCGTCGGTGCGCGCGAGCGAGAGGTCGATCGGCTTCTCGCAGAAGATCGCCTTGCCCGCCTGCGCCGCGGCGATCACCTGCTCGGCGTGGGTGTCGGTCGAGGAGGCGATGATCACCGCCCCCACCTCCGGGTCGGTGAGCGCGGCCTCGGCGGAGGAGACGCGCGCGCCGTATCGTGCCGCGATCGCCTCGGCCGCGGCGCGGTTCACATCGATCACGTGGCGCAGCGCGGCGCGCGGGTGCGCGGCCAGGTTGGCGGCATGGATGGCGCCGATCCGGCCGGCGCCGAACTGGGCGAAGTGGAGCATGGCGGGTCTGGCGGCCTCGCTTGTGGGGCGCACCATCCATCCGTAACACTTGCGTCCCGTCAACATGGGGAAACGTGACGCCATGGCCATGATCAGGCTGACCGCGGCCGAGGCCGTGGTGCGGTTCCTGGCCGCGCAGGAGACCGAGCTCGACGGCAGGCGGGTGCCGCTGTTCGGGGGCGTGTGGGCGATCTTCGGCCATGGCAACGTCGCCGGGCTGGGGCCGGCGCTGCACGCGGCGCGGCGCCGCCTGCCGACCTTCCGCGCGCACAACGAGCAGGCGATGGCGCATGCCGCGATCGCCTATGCCAAGACGCAAGCGCGCCGACGCATGATGGCCTGCACCAGCTCGATCGGGCCGGGGGCGACCAACATGGTGACCGCGGCGGCCGTCGCGCATGTGAACCGCCTGCCGGTGCTGTTCCTGCCGGGCGACGTGTTCGCCAGCCGCCGCCCCGATCCCGTGTTGCAGCAGGTGGAGGATTTCGGCGACGCGACCGTGTCCGCGAACGATTGCTTCCGCCCGGTCAGCCGCTATTTCGACCGCATCACGCGCGCCGAACAGCTTCTTGCCGCGCTGCCCGCCGCGATCCGCGTGCTGACCGATCCGGCCGAGTGCGGGCCGGTGACGCTCGCGTTCCCCCAGGATGTGCAGACCGAGGCGATCGACTGGCCGGCCGCGTTCTTCCGGACGCGGCTGCATCGTCCGCGCGCGCCGGCGCCCGATCCGGACGAGCTTGCGGCGGCCGCTGCGGTCCTGCGCGCGGCGACGCGGCCGCTGATCATCGCCGGCGGCGGGGTGAAATACGCGCGCGCCGAGGCCGAACTCGCGGCATTCGCGGCGCGGCATGGCGCGCCGGTCGCGGAGACGCAGGCGGGCAAGGGCAGTCTCGCCTGGGACCATCCGCGCAATGCCGGCGCAATCGGCGTGACGGGCGCGGGGTCGGCGAATGCGCTCGCCGCGCGCGCGGATGTCGTGCTGGCGATCGGGACGCGGTTGCAGGACTTCACCACCGGCTCGCGCGCGCTGTTTCCCAAGGCGCGGCTCGTTGCGCTGAACGTCGCTTCGTTCGATGCGGCGAAGCACGACGCGCTGCCGCTGGTGGCGGATGCGGGGCGCGGGCTCGCCGCGCTCGGCGGGGTGCTGAAGGGCTGGGCGGCGCCGACGCCGTGGCAGGAGACGGCGGCGGCGGCGATCGCGCGCTGGCGCCGCACCGTCGATCGCGTCACGGCGCCGCGCGGCGGCGCCCCGACGGACGCGCAGGTGCTGGGGGCGGTGAACCGGGCGATGCCGGCGCGCGGCATCGTGGTGTGCGCGGCGGGCGGGCTGCCGGGCGAGCTGCACAAGCTCTGGCGCGCGATCGACAGCGCCTCCTACCATCTGGAGTACGGCTTCTCCTGCATGGGCTATGAGATCGCCGGCGGGCTGGGGGCGAAGCTCGCGGCCCCTGAGCGCGAGGTGGTGGTGCTGGTCGGCGACGGCAGCTACCTGATGCTGAACAGCGAGATCGCCACGTCGGTCGCGCTGGGGGCGAAGCTGACGATCGTGGTGCTGGACAATCGCGGTTTCGGCTGCATCCACCGCCTGCAGGCGGCGACGGGCGGGGCGGCGTTCAACAACCTGCTCGCGGGCGTGCCGGCGGTGGATTTCGCCGCGCATGCCGAGAGCCTCGGCGCGCAGGCGATCCGTTGCGCCGATGTGGCGGCGCTGGCGGCGGCGCTGCCGCGCGCCTTCGCGGCGAAGCGGACGACGGTGCTGGTGATCGAGACGGATCCTGCGCGCGGCACGGCGGAGGGTGGGGCTTGGTGGGACGTGCCGGTGACGGAGGTGCCGCGCGACGGGGCGCAGCGTGCGGCGCGGGCGGGATGGGAGCGCGGGCGCAAGGGGCAGCGTGTAGGGGGCTGAGATGGCGGTGCGGTTGGGGATCAATCCGCTCACCTGGACCAATGACGACATGCCGGAGCTGGGGGCGGAAACGCCGCTCGAGACGTGTCTGGCGGAGGCGAGGCTCGCCGGGTTCGAGGGGGTGGAACTCGGCAACAAGTTCCCGCGCGATGCGGCGGTGCTGGGGCCGATCCTGGCGCGGCATGGGCTCGCGCTGGTGTCGGGCTGGTATGGCTCGCGGCTGTTGGAACGCGACGTCGACGCCGAGATGGCGGAGGCCGGGGGGCGCATCGCGCTGCTGGCGGCACTCGGCTGTCGGGTGATGGTGCATGCGGAGGTGACCGGGACGGTGCACGGGTCGCGTGGCGTGGCGCTGTCGCGGCGGCCGGTGCTGGACGAGGCGGGCTGGACGCGGCTCGCGGGGCGGTTGAGCGAGATGGGGCGGCGGCTCGCGGCGCGCGGGCTGGCGCTCGCCTATCACCACCACATGGGCACGGTGATCCAGACCGAGGCGGAGGTGGACCGGCTGATGGCGATGACCGGGCCCGAGGTCGGGCTGTTGCTCGATACCGGGCATCTGACCTTCGCGGGCGGCGATCCGGCGGCGGTGGCGCGGCGGCATGCGGCCAGGGTGGTGCATGTGCATTGCAAGGATGTGCGGCCGGGTGTGCTGGAGCAGGTGCGCGACCTGAGCTTCCTGGACGCGGTGCTGGCGGGTGTGTTCACGGTGCCGGGCGACGGCTGTGTGGACTACCGCGCGGTCCTGGGCCCGGTGGCCGCGGCCGGCTATGCCGGATGGCTGGTGGTGGAGGCGGAGCAGGACCCGGCGAAGGCGCATCCGCTGACCTATGCGCGGATGGGCCATGCGAATTTGCGGGTGCTGGCCGAGGCGTTCTGGCGCTGAGCTCACGGGTTCCAAGGGCCAATGGCCCTTGGCGGGGGTGCAGGGGGCGGAGCCCCCTGCGGTGCTGCGCATTGTCTGGGGGCTGCCCTGGCGCCTATATGCGGCTCCATGACTGCCTTCCGGAAGATGCATGGGCTGGGCAACGACTTCGTCGTGTTCGATGCCCGGCAGGGCGCGGTGTCGCTCGGCGCCGCGGTGGCGCGCGCGGTGGCGGATCGCCGGCGCGGCATCGGCTGCGACCAGGTAATCCTGATCGAGCCGCCCAAGGACCCCGGGACCGTTGCCTGGATGGGCATCGTCAACGCGGATGGCTCGCTCGCCGAGGCGTGCGGCAACGCCACGCGCTGCGTGGCCGATCTCCTCCTGCGCGAGACGGGGGGCGATACGGTGGCGATCGGCTCGCCGGGCGGCGTGCTGCGGGCGTCGCGCGCGCCGGGCGGGCTGGTCACGGTGGACATGGGGCTGCCGCGTGTCGGCTGGGCGGAGATTCCGCTCGCGCGCGAGGTCGACACGCTGCATCTGCCGCTGGCGCGCGAGGGGGTCGAGGACCCGGCCGCGTGTTCCATGGGCAATCCGCATGCGACGTTCTTCGTGCCGGATGTGGCCGAACTGGACGTCGCACGGCTCGGCCCGTCGCTTGAGACCGATCCCTTGTTTCCCGAGCGCGCCAATATCGGCTTCGCGGAGGTGCTGGCCGCCGACCTGATCCGGCTGCGCGTGTGGGAGCGCGGGGCGGGGCTGACGCTCGCCTGCGGCACGGGGGCGTGCGCGGCGCTGGTGAACGCGCATCGGCGCGGGCTGGCGGGCCGCGCGGCGACGGTGATGCTGGACGGCGGCGAGCTTCGGATCGCGTGGGGCGAGGACGGGCGGGTGACGATGACGGGCCCGGCGGCGGAGTCGTTCCGCGGCGAGCTCGATCTCGGGTCGCTCGCGGCATGACGGGGCGGGTCCTCAATTTCGGCTGCCGTCTGAACACGGTCGAGGGTGAGGTGATCCGCGGCCATCTCGCGGCGGCGGGCGCGGACACGATCGTGGTGAACACCTGCGCGGTGACGGCGGAGGCGGAGCGGCAGGCGCGCCAGGCGATCCGCAAGCTGCGGCGCGAGCACCCATCCGCGCGGATCGTCGTCACCGGCTGCGCGGCGCAGATCCGCCCCGAGGCGTGGGCGGCGATGGCCGAGGTGGATCGGGTGATCGGCAACCAGGAGAAGCTGGAGGCGGCGACCTGGGCAGGGGAGGGGCCGCGCGTGGCGGTCGCCGACATCATGGAGGCGCGCGAGACCGCTGGGCATCTGGTGACCGAGTTCGCCGGCCGGGCGCGCGCCTTCGTGCAGGTGCAGCAGGGCTGCGACCATCGCTGCACCTTCTGCATCATCCCCTATGGCCGCGGCCCGTCGCGGAGCGTGCCGATCGGCGAGATCGTGCGTCAGGTGCGCGCGCTGGTCGAAGCCGGCTATCGCGAGGTGGTGCTGACGGGGGTGGACATCACGTCCTACGGCCCGGACCTGCCGGGGGCGCCGAGCCTCGGGCAGATGGCGCGGCGGCTGCTGGCGCTGGTGCCGGAGCTGCCGCGGCTACGGCTGTCGTCGCTCGACCCGGTGGAGATCGACGACGATTTGTGGCGGGTGATCGCCGAGGAGCCTCGGCTGATGCCGCATCTGCATCTCTCGGTGCAGGCGGGCGATGATCTGATCCTGAAGCGGATGAAGCGGCGGCATCTGCGCGCGGACGTGATCCGCGTGGCCGAGCGGGCGCGGCGGCTGCGGCCCGGCATGGCGTTCGGCGCCGACCTGATCGCCGGATTTCCCACCGAAACCGAGGTGATGGCGGCGAACACGCAGGCATTGGTCGAGGAGGCAGGGCTCACCTTCCTGCACGTGTTTCCGTTCAGCGCGCGCGAGGGCACACCGGCCGCGCGCATGCCGCAGCTGCCGGCTGCGCTGATCCGCGAGCGCGCGGCACGCTTGCGCGAGCTGGGCGCGCGGGCGGCACGGGCGTTCTATGCCGGCCGCGTCGGCCGCGAGGCCGAGCTGCTCGCCGAGCGCGACAGCGGCGAGGGCCACACCGAGCATTTCGCGCCCGCGCGGCTGATCGCGGGCCGCATCCCGCCCGGCGCGATCGGGCGTGTGCGCATCACCGCGGCCAATGACGACGGATTGCTGGCGGAGGCGGTGTAGTGGCGCTGCGTGACCTGTTCCGGCGCGGTCCGAAGGAGGACGCGCCGCCGGCGCCGCTTCCCGAGGAGGAGCGGCGCGGCTTCTTCGGCCGGCTCAAGGCCGGGCTCGCGCGCTCCTCGGCCAAGATCGGCGAGAGCCTGTCGTCGCTGTTCCGCAAGCGGCGGATGGACGACGAGGCGCTCGATGAGCTCGAGGACCTGCTGATCACGGCCGATCTCGGCGCGGCGGTGGCGCGCAGGGTCGTGCATCAGTTCCGCGTCGCCCGGTTCGGCGAGGAGGTGACGGAGCTCCAGCTCCGCGAGGCGATCGCCGACGAGATCGCGCGCATCCTCGCGCCGGTGGCGGTCAAGCTGTCGCCCGATCCGGCGCGCGCGCCGCATGTCGTGCTGGTGGTCGGCGTGAACGGCACCGGCAAGACCACGACGATCGCGAAGCTCGCGGCACTCTGGGCCGGGCAGGGGCTGAAGCCCATGCTGGTCGCGGGCGACACGTTCCGGGCGGCGGCGGTGCAGCAGCTGCAGATCTGGGGCGAGCGCACCGGCTGCCCGGTGGTGTCGGGGGCGGCGAACGCGGATGCCGCCGGCCTCGCCTTCGACGCGCTGACGCGGGCGAAGGCGGACGGCGCGGACGTGCTGCTGATCGACACGGCGGGGCGGCTGCACAACAAGGCCGACCTGATGGCCGAGCTCGCCAAGATCGTGCGGGTGATCCGCAAGGTGGACCCGACCGCGCCGCACTCCGTGCTGCTGGTGCTGGACGCGACCACCGGCCAGAACGCGCTCCAGCAGGTGAAGGTGTTCGGCGAGATGGTGGACGTGACCGGCCTTGTCGTCACCAAGCTCGACGGCTCGGCCAAGGGCGGGATCGTGGTCGCGCTGGCGGAGGCCTATGGGTTGCCGGTGCACGCGGTCGGTGTGGGCGAGAAGGCCGAGGATCTGCGTCCGTTCGATCCGCGCGACTTCGCCCGCTCGCTGGTCGGGCTCGACGAGAGGACGGATGGCTGAGCTCGCGCTGGTCCACCTGCGCGCCCAGGCCCGCAACAACGCCTGGGCGAACCACCGGCTGCTCAGTGCGGTCGCGCAGCTGTCCCAGGCCGCGTTCGAGGCGCGGCGCACGGGCTTCTTCCCGAGCCTGCGCGCGACGCTCAACCACATCCTGACGATCGACTGGTTCTACGTCGATGCGCTGGAGGGCGGCACGCTCGGCCCGGCGGCCTGGGACGATCCCGAGCCCTGCCGCACCGCCGCCGAGCTCCAGGCGGCGCAGCGGGCGGTGGACCGACGGCTGATTGCGGTCTGCGACGCGCTGACCCCCGAGTCGGTGCTCGGCATCACCCGGGTGCACCGCCGCAACCGCGTCCAGGAGGAGCGCACCGACCGTCTGCTCTTGCATCTGTTCCAGCACGACATCCATCATCGCGGCCAGGCGCATGCCATGGTGTCCGGCACGGCGCTGAAGCCGCCGCAGCTCGACGAGTTCTACTCGGCGGGCGAGGCGCCGCTCCGGGCGGCCGAATTCGCCGCCCTGGGCTTCACCGAGAAGGAGATCTGGGGAGGATGAGCACGGCGAACGGACAGGAGGCGGAGGGGCGGGCCGCGCCGCACTTGATGGCGGGGCGACACCCGGCGTATTCCGGCATGGGCCTGCCCGACGTGGCGGCAGGCCAGGACGGGGACACGCCCTGGATGATGACGGACGATCGCGAGGCGCTGCTCGCCCGGCTGAACGAGCTCCGCATCGAGCATCGCGATCTGGACACGGTGATCGCCCGGCTCGCGAGCGGTGGTCCATCCGACCAGATCCACATCGCCCGGCTGAAGAAGCGCAAGCTGAAGCTGAAGGACGAGATCGCCTGGATCGAGAACAGGCTGATCCCGGACATCATCGCTTGATGAACAATGCTGGCTTAGATGATGGGCGCCGCAGGCGCCGCATCATCGCGTAAGGTCACTGCGTGCCGGTTTCCCCTCTTGTCGGCCTGATCATGGGCAGCCGGTCGGACTGGCCGACGCTGCGCCATGCCGCCGAGACGCTCGATGAACTGGGTATCGCCTATGAGGCGCGCGTCGTCTCGGCGCACCGCACGCCGAAGCGGCTTTACGACTACGCCACCGCGGCGGCCGGGCGCGGGCTGAAGGTGATCATCGCCGGCGCCGGCGGGGCGGCGCATCTGCCAGGCATGGCGGCGTCCATGACCACGCTGCCGGTGCTCGGCGTGCCGGTGACCTCGCAGGCGCTGAACGGGGTCGATTCGCTGCTGTCGATCGTGCAGATGCCGGCGGGGATCCCGGTCGGCACGCTGGCGATCGGCAAGGCGGGCGCGATCAACGCTGGCCTGCTCGCGGCCGCGATCCTGGCGCTCGCCGACCCCGCGCTCGCCCAGCGCCTGGCGGCGTTCCGGGAGACCCAGACCGGCTCGGTGCCCGAGACGCCCGAGGATGGCTGAACCACTCGCGCCCGGTGCCACGATCGGCATCATGGGCGGCGGCCAGCTCGGCCGGATGCTCGCGATCGCGGCGGCACGGCTCGGCTACCGCGCGCATGTGTTCACGCCCGAGCCGGGCTCGCCGGCGAGCCTGGTCGCGGCGGAGACGACCGTCGCCGCCTATGACGACCGCGCCGCACTCGGCCATTTCGCCGAGCGCGTCGCCGTCGTCACCTTCGAGTTCGAGAATGTCGGCCTCGACGCCTTCGACGTGGTCGAGGCGCGGGTGCCGATCCGTCCCTCGCGCACCGTGCTGGCGACCGCACAGGACCGCATCCTCGAGAAGTCGTTCCTGAACAGCATCGGTGTGCCGACCGCGCCCTGGGCGCCGATCCGCGGCCGCGCGGAGGCCGAGGCGGCGCTCGCCGCGGTGGGGCTGCCGGCCGTGCTGAAGACCGCGCGCTTCGGCTATGACGGCAAGGGGCAGGCGGTGGTGCGCGCGGAGGCCGAGATCGCGCCGGCGCTCGCCGAGCTCGCGCCGCCCGACCACGCTTTCCCCGCGCTGATCGCCGAGGGGTTCGTGCCGTTCGCGCGCGAGGTCTCGGTGATCGTGGCGCGCGACGCGGCCGGCAATCGCGCCGCCTTCGATCTGGTGGAGAACCGCCACCGGAACGGCATCCTCGACCTCTCGATCGCGCCGGCGCGCGTCGATGCCGCGACGGCGGAGGCCGCGCGCGACGCCGCCTTCGCGATCGCCGAGGCGTTCGCGCTCGAGGGGCTGATCTGCATCGAGTTCTTCGTCACCGGGCCGGGCGAGGTGCTGGCGAACGAGATCGCGCCCCGCCCGCACAACTCGGGCCACTGGACGATCGAGGCCTGCGCGGTCAGCCAGTTCGAGCAGCAGCTGCGCGCGATCGCCGGCCTGCCGCTCGGCGATCCCGCGCGGCACGCGGATGCGCTGATGAAGAACCTGATCGGCGCCGAGATCGCGGCGCTGCCGGGGCTGCTGGCCACGCCGAGGCTGATCCCGCACCATTACGGCAAGACGGCCGTGCGCGCGGGGCGGAAGATGGGGCATGTGACGCGGCTCTACCCTCGCGGCGGGCTGCCCGACGAGGGCGGGATCGCGGCGGCGTTCCGGCCTGCGCTCGGCTGACGGAAAGGATAGGTTCACCCGGAGCACGGACGATCCGGGCATGGGCTGGGGCAGAGCGAGATCGCGCCGTCCGACGGTGTTCCGACCCAGGCGACGCAGGCTGCCGGGGCGGCGGGCGGTCGTGCTTGCCGCGCTGGTCGGCGTGCTGGCCGCGGCCTATCTCACTCAGGGCCCCGTGTTCCTTGCCCAGGGACCCTCCTTCGCGCCGCCGCCGCACGGGGCCGCGCCGCCCTCGGCGCAGTTCCAGCGCGACCTGCCGGGTGCGGCGCTGCCGCCGGCGCGGACGGCGCCTACGGGACCCTCCGGCGGAACCGTCCTGACCGGCCGCGCCTCGGTGATCGACGGCGACACGATCGAGGTGCGCGGCCGGCGCATCCGACTGCACGGCATCGACGCGCCGGAGAGCGGCCAGACGTGCCATCGCAACGGCCGCCCCTGGCAGTGCGGCCGCGACGCCACCGCCGCGCTGGATCGCTTCATCGGCGGGCGGACGGTCACTTGCACCGAACTGGACGTGGACCGCTATGGCCGGTCGGTCGCGCGCTGCACCGCGGGTGGCCAGGACGTCAGCGCCTGGCTGGTGCGCAACGGCTGGGCGGTCGCGTATCGACGCTTCTCGGAGGCGTATGTCGGCGACGAGGCCGAGGCGCGCGCGGCGCGGCGCGGCATCTGGTCGAGCCGGTTCGAGATGCGCGATGGGCTCAGGCACTCGGGCCGCTGAGCCGGGTTTGCGCCGTCCGCCGATCCGGGCGAGGGTTGCGCCTCGCACGACCGGGAGGCACCGATGGACCACACCATGCGCCAGCGCTATTCGCCCGCGACCTTCCGCGCGCTTTCATTCCATGATGCGACGATCGGCTTCCGCGAGGGCACGGATTCGCCGCGTGCCTATCTGGAGCGCTGCCTCGCCGTGATCGAGGCGCGCGAGCCCGAGGTAAGGGCGTGGGTGACGCTGAATGTCGAGGGCGCGCGCAGGGCGGCCGACGCGGCGACCGCGCGCTGGCGTGCGGGGCGGCCGCTGTCGCCGATCGACGGCATGCCGATCGGCATCAAGGATCTGTTCGAGACGAAGGACATGCCGACCGAGATGGGCAGTCCGATGTTCAAGGGCAACAATCCGGGCCGCGACACCGCTCATGTGCGCGCGCTGCGCGAGGCGGGCGCGGTGGTGCTCGGCAAGACGGTGACGACGGAGCTCGGGATGAGCCATCCGGGTCCGACCACCAACCCGTTCGACCCGACGCGCACACCAGGCGGGTCGTCCTCCGGCTCCGCGGCGGTGATCGGTGCGGGGATGGTGCCGGCGGCGATCGGCAGCCAGGTGGTGGGCTCGGTGATCCGTCCGGCGAGTTTCTGCGCCAACTGGGCGATCAAGCCGACGATCGGCGCGTTGAACCGCGGCGAGCGGCAGGGTCTGTCGCATTCGCATCTCGGCGTGCATGCGGGGTCGCCTGAGGATCTGTGGCAGGTGGCGATCGAGATCGCGCTGCGTGCGGGTGGTGATCCGGGGTCGCCGGGACTCTATGGCGCGGTGGTGCCGCCCGATCCGGTGAAGCCGGCGCGCCTGATCCTGCTGGAGGGGGAGGGCTGGGCGAAGGTCGAGCCTTCGACGCGTGCGGCGTTCGAGCGGGTGTTGACGGCCGTGCTGGGTGTCGGGGTGGCGATCCTGCGGCGCACCGACAATCCGCTGATCGAGGCGTTCGAGGCGTCGATCGCGGATGCGATGGCGTTGACGCGCGACATCTGCGCCTACGAGATGCGGTGGACGGTCGAGAACCTGGTGGACAAGAACCCGTCGGGGGTGAGCGAGTCGTTGCGCGCGCGCATGATGCTGGGGCGGACGATCACGTTGGATGGCTATCGCGATCTGTTGCGGAGGCGGTCCGAGGCGCGGGCGCGGCTGGCGGCCTTGGCGCCGGTGGCGGACGGGTTCATTGCGCCGGCGGCGTTGGGGGTGGCGCCGAAGCTGGGCGACACGGGCGGCAGTCAGGGCGAGATCCTGCACACCACGGGCGATCCGACCTACAACGCGGCGTCGTCGATCCTTGGCGCGCCGGCGGTGACGGTGCCGGTGATGGCGGTCGGTGGCTTGCCGGTGGGGGTGCAGGTGATGGGCCAGCCTCATGCGGATGAGCGTGTGGTGGCGATTGCGCGGTGGCTCGCCGAGGCGGTGCCGGCGGTCGAGGTCGACTGAGGGTAATGCAGGGGGTGTGGGGGACCAGCGTGGTCCCCCACTGGGTTTTTGTGGCGCGCGCAGCGCGCTCACGGGCAGCCGAGGTCGCGGGCGGTGGCGAGGATGCGGTCGCGGTTCCGCTGCGCCTTGGCGAGGTGATGCGCCGCGTCGCGTTTGCCGTACTCGTCGATCGCACCGCCGATTGCGATGAGCGCTTCGGCGATGAGGGTGCAGTCGCGGTTGCGTTCGGTCTGAAGGCGGAGCGCGCTGGCAAGGTTGTTTTGGGTCGTCGCCCAGTCGAGCGGCACGCGCTCGCGGGTGTATTCCTCCAGCGCGGCGCGATAGGCGGCGACGGCCTCGCGTAGCGCCACGTCGTCGCCGCGCGCGCCAAGGGTCTGGAGCGCGTTGCCAAGGTTGTTCTGTGCGCTTGCCCAGTCGAGCGGCACGCGCTCGCGGGTGTATTCCTCCAGCGCGGCGCGATAGG
>CAZHMM010000080.1:0-2145 GCA_964533585.1 uncultured Elioraea sp.
CGGCGCGGCCCTTCTCGTCTGCGCCGCGCTACACGAGCGCGAGATCGTCGCGGTGGATCATCTCCTCGCGGCCGGCGAAGCCGAGGATGTCGGCGATCTCGCGCGAATGCCGGCCCATGATCCGGCGCGCATCCTCGGCGGCGTAGTTGGCGAGGCCGCGCGCCACCACCGCGCCGTCCGGTCCGGCCACCGCCACGCAGTCGCCGCGCGCGAAGCCTCCCTCGACCGCGCGCACCCCGGCCGGCAGCAGCGAGCGGCCCGAGCGCAGCGCCCGCACCGCCCCAGCATCGACGACGATCCGGCCGTTCGGCGCGAGCGCGCCGGCGATCCACGACTTCCAGGCCGAGCGCGGGGCGGCGGTGGCGGCGAACAAAGTGTGGCGGACCGCGCCGGTCATGACATCGCGCAGGCTGTGCGCGCGGCCGCCATGCGCGATCGCCATGCGGCAGCCGGCGCGCGTGGCGATGCGCGCGGCGGCGAGCTTGGTCACCATCCCGCCGGTGCTGATGCCGGGTTCGGCATCGCCCGCCATCGCCTCGATCTCGGGCGTGATCGCCGCGACCTCGGCGATGTGCTGCGCGGAGGCGTCCTTGCGCGGATCGGCGGTGTAGAGCCCGTCGATGTCGGAGAGCAGCACCAGCAGGTCGGCCGTCGCCATCTCGGCGACGCGCGCGGCGAGGCGGTCATTGTCGCCGAAGCGGATCTCGGCGGTCGCGACCGTGTCGTTCTCGTTGATCACCGGCACCGCGCCCAAGCCGAGCAGCGTCTCGATCGTGGCGCGCGCGTTCAGGTAGCGCCGACGGTCCTCGGAATCATCCAGTGTCAGCAGCACCTGCGCGGCCGGCAGCCCGTGCGGCGCGAGCGCCTCCTCCCAGGCGCGCGCGAGGCCGATCTGGCCGGCCGCCGCCGCCGCCTGCTTCTCCTCCAGCCGCATCCGGTGGCGCGGCGGCAGCGACGGCAGGCGCATCCGCCCGAGCGCGATCGCGCCCGACGACACCACGGCCACCTGCGTGCCGGCGGCACGGAGTGCCGCGATGTCCTCGGCCAGCGCCGCCAGCCACGCCGAGCGCGGCGCCGCGGTCGCGTCGTCCACCAGCAGCGCCGAGCCGACCTTCACCACCAGGCGCTTCGCCGCGAGCGCGCTCATGCAGCGGCCTTGGCCTCGGCGATCACCGCCCAGAGGGCGCGCAGCACGGCATCCACCCCCTTGCCGGTGGCGCCCGAGACCAGCAGCACCGGCCGCCCGGCCGCCTTGGCGAGCGCGCGCTGCCGCGCGGCGAGTGCGCGCGGCTCGACCGCGTCGATCTTGTTCAGCGCGACGATCTCGGGCTTCTCGGCCAAGCCCCCGCCATAGGCCGCGAGCTCCTCGCGCACGGTGCGGTAGGCGCGGCTCGGGCTCTCCAGCGTGCCGTCCACCAGGTGCAGCAGCACGCGGCAGCGCTCGACATGGCCGAGGAAGCGGTCGCCGAGCCCCACGCCCTCATGCGCGCCCTCGATCAGGCCGGGGATGTCGGCGAGCACGAACTCGGAATCGCCGAGCCGAACCACGCCGAGCTGCGGATGCAGCGTGGTGAACGGGTAGTCGGCGATCTTCGGCCTCGCGGCCGAGGTGGCGGCGAGGAAGGTCGACTTGCCGGCGTTCGGCAGGCCGACCAGCCCGGCATCGGCGATCAGCTTGAGGCGGAGCCAGATCCAGCGCTCCTCGCCCGGCTCGCCCGGATCGGCGCGGCGCGGCGCGCGGTTGGTGGACGACTTGTAGTGGGTGTTGCCGAAGCCGCCCTTGCCGCCGCGGCAGAGGGTGATGCGCTGGCCGGCGTCGGTGAGGTCGGCGAGCACGGTCACGCGGTCATCGGCCAGGATCTCGGTGCCGACCGGCACCTTCAGCACGAGGTCCGCCCCACCGCGGCCGGTCATCTCCTTGCCCTTGCCGTCCTCGCCACGCTCGGCCTTGAAGTGCTGGGCATAGCGATAGTCGATCAGGGTGTTGAGGTTGGCCACCGCCTCGACGATCACGTCGCCGCCGCGCCCGCCATCGCCGCCCCAGGGGCCGCCGAACTCGATGAACTTCTCGCGGCGGAAGGCGACGCAGCCATTGCCGCCGTCGCCCGCCTTCACCCAGATCTTGGCTTGGTCGAGGAATTTCAT
>CAZHMM010000080.1:2245-17722 GCA_964533585.1 uncultured Elioraea sp.
CGGACCAGGATGTTGCCGGCGAGCACGCTCTCGCCGCCGAACTTCTTCACGCCGAGGCGCTGACCCGCGGAGTCGCGCCCGTTGCGGGACGAGCCGCCCGCCTTCTTGTGTGCCATGGCTGGGTCTCCTTCGCGTCAGGCGGTGATGTCGCCGATGCGCAGCACGGTGAGCTGGCGGCGGAAGCCGCGCAGCCGGCGGCTGTTCTTGCGGCGGCGCTTCTTGAAGATCAGGACCTTGTCGTCCTTCTTCTGCTCGAGCACGGTCGCGGCGACCGAGACGCCCGAGAGCAGCGGCGCGCCGATCTTCACGCCCGCCTCGCCGCCGACCATCAGAACCTCGCCGAAGGTGACGGTCTGGCCGGGCTCGGCCTCGATCCGGTCAACGGCGAGCACGGCATTCGGCGTCACGCGGTACTGCTTCCCGCTGGCGCGGATCACGGCGTACATGGGTCTCGTCCTCGGTCGGGCGCCTGCGCGGGCGCAAACAACAACGGCCGCGGGCCGGGGCCGCGCGGGATGCGGGGTTATGGCGAAGCGCGGGGGCGGGGTCAAGGCTCGGCACCGCCACTTCAG
This sequence comes from uncultured Elioraea sp., assembly GCA_964533585.1. Classification (GTDB taxonomy): domain Bacteria; phylum Pseudomonadota; class Alphaproteobacteria; order Acetobacterales; family Acetobacteraceae; genus Elioraea. The sequence goes on from CAZHMM010000080.1 coordinate 2,818, forward strand.
CGGACCTCACGGCTGCCCGGCGCCGCAACGCCGGGCGCCGGCCCCGGAGGATCAGCCGCCGAGGCCGCGCATTTTCATGGTCGCGACGGGATGCTTGTGCCGAGCGCGCGCTCGCCGCCCCCGAATCTCGTCGTGTTCTGCGGCCCGGCCGGGCCCGCCGCCATGGCTCCCGTGCGCGATCATGGCCCGATAGACTGGGACGCCTGGCGCCGCTCCGCGCCCATGACCTGAACGGAGCCCCACCTTGCCTCCGGCCCCCGCCGGCGGCAGGGTCCGCGCCCCGATGGCCCCCATCACCCTCGCCGCCCTGCCCGCCCATCTCGGCTTCGCGCTCGGCCTCGCCGCGCTGTCGGCCGCGGTCGTCTGGCTGGTGCTGCGGCTTCGCATCATGGACGTGCCGAACGCGCGCTCCGCCCACGCGCGCCCCACGCCGAAGGGCGGAGGGCTCGGCGTGGTGGCCGCGACCATGGCCGGGCTGATCGTGCAGTACAACGTCGCGACCATCGCGCGGATCGAGGACACCTACTTCGTCGCCGTGCTCATCGGCGCCGGCACGATCGCCGCCGTGTCGCTCGCCGATGACGTGCTCGACTTCTCGTTCCGCTGGAAGCTCGCCGCGCAGGTCGTCGCCGCACTCGTGCCGATGCCGTTCGGGCTGACGCTCGACACGGTCTCGCTGCCCTTCCTCGGCGAGGTGGCGCTCGGCCCGTTCGCCTGGCCTGTCACGCTGATCTGGATCGTGTTCCTCACCAACGCGATGAACTTCATCGACGGGCTGGACGGGATATGCGCCGGCATAGCCACGGTCGCGGCCGCGTTCCTCGCTGCCATCGCGATCGTCAATGGCGGCGCCTTCGTCTATGTCGCCTCGCTCGCGCTGGCCGCCGGCTGCGCCGGGTTCCTGCCCTTCAACGTGCCGCGCGCGCGCATCTTCCTGGGCGACGTCGGCAGCCAGTTCATCGGCTACCTGTTCGCCGTGCTCGGCATCGCCGCCGCACGCTTCGATACCGCGCGCGTCTCGATGTTCATCGTGCCGCTGCTGCTGGCCGCCCCCATCTTCGATGTCGCCTTCACGCTGATCCGCCGCGCCATGAACGGCGAGCCTCTCGCCGAGCCGCATCGGGGGCATCTCTATCAGGTGCTCGCGCGCTCGGGCGTGCCGCCGCTCGGCGTCAGCGCGCTCTACTGGGCGATGACGGCGGTGGCCGGTGTGGCGGGGTTCCGCTTCCTCGCCCTCGCGCCGCCGTCCAAGCTCGGCGTGGCGATCGGCGCGCTCGTGCTGCTCGGGCTCTATGCTGCCTGGGTGGCGGCGCGCGCGCGGCGGGCCGGCGTCACTCCATGGTCGGGGGGCGCACCAGCTCGAAGGTGATCGCCGGCCGCCCCGGCCCGATCCATTGCTGCGCGCGCCAGATCTGCCCGTCCTCCGGCCCGACCCAGAACCGGTCGGTAAAGCGCGTGCCGTCCTCGCCCGCGCAGCTCTCGGCCACGCGCTCGGTCGGCCGCGCGATCCCAAGCACGGCGATCGTTTCGGGCCCGAGCGCCGCACCGGTGCACGACACCGGCAGGCCCCAGACCGCGGGCGCGACATCCACGAGGCGCAGATGCCGCCCGAGCCCGAGCGGCTTGGGCGGCGCGCCGTCGCGGAAGCGGGTGTCGGACAGCGCGCCCTCGACGCCGGCGAGTGCGACGATGCGCCCGCCCTCGGTCACCACCGCGACGCGGTCGGCCGAGAGCCAGATCAGCCGTCCGCCCTGCGCCGAGTGCAGCACGACGAAGGCCGGCCGGCGTGCGCCGAGCCGCACCACCGCCGAGGCATAGGGCAGCGCCTCGGCCTGCTCGCGCGTCACCGGCGGCGTCTCGTCCGGCATCACCGTTTCGCCGATGGCACGGAACAGCTCGCCGCCCGTGCCGCATCCGGCAACGGCGAGCGACATCAGCAGGACGAATCGGCGGCGAGCCATGCGCGCAACGCTAGCACGGGGGCCACGTGCCGCCTTCCCTTCGGCGCCGGGCGAAGCCAGGCGCGCCGAAGCGTGGCAGGATGCGCGCATGAGCACCGCCCATGACCGCTTCCTCGCCCTGCACCACGGCCCCGGCTTCGTCATGCCGAACGCCTGGGATGCCGCCTCGGCGCTGCTCTACCGCCGCGAGGGCTTCGCGGCCCTCGGCACCAGTTCGGCCGCGATCGCCTGGGCGCTCGGCGTGCACGATGGCGTCGCCGCGATCGACCGCGCGACCGCGATCGCCAATGGCACGCTGATGACGCGCGTGAGCGGCCTGCCGGTGAACGGCGACCTCGAGGACGGGTTCGGCCCCTCGCCCGAGGACTGCGCCGCCACCGTCGAGGCGGCGATCGCCGGCGGGCTGGCGGGGCTCGGCATCGAGGACACCACCGCCGATCCGGCGCGGCCGATCCACGCCTACGACGCAGCCGTCGCGCGCATCCGCGCGGCCGCGCGCGCGGCCAAGGGGCGGATCGTGCTGACCGGCCGCACCGACAACTTCCTGCACGGCCGGACCGATCTCGACGACACGATCCGCCGGCTCACGGCCTTCGCCGAAGCCGGTGCCGACGTGCTCTACGCGCCCGGCCTGCCCGACATGGCGGCGATCCGCGCGGTGGTGCGCGCGGTCGCGCCGAAGCCCGTCAATGTCCTGATCGGACCGCGCAGCGGCGTCGTGCCCTTCGCCGAACTGTTCGCTGCCGGAGTGAAGCGGATCTCGCTCGGCGGCGCGCTCTACCGCCACGCCATGACGGCCACGGTCGCGGGCGCGCGCGCGCTGGCCGCGGGCGATGCGTCCTTCCTCGCCGGTGCCGAGCCGGGCGCGGCCTTCGCCGCGCTGATCGACGGAGCGGCGAAACAAACCGCTTGACCCCCCGCCCCACGATGTGATGTCTCCCCCGCCACGGGGACGATGCAGGCTCCCCGTCAGACGGCTCCCGTCCAAGCCCTGCCTTCACGCCGGCCCGCGTGGCCGGTCATGGAGGCCCGCATGGGACCCGTCACGATCTCACCCGAATCGCTGTTGCCGTTGCTGCGGCGCTTTCCGCCGCCGACGCTGCTCGACGTCCGGCGCGAGGAGCGCTGGCGCGAGGCGGCCGACACCATCCCCGGCGCGCTCCATCGCGATCCCGAGGCGGTCGCGAGCTGGGCCTTCACGCTCGAGCCGCACCGTCCGGTCGTTGCGTACTGCGTGCATGGCCACGAGGTCAGCCAGGGTGTCGCGGCCGTGCTGCGCGCCGGCGGGCACGACGCGCGCATCCTCGCCGGCGGCATCGAGGCCTGGCGTGCCGCCGGCCTGCCGCTCGCGCCGAAGCCCGCGCCCACGCTCTGGGTGACGCGCGCGCGGCCGAAGATCGACCGGCTCGCCTGCCCGTGGCTGATCCGCCGCTTCCTCGACCCCGACGCGCGGTTCCTGTTCGTGCCGACGCGCGAGGTCGCCGCCGTCGCCGAGGCGACCGGCGCGACACCGTTCGACGTCGAGGACGTGGTGCTCACCCATCGCGGCGCGGGCTGCACCTTCGACACGCTGATCGAGGACAAGGGGCTCGCCGATCCGGCACTGGCGACGCTCGCGCTGATGGTGCGCGGGGCGGATACGGCCGCCTACCAGCTGCATCACGCGGCCGCAGGGCTGTTCGCCGCGTCGCTCGGCCTCTCGGCGCTGTTCGCGCACGACGACCATGCCATGCTGCGGCACGGATTCGCGCTCTACGATGCGCTCTATCTCTGGTGCCGCGACCTGCAGGAGGAGACGCACGGATGGCCGCCGAAAGCGTGACGCGGCCGGGGTGCTCAGCTGGTCACGGTCCGCATCGAATGGTCGGGATCGTACAGCGTGCGCTGCTTCTCGAGCGCGTCGACGACGTCCTTGTAGAACTCGCCCGAGATCTTCGCCATCATCCGCGCCGCCTGCGCGGCGAGCTTCGGATCGGTCGTTCCGCCCTTCAGACGCTTGACATCGCCGGTCTGCGAATCCGTCACTCCGAGGCCATGGTTGATGATCTTCGTGTTCTGGATCGGGCCAGCCGTGTCCAGCTCGCTGTCCTTCACCACACGGAACCGGTGGACGATGCCTGTCAACATGGCATGCCATGGCCAAGCCGGGCGGCCGGGCCGGCACGTGCAGGGAGGGAGGAGGCGCAGGCATGGCGGCTGACGAGATGACGCGCACGGAGGCGCCGGCGCTGCCCTCCTTCGCCGAGGCGTCGCGGCTTTGGCTGATCGTCGGCCTGCTGTCGTTCGGCGGCGCGGCCGGGCAGATCGCGATGATGCACCGCATGGTGGTGGACGAGCGACGCTGGGTGGGCGAGCGGCGCTATCTGAACGCGCTCAACTACTGCACGCTGCTGCCGGGTCCGGAGGCGCAGCAGCTCGCGACCTATCTCGGCTGGCTGATGCACGGGGTCGCCGGCGGGCTGGTCGCGGGCGTGCTGTTCGTGCTGCCGGGCGCCGCGCTGATGGCGGTGCTCGCGGCGATCTACGGGCTCTACGGCCAGGTGACGCTGATCGAGGCGCTGTTCTTCGGCCTGAAGGGCGCCGTGCTCGCGATCATCGCCGAGGCGCTGTGGAAGATCGCCCGCCGCGCGCTGCACGGACCCGTCGCGGTGGTGCTCGCGGTCGCGGCGTTCCTCGCGCTGTTCGCGCTGCACGTGCCGTTTCCGATCGTGGTGCTGGGCGCGGGTGCGATCGGGCTCGCGGCCGGGCTCGCGGGCCGGCCGTGGTTCGCCGGCGCGGGTCACGGCAAGGCCGGATCGGGCCCGGCCGTCGGCGCGATCGACCGGTTGCTCGACGATCCGGGTTCAGCGGCGATGCAGCGCACGCGTGCGGCGACGGCGCGGCGCGCGGGCATCATTGCCCTCGCGGTCTGGCTCGCGACGGTCGGCGCCTTCGCGCTCGCGGGCGGCGTGTTCGCCGAGATCGCGCTGTTCTTCGCCAAGATGGCGGTGGTGACCTTCGGCGGCGCCTATGCCGTGCTCGCCTGGGTCGCGCAGGACGCGGTCACTCTCTACGGCTGGATCAGCGCGGGCGAGATGGTCGACGGGCTGGCGCTTGCCGAGACGACGCCGGGCCCGACCATCCTGGTGCTGCAGTTCGTCGCCCATCTGGCCGCGTTCCGCGAGGCCGGGCTGTGGGCCGGTATCGCCGGCGGGGCGCTCTGCGTGTTCGTCACCTTCGCGCCCTCCTTCGCCTGGATCTTCCTCGGCGGACCGTCGGTGGAGCGGATCGCCGCGCGACGCGAGCTGGCCTCGGCGCTCGCCGCGATCACCGCCGCGGTGGTCGGCGTGATCGCCAATCTGGCGCTCGTCGTTGCGGTGCCCGTGCTGTTCGGCGAGGTCGGCCGCTTCCAGGCCGGGCCGGTCGATCTGCCGGCACCGGTGCTGGCCAGCCTCGATGCGGGCGCGGCGATCGTCGCGGCCGTGGGGTTCGCCGGGCTGTTCGTGCTCCACCTCGGCCTGTTCCGCACGCTCGCGAGCTGCGCGGCGCTCGGCCTGGTGCTGCGGCTCGCCACGTAGCGCGGTGGGGGGCTAGCGCGGCGGGGGGATGGTCGCGGCGGCGCCGATCCGCTACCCGTTACGCGCCCCGCCGCACGGCCGCGCAGCCCAGGAGACCCCGCCTCATGCAGTTCGACCTCATCCTCACCGGCGGACGCGTGATCGACCCGTCGCAGAACCTCGACGCGGTGGCCGACGTCGCCTTCGCCGGCGGCAAGGTCGCGCGCGTGGCACCCTCGATCGCGCCGACGCCGGGGGCGGAGCTGCGCAACGTCTCGGGCCGCATCGTCACGCCCGGGCTGATCGACCTGCACACCCATGTCTATGTGCACGGCACCTCGCTCGGCATCGACGCCGACGAGTTCTGCCGCTCCTCCGGCGTCACCACCGCGGTCGACACCGGCAGTGCCGGGCCCGGCAACTTCATGGGCTTCCGCAAGCACGTGATCGAGCGGAGCGAGGCGCGCATCCTCGCCTATCTGCATGTCTCGCACGCCGGCATCTACGGCTTCTCCGACCGCGTGATGGTCGGCGAGAGCGAGGAGATGCGGCTGATGAACCCGATCGATGCGGTCGCGGTGGCGGACGCCAACCGCGACGTGATCGTCGGCATCAAGGTGCGCGTCGGCAAGCACGCCTCGGGGACCTCCGGCACCGCGCCGCTCGACATCGCGCTGCAGGTCGCCGAGGAGGTCGGCATGCCGCTGATGGCGCATATCGACCACCCGCCGCCCTCCTACGAGGAGGTGGTGGAGCGGCTGCGCCCGGGCGATGTGCTGACGCACGCCTTCCGTCCCTTCCCGAACGCGCCGGTGACACCGCAGGGACGGGTGAAGCAGGTGGTGCTGGCCGCGCGCGAACGCGGCGTGCTGTTCGACATCGGCCACGGCAAGGGCTCGTTCGCGTTCCGGACCGCGCGCGCGATGCTGGCGAACGGCTTCATGCCCGACACGATCTCGTCGGACGTGCACGTGCTCTGCATCGACGGGCCCGCCTTCGACCAGGTGACCACGCTGTCGAAGTTCCTCTGCCTCGGCGTCTCGCTGCCCGAGGTCATCCGGGCGAGCACGGTCAACGCGGCGATGGCGCTGAAGCGGCCGGAGCTCGGCAGTCTCCGCCCCGGCAGCCCGGGCGACGCGACCATCCTGTCGGTGCAGGAGGGCAGCTTCGACTATGTCGATGTGGTCGGCGAGCACCTCGAAGGCGATCGTCGGATCGTTTCCGACGCGGTGGTGCTGGGCGGCAAGTGGTGGCACGCGCGCGCGGGCGTCTCCTTCGCGCGAGCGTAGGGGTCAGTCGCGCACCGCGACGATCGCCTCGATCTCCACCGAGATTCCGTTCGGCAGCGAGGCCATCCCGACCGCCGAGCGCGCGTGCCGGCCGGACTCGCCGAACACGGCGTCGAACAGCTCCGAGCAGCCGTCGATCACCGCGGGGTGGTCGCGGAATCCCGGCGCGGCGTTCACCATGCCGAGCAGCTTGACGATGAACGCCACTCGGTCGAGCGAGCCAAGCGCGGCGCGCATCACCGAAAGCAGGTTGAGCCCCGTCAGCCGTGCGTGCTGATACGCCTCGGCGACCGACACCGTGTCGCCGACCTTCCCCTCATGGTATCCGCCTTCGGGCCTGAGCGGGCCCTGGCCGGAGAGGAACAGCAGCTCGCCCACGCGGCGATACGGCACGAAGCGCGCGATCGGCGGCGGTGGCGGCGGCAAGGTCAGACCGAGCGCCCGCAGCCGCGCCTCGGGGCCATCATCGGCTTCGATGCTCACGCCCCACCTCCCGGATCGCGCCAGCCCATCGCCGCCTCGACCTCGCGCGCGGCGCCGCGCACCGCCTCGGCGAGCGCGGGCTGCTGTTCGCGTGCGCGGCTCGCGGGCAGCACGATGCTGATGGTCGCGGGGCAGCCGCCGGCAGCGTCGCGGATCGGCGCGGCGATGCAGGCGACGTCCTCGTCGGCCTCGCTGATCTGCACCGCGAGGCGCGCCGCCCAGGCGGCCTGGCTCGCCGCCTCAAGCCGTTTCGGGTCCGTCTCGGCCCGGCCCGTCGGCGAGGGTCGGGCGCGGGCGAACAGCGCACGGCGTTCGGCCTTCGCCAGCGGCGCGATCAGCAGCCGGCCCGAGGCGGTCCAGTTCAGCGGCACGCGCGTGCCGACCTGCGAGGCGATGCGGAACACTCGCGCGCCTTCCGCCATCATCAGCACCACCATCGTGTCGCCGTCGCGGCCGCAGACCTGCACCGTCTCGCCGGTGGCACGGCTGAGCGCGGCGATCTCGGCCGAGAGTACGCGCTCAAGGCTCAGCTCCTTGGCGTAGGCGAGGCCGTAGAAGTGCAGGCGCGGGCCGAGGAAGACCCGGCCATTGCCCTCGACGCGGCTGAGCGCGCCCTTCGCCACGAGCGTGTCGATGACCTCGTAGACGGTCGAGGTCGGCGCGTCGATCGCGCGGGCGATGTCGTAGGCCGTTGCCGGCCGGCCGCAGCGCGTCAGATGATCGAGCACCTGGAAGGCGCGATCGATCCCGCTCACCCGGCCCTGCCGCGATGCCGTCCGTGCTGTCGTTGCCACGCCGTGTCGATGCCTTTGTTCCGGTATTCTGGAATATCCTCCGGTATTGCGAGTGATGGTAGAGGTGTGCGATCAATGCCGCAACGCGTCGCATGCGCGGCGCGGGTCAATGATCGACGCGCTGCGCCGAACGGCTCCGCAGCGGCGACGGGCAGTCCTCGCCGTGACGCGGATGCGGCCCTGCCGTCGTGGCCGGGCCGAACAGAGCGGGGGAGAGTGTGATGACGGAACGGAACGAACGCCCGGATGCGCCCGCAGCCGAGGCGGATGTCGGCGGCCGGCGCGGGGCGCTCGCCGCGCTCGGTGCGGCCGCCTTCGTCGGCATGGCCGCCACTGCGGAGAAGGCAGCCGCCCAGGCGCCGCGCGAGAGCCTGCTGCGCACCGTGATCAGCCGCGGACGGCTGATCGTCGGCACCGGCAGCACCAATGCGCCCTGGCATTTCGAGGACGAGCGCGGCCAGCTCACCGGCATGGACATCGCCATGGCGCGCATCCTCGCCACCGGCCTGTTCGATGACCCGAGCAAGGTGGAGTTCGTCCGCCAGGATCCCGCGCAGCGCATCCCGAACATCAATACCGGACGCGTCGACATCGTCATCCAGTTCATGACGATCAATCCGCAGCGCGCGCAGCTCGTCGCCTTCAGCCGCCCCTACTACGCCGAAGGTGTCGCGCTGCTGACCAGCCCGCGCGGACGGTTCAAGACCTATGCCGAGCTCCGCGCCGCAGGATCCCAGGCGCGCGCGAGCGTGCTGCAGAACGCGGGCGCAGATGCGCTGGTGAAGGACGCGCTGCCGGACGCGCAGGTGATGCAGCTCGATACCCAGGCCAACGTGATCCAGGCCATGGAGTCCGGCCGCGCCGACGTCGCGGTGGTCGATCTCTCGACCGTGCGCTGGCTGGTGCGCCGCACGCCGGACCGCTACATCGATGCCGGCCACTCGTACCGCAGCCAGCTCTACGGCGCGGCGATGCGCCAGTCCGATCCCGACTGGCTGAACTTCGTCAACGCGGTGTTCAACGTGAACATGTTCGGCCACGTGAGCGAGGCCTATGACGCGGCGATGAAGGAGTTCTTCAACATCGATCCGCGACCGCGCACGCCGGGTTTCCCGCCGATCTAGGCCAGCCGCATGACGCACGCGCCGCGCGCGAGCGTCGTGCCGGCCCGCCGATCACGTGCGACGGGGCGCGCGCCGGGCGCGCCCCGACCCTGCCAGCACCCGGCCTGAGGGCGCGTGGACTACCACTTCAACTTCACGATCGTCTGGCGGCACGCCTGGCGCCTGTGGTGGGGGCTCGGCCTGTCGCTGCAGATCGCCGCGGCGAGCCTCGGCCTCGGCATGCTGATCGGCATCGTGCTCGCGGTCGCCTACACCGATGGCGGGCGCGCCACCCGCACGGCGATCGCGGGCTATGTCGAGTTCATCCGCAACACGCCGCTGCTGCTGCTGATCTATCTCGTCTTCTATGGCATCCCCTCGATCGGCGGCTTCGCCTATGACGCGACCACGAGCTTCATCTTCACCCTCGCCTTCTATGCCGGCGCGCAGCTTGTCGAGGTGTTCCGCGCCGGGCTCGATGCGGTGCCGCCCGGCGTCGTCGATGCCGGCCGCGCAATCGGGCTCACCCCGCTGCGGAACCTGACCTATGTCCGCCTGCCGACGGCGTTCCGCATCAGTCTGCCCGCGCTCTCCAACGCCTATGTCTCGCTGTTCAAGGACACCGCACTCGGCAGCGTGATCGCGGTGCCCGAACTCACCCATGGCGCGCAATGGATCAACTTCAACACGTTCCGCATCCTCGAGGTCTATGCGCTGCTGACGCCGATCTACCTGGTCACCGGCTGGATCATCCTGGCGGGACTGCGCCTGCTCGAGCGGCGCTATGCGATCGTGCGGGCATCGTGAGGGGCAGCGCATGATCGAGGCGATGATCTATGCCCTGCCCTTCCTGTGGGACGGGTTCCTGATCACCCTCGCGGTCTCGGGCATCGTCGTCGCCGCCTCGCTCGCGCTCGGGATGGTGTTTGGCGTAGTCCTCGCCTTCGGCCCGATCTGGATCGGCCTGCCGATCCGCATCTTCGCCGACACGGTGCGGGCGATCCCGCTGATCGTGCTGATCTTCACCGTCTATTACGGGCTGCCGGCGCTGCAGGTGCCGCTCTCGCCGTTCTGGGCCGCGGTCGCGGCACTCACGGCCTTCAAGACCGGCCATGTGATTGAGATCGTGCGCGGCGCGATCACCAGCATCCATCACGGCCAGATGGAGGCGGCGAAGAGCATCGGCCTCACCTTCATCGAGCGCCTGGTGTACGTGGTCTTCCCCCAGGCGGTGCGCCGCTTCCTGCCGCCCTGGATCAACTCGGTCACCGACAGCGTGAAGGGCAGCGCGCTCGTCAGCCTGGTCGGTGTGGTGGATCTGATGATGGCCATCCAACAGGTGATCGGGCGCACCTACCAGCCCATGCCGCTCTACATCCTCGGCGCGCTGATCTACATCGCCGTCAACGCCGCGCTCTCGCTCGCAAGCCGCCGGCTCGAGGCGCGCTTCGCCGCCACGGTGGCGACATGACCAGCGGCGTCGACTCCGTGCCCGTCCTTGCGGTGCGCGGCCTGGTCAAGCGCTTCGGCACGACGACGGTGCTGGACGGCGTGGATCTCGACGTCGCGCGCGGCGAGGTGCTGGTGGTGATCGGCGCCTCGGGCTCGGGCAAGACCACGCTGCTCCGCTGCGTCAACGCGCTCGTGCCCTACGACGCCGGCTCGATCACGCTGGAGGGCGAGGAGGTCGGCTACACCGCGCCGAACAGCGGCGTGCGCCGCGGCGACCGCGCGCTCGCGCGCATCCGTGCCGATATCGGCATGGTGTTCCAGATGTTCAATCTCTTCCCGCATCTGACCGCGCGGCAGAACGTGGCACTCGGCCTGCGCGTGACGCGCGGAATGCCGCGGCGCGAGGCGGAGGCGCGCGCCGAGCACTGGCTCAGCCGCGTCGGGCTCGCCGACAAGATGGACAGCCTGCCGAGCGCGCTCTCCGGCGGCCAGCAGCAGCGTGTCGGCATCGCGCGCGCGGTCGCGATGGAGCCCAAGCTGCTGCTGCTCGACGAGATCACCTCCGCGCTCGACCCCGAGCTTGTCGGCGAGGTGCTCGACGTGGTGCGCGGCCTCGCCCGCGACGGCATGACCATGCTGATGGTCACGCACGAGATGGGCTTCGCGCGCGATGCGGGCCACCGGGTCGTGTTCATGGATGCAGGGCGGATCGCCGAGGAGGGCCTGCCGCGCGAGGTGCTCGGCAACCCGCAATCGGAGCGGCTGAAGCGGTTCCTGCGCCGGATCGAACTCAGGACGGAGTGAGCGTCATGGACGGCATCCCCGCGCGCAGCGGCATTCGCGAGCGGCTCGGCCTCAGGCCGATCATCAACGTCTCCGGCACGATGACCGCGCTCGGCGCCTCGATCGTGGTGCCCGAGGCGATCGCCGCGACCACGGCGATCCTGCCCGAGTTCGTCGAGATCAACGACCTGCACCGGCATGCGAGCCGCACGATCGCGCGGCTGACCGGCGCCGAAGCCGGGTTCGTCACCGCCTCCTGCGCGGCCGGGATCACGGTCGCGGTCGCCGCCTGCATGACGGGGCCGGATCTCGCGCGCATCGAGCAGCTGCCGAACCCTGCCGGGATGCGTGCGCGCGTGCCGATCATGCTCGGCCACATGGTCGGCTACGGCGCACCGGTGGAGCAGGCGATCCGGCTCGCCGGGGCGACCGTCATGCCGTTCGGCCAGGCGACCTCCGTCCGGCCCTATCAGCTGGAGGCCGTGCTGGACGAACAGACCGCCTGCGCGGTCTATGTGATCAGCCATCACTGCGTCGGCTATGGGCAGCTCCCGCTCGACGAGTTCGCCACGATCTGCCGCGGCCGCAACGTTCCTGTCGTGGTCGATGCGGCGAGCGAGTATGACCTGCGCGGCTTCCTCGCCGCCGGCGCCGACCTCGTCTGCTACTCCGCGCACAAGTTCCTCGGCGGGCCGACCGCGGGGATCGTGGCCGGGCGCAAGGACCTGGTGCGCGCGACCTTCCTGCAGAACATGGGCATCGGGCGCGGGATGAAGGTCGGCAAGGAGAGCATCCTCGGCACCATCGCGGCACTTGAGGCCTGGGAACGGCGCGACCATGCGGCGGTCCGCCGCGCCGAGCAGGAAGCCCTCGATCTCTGGCGCGCGCGGCTCGCCGGACTCCCAGGGCTCGTCACCGCGCTCGAGCCTGATCCGACCCACAACCCGCTCGACCGGCTGAAGGTTTCGATCGATCCCGCTGCCGCCAACATCACCGCCTGGGAACTCGCCGACCGGCTCGCCGCGGGCAGCCCGCCGGTGATCGTGCGCGACCATGAGGTCGAGCACGGCTATTTCTACCTCGATCCCTGCAATCTCCACCCGGGCGAGGCGCCGGTGGTGGCGGACCGGATCGCCGCCGAGATGACTGCGGCACGAGCCCGCCCCGGCGCCAATCACGAACCCGCCGCAGCCCGCCGCCGCCGTCGCTTCGCGCGCCTGCTCGCCTGGCCCGACTGATCGGGCGGCGGGCTCGCCGCGATTGACAAGCGCGCGAGGCGCACCCGAACATGCCGCCAAGCCGGGACGACACAGTCCCGCAGGGCAATGGGGAGGACACGGCATGGTGGGAGATCGGCATCTCCGGCGAGGGGTGCTCGCCGCCTTCGGCGCGGTGGCGCTCGCGACATCCGCGCTGGCGCAGCCGCGGGAAATCAAGATCGGCGTGATCTTCGACTATACCGGCCCGTTCGCGGCCGGCGGGTCGCTCGCCGCCGCGATCGGCACCAAGCACGCGATCGAGATGATCAATGAGCGCGGCGGGGTCGAGGGCTACCGCATCAACGCGATCTACGCCGATGCGCAGTCGCGCACCGAGGTGGCGATCAACGAGGCGACGCGTCTGCTGGAGCAGGAGCGGGTCGACCTGATCATGGGCGTGTTCTCCTCCGCCCATTGCGTGCCGATGGCCCAGCGCGTGAACCAGCAGAGGCGGTTCATGTGGGCGAATGTCTGCGTCGCCTCCTCGGTGTTCAAGGACCGCAACCTCGAATACGTGTTCCGCGCCCAGGTGCACTCCGACCAGTTCGGCGAGGCCTCCTGCATCTTCATCCACGAGGTCGCGCAGGAGAGGCTCGGCCGGGCGCCGCGCGACGTGCGGGTCGCGATCATCTACGAGGACGGGCCCTACGGCGCCGGCGTGGCGGCGGGCAACGAGGCGAAGTGCAAGGAGCTCGGCATGAATGTCGTGCTCAAGGAGGGCTACGCCGCGACCGCGCCCGACCTCTCCTCGCTGGTGACCAAGCTGCGCCGCGAGCGGCCGGACGTGATCCTGCACACCGGCTACAACCCCGACATCACGCTGTTCCTGCGCCAGTCGCGCGAGCTCGGGCTGCGCTGGCGCGCGCTGATCGGCCACGGCGCCGGCTACGGCCAGATCGACCGCCTGGTGGCGGGCTTCGGGCGCGACGCCGACTACATCTTCAACGTCGATCCGGTGGCCGCCCAGCTGCTGAACCCGGCCTCGCTCGCGGCCGGACTCGGTGACGTGACGGCCGAGATGGTGCGCCGCTACAGGGCCGAGACGAACGCGCAGGAGGTGCCGCCGCACACCTCGATGGGCTTCAACCAGACCTGGATCTTCCTCACCGACGTGCTGCCGCGCGCGATCCGCACCCATGGCGGGTTCGATCCCGAGGCGCTGCGCAAGGCGGCCCTCGAGACCGACATCCCCGAGGGCGGCACCATCCAGGGCTACGGCGTGCGCTTCAATCCGCCCGGCCATCCGATGGCGGGGCAGAACGCGCGCTCGACGCCGGTGGTGATGCAGTATATCGGCGGCGAGACGAAGATCGTCTGGCCGCGCGCGCTGCGCACTGTCGAGCCGGTGATCCCGCTGCCCGCCAACCATCCCTACGCGGCGCGCTGAGCCGAGAGGACGCGGCGGCTCGCTCCGGGCCGTCGCGTCCGCCCGTGCCCCCTCTGCCGACATGATGCTCTCCGTCACCGACCTGACGCGCCGGTTCGGCGGCTTCACGGCCGTCAGCCGCGTCTCCTTCACCCTCGAGCAGGGAGAGATCCTCGGGCTGATCGGCCCGAACGGCTCGGGCAAGTCCACCACCTTCAACATGATCGCCGGCATGCTGCGGCCCTCGGAGGGCTCGATCCGCTTCCAGGGCGAGGAGATCGGCGGGCTCAGGCCCGTCGAGATCTGCCACCGCGGCATCGGCCGCACCTTCCAGATCCCCCGGCCCTTCCGCCGGCTGACGATCCTCGAGAACGTCGTCACGGCCGCCTATTTCGGCCAGCGCGAGGACATCCCCCGCGCGCGCGCCTTCGCCCTCGCCGAGGAGGCGCTGGCGCTGGTCGGCCTGCCGACCGACCCTGCCGCCGAGGTCGCGAGCCTCGGCGCCGCCGGGCTGAAGAAGCTCGAACTCGCGCGCGCCCTCGCCACCCAGCCGCGCCTGCTGCTCGCCGACGAGAGCCTGGGCGGCCTCGACGAGACCGAGATGAACCAGGCCGCCGACATGCTCGGGCGCATCCGCCGCGACAAGGGCATCACGATCATCTGGGTCGAGCACATCATGGGCGTGCTGATGCGCGTGGTCGACCGCGTGATCGTGCTCGACCACGGCGAAAAGATCTCCGAGGGGCTGCCGCGCGAGGTCGCCGCGGACCCGCGCGTGATCGAGATCTATCTCGGCACCGAGCGGATCGCCTTCGGCGACGAGGGCGCGGCATGAGCGGCGAGACGATGCTGGAGGTGCGGGGCGTCTCGGCCGGCTAC
>CAZHMM010000081.1:0-17708 GCA_964533585.1 uncultured Elioraea sp.
TCGCGCGGCGCATGGCCGCGCAGGCCGGGATCGATCTCTCGACGCTCAAGGGCAGCGGGCCGAACGGCCGCGTCGTCAAGGCCGATATCGAGGCGGCGATGTCGGGTGCGGCGCCGAAGGCCGCCGCCGCGCCGGCTGCGGCACCCGCGGCGGCGCCGGCACCGAAGGCGCCGGCCGCGCCGATCACCGCCCCGCATGAGCTCGTGCCGCATTCGACGATGCGCAAGGTGATCGCGCGCCGCCTGTCGGAGAGCAAGGCGACGATTCCCCACTTCTACGCCACGGTGGACGTGGAGCTCGATGCGCTCTTGAAGCTGCGTGCCGAGCTGAACGCCAAGTCGCCGAAGGACGGGCCGGGGGCGTGGAAGGTCTCGGTCAACGACATGGTCATCAAGGCCACGGCGATCGCGCTGCGCCGGATGCCGAAGGTGAACGCGTCGTGGCAGGACGACGCGATGGTCATGTACCAGGACGTCGACATCTCGGTGGCCGTCTCGATCCCGGACGGGCTGATCACGCCGATCATCCGCAAGGCCGATCTCAAGGGCTTGGCGACGATCTCGAACGAGATGAAGGATCTCGCCGCGCGGGCGAAGGCGGGCAAGTTGAAGCCCGAGGAGTTCCAGGGCGGATCGTTCTCGATCAGCAACATGGGCATGTACGGCGTCAGCGACTTCTCGGCGATCATCAACCCGCCGCAGGCCGCGATCCTGGCGGTGAGCGCCGGCCAGCAGCGGCCGGTGGTGAAGGATGGTGCGCTCGCGATCGCGACGATGATGACGGTGACCATCAGCGTCGATCACCGCGTGATCGACGGCGCCTTGGCGGCGGAGTGGCTCGGCGTGTTCAAGGGGATCGTCGAGGATCCGTTGCAGATGATGCTCTGAAGTGAAGCCGGGGGAGAGCGTCCTCTCCCCCGGACCCCCTGATGAGGGTGCCCCTCCCGTTGGTCGGGGCACGCGTCGCGACCAACGGGAGCGACGCCCTCCCTAGGGGTGCGCGAGGGGAGAGGACGCTCTCCCCTCGCCCTTGTTGGAGGTGTGGATGCCTGACCAGTACGACCTTATCGTGATCGGCGGCGGCCCGGGCGGCTACGTGGCGGCGATCCGCGCCACCCAGCTCGGCCTCAAGACCGCGCTGGTCGAACGTGAACACCTCGGCGGCATCTGCCTCAACTGGGGCTGCATCCCGACCAAGGCGCTGCTGCGCTCCTCCGAGATCAACCACCTGCTGCACACGCTCGACGCCTACGGCTTCGCCGCCGACAATCCGCGCTACGATTTCGCGAAGGTCGTGAAGCGCTCGCGCCAGGTCGCGAACCAGCTCTCCGGCGGCGTGAAGCACCTGCTCAAGAAGAACAAGGTCACGGTGATCGACGGCCACGGCAAGCTCGCCGGGCCGCAGACCGTGGCGGTCGAGAAGGACGGCAAGAAGGTCGCGGAGCTCAAGTCGCCGCACATCCTGCTCGCCACCGGCGCGCGTGCCCGCGTCCTGCCGGGCATCGAGCCGGATGGCGAAACGATCTGGACCTACAAGGAAGCGATGGTGCCCAAGGCGATGCCCAAGTCGCTGCTGGTGATCGGCTCGGGCGCGATCGGCATCGAGTTCGCCTCGTTCTACGCCAACATGGGCGCCAAGGTGACCGTGGTCGAGGTGATGGACCGCGTGCTGCCGGTCGAGGACGAGGAGATCTCCGCCTTCGCGCACAAGGCCTTCACCAAGCAGGGCATGACGGTCATGACCGGTGCGAAGGTGCAGGGCGTGAAGAAGAACGGCAAGCTTGCCCGCGTCACGGTCGAGGACAGCAAGGGCAAGGTCCAGGATATCGAAGTCGAGGTGGTGATCAGCGCGGTCGGCATCGTCGGCAATGTCGAGGGGATCGGCCTCGAAGGCACCAAGGTGAAGGTGGAGCGCACGCACGTGGTCACCGACGGCTACGGCCGCACGGGAGAGAAGGGCGTCTATGCGATCGGCGACCTCACCGGCCCGCCCTGGCTCGCGCACAAGGCCAGCCACGAGGGGGTGGTCTGCGTCGAGGCGATCGCGGGCAAGAACGACGTCCACCCGATCGACCCGACCACCATCCCCGGCTGCACCTATTGCCGGCCGCAGGTCGCCTCGGTGGGGCTGACTGAGGCGGCGGCGAAGGCGAAGGGGCACCAGGTGCGGGTGGGGCGCTTCCCCTTCATCGGCAACGGCAAGGCGATTGCGCTCGGCGAGCCGGAGGGCCTGGTGAAGACCGTGTTCGACGCCAAGACGGGCGAACTCCTCGGCGCGCACATGGTCGGCGCCGAGGTGACGGAGATGATCCAGGGCTACGCGATCGCGCGCACGGCCGAACTGACCGAGGCGGAGCTGATGCACACCGTGTTCCCGCACCCGACGCTGTCGGAGATGATGCACGAGAGCGTACTCGATGCGTATGGCAGGGTGATCCACATCTGACCCCCACCCTGACCCTCTGCCACTGACGTGGGAGAGGGAACCCGGCGGCGACGTTGCGTCCCCTCTCCCGCCATGGTGGGAGAGGGCCAGGGTGAGGGTGGTTCGAGGACGACGTGCCATGGTCGATCTCTGGATTCCGGAAAGCTCCGGCCCGGCCCTCGCGGCGAAGAAGGCGTGGCTCGCGCACGAGACGGGGGCCTCGGGGCGTGACATCGACCTTGCCATCGCCTCGGGCTTCGATCCGCGCGACGTCCACACGATCCGCGCCTACAGCGAGACGAAGTCGCTGCTGCTGATCTTCCGCTGCCCCAAGGCCTCTGCCCGGCCGTGGCACGGCGAGTACTCGCCGAAGGCCGGCGAGGTCGTCACCAAGTCCGATGCCTCAGGCCGTGCCGCGCACAAGGGCCGCATCTACGTGTCCGACTATGATCTGATGTCGGTCTGGCGCGTATCGGGGCCGATCTCGGGCCGGAGCTATCAGAAGATCTTCGTCACCGCGTTGCAGCGCGGCGCCAAGAGCGGCCCCTGGTCGGCCAAGGCGCGCCACACCGTCGGGCCATTCATGACCGCCCAACTGGTCAGCCCCGTCCAGCACGGCGCGCAGGACGACTGGGCCTCGGCGAGCAATCGCGGCATGAACGCCAATGATCGCTTCCTCGCGTTCGAGGTCGGCCAGGCCTGGTATCTGCCCTCGTCGGCCGACTGCGAGCGCGTCTATCGCACCCGCGCGCTGCGCTGGCCCTACTCTCCGAGGGCGGCTCCCATACGGGGCCTGACGAGCTCTACAGCGCCACCGGCAAACCGATCGGCGGGGATTGGGCGCAGAAGGCGGGCGCGCCCACCAACGGCATCGTGCTGCTTGACGGACACGGCCGGCCCATCGACATCTGAGCCATGACCACCCGCATCGAGATCGACCACCGCCGTGCCGCGCGCCACCCCGAGAAGGCGCGGCGGCCGGACAACCCGATCCAGCGCAAGCCTGCCTGGATCCGGGTCAAGGCGCCGACTCACCCGGTCTATGTCGAGACGCGCAACCTGCTGCGCGAGAAGAAGCTCGTCACGGTCTGCGAGGAGGCGGCCTGCCCGAACATCGGCGAATGCTGGTCGCAGCGCCACGCCACGATGATGATCATGGGCGACACCTGCACGCGCGCCTGCGCCTTCTGCAACGTCGCCACGGGCTTGCCCGGACCGCTCGACGCCGGCGAACCGGGCCGTGTGGCGGAAGCGGTGGCCACGCTCGGCCTGCGTCACGTGGTGATCACCTCGGTCGATCGCGACGACCTGGACGATGGCGGGGCCGCGCATTTCGCCGCCGTGATCCGCGCCATCCGCGCGGCGGCGCCCACCACGACGATCGAGATCCTGACGCCCGACTTCCTGCGCAAGGGCGACGGCGCGATCGCCACGGTGGTCGGGGCGCGGCCGGACGTGTTCAACCACAACCTTGAGACCGTGCCGCGGCTCTATCCCTCGATCCGGCCCGGCGCGCGCTACTTCGTCAGCCTCCGCCTGCTCGGTCGGGTGAAGGAGATGGACCCGTCGATCTTCACCAAGTCGGGGCTGATGGTCGGGCTCGGCGAGACGCGCGAGGAGCTCGTTCAGGTGATGGACGATCTGCGCGCGGCGGAGGTCGATTTCATCACCCTCGGCCAGTACCTCCAGCCGACCGTGAAGCACGCGGCGGTCGATCGCTTCGTCACCCCCGACGAGTTCGCCGACTATGCCGCGCTCGCCCGCGGCAAGGGGTTCCTGATGGTGGCGTCGAGCCCGCTGACGCGCTCGTCCTATCACGCGGATGCCGATTTCGCGGCGCTCCGTGCCGCGCGCGAGGCGAGGCTGGCGGCCGTCGCATAGGACCGAACCCGGCCTTGTCCGCTCCTTCACGCCCGCCGCGCCTGGATTGAGCCGCGATGCCGACGCACGCGCAGAAGCAGTTCATGCCCTATACTCCCGACCAGTTGTTCGACCTGGTCGCTGATGTCGGCCGCTATCCCGAGTTCCTGCCGTGGTGCGTGGGCGCGCGCGTGCGCGAACGCAGCGAGACGCTGCTGGTCGCCGACCTGGTGATCGGCTTCAAGGTGTTCCGCGAGCGCTTCACCAGCCACGTGACGCTGGAACGGCCGCACCACATCCACGTGCGCTACCTGGAGGGGCCGTTCCGCTACTTGAACAACCACTGGCGCTTCGTCCCCGAGAATGACGGGACGCTGGTGGACTTCTACGTCGATTTCGAGTTCCGCTCGAAGATCCTTCAGGCGGCGATCGGGCTGGTGTTCAACGAGGCGGTGAGGCTGATGGTGCACGCCTTCGAGCGTCGGGCGCGCCGCATCTACGGCCCGCCCGACACAGAGCCTTCCGCCCGGCCGCTGCCGAGCCCCGGCGGCTGAACCCGGCGCGTCAGGTCAGCGCCAAATCCTTCCTCAGCCGCTCCATTTCCTCCTTCAGCTTCAGCTTCTCGCGCTTGATCTTCGAGACCGTCGTCTCATCGGCGCGGGGGCGGGTCAACTCGACCGAAAGCTGCTCCTCGAGAGCGGCGTGGCGGCCGGTCAAGGTCATGAGCCGCTGCTGAAGGTTCATGGGCAACTCCCTCACGGTGGACGGGTTTTACGCCTATTGGTTGTGCAGTCTGGAACATCCCGGGCGCCGACGGCAAGTGTCGGCGCCGTGCTTGACGAAATGATGACGCACGACGGCGTTGATCCGTTCGATCAAGGTTTCGCGTTGGATGCGCCGATCGGTTCCGGCCAGGATGGCGCATGAGCTGGACGCTCTATGGAGATTGGAACTCGGGGGCGACGATCCTCGAGATTCTGCTCAACGAGGCGGTGGCGGGGTTTGTGTTCCGGCCAGTCTCGATCGCGCGCGATCAGCAGCTTGCCGGGGCGTTTGCGGCGATCAACCCGATGCGGCGTCTGCCCGCCCTGGTTGCACCGGACGGCACGCTGGTGACCGAAAGCCTGGCCGGCATGCTGGTGCTCGCCGAGCACTTCCCCAAGGCCGCGCTGCTGCCGCCCGCGGCCACACCCGCCCGGGCCACCGCGCTGCGCTGGATGGCGTTCCTCGCCGGCGAGCTCTACGGCGCGGTCGGACGGTTCGACTACCCTGAACGCTACACCACCGACCCGGCCGGTGCGCCGGCGGTGCGCGACTCGGCGATGGCGGAGACACGGCGGCTCTGGGCGCTGCTCGACGGCCAACTCGGTCCGGGACCCTATGCGCTCGGTCAGGCGTTCTCGGCGCTCGATGCGCAGATCATGGTGATGACCCGCTGGACCAATGGTCCGGCCGAGTGGGTGGACGCGCACTGCCCGCGGATCGCGGAGGTTGTGCGCGCGACCGCCGCGCGGCCCTCGGCGGCGGCGATCTGGACGCGCAACTACGCGCCGGCCCGGCCGGCACGCCCTGACGAGGCAGCGGCGATCGCGGCCCTGGTCGAGGTCGCTTACGCGCCCTGGGTCCCGCTGGTCGGCCAGCGGCCGCGACCGATGGACGACGACTATGCCGCCCGGGTGGCCCGCGGCGAGGCGTTCGTCGTCGCTGAGGCGTCCGGCGCGCTCGCCGGGCTGGTCGTGCTCGAGGAGAGGGACAGCGCCTTCTGGCTGGACAATGTCGCGACCGCGCCGGCCTATGCGGGGAAGGGGCTCGGCAGGCGGCTGATCCGCTTCGCCGAGGCCGAGGCGCGGCGCCGCGGCTACGACGCGATCCGCCTCTACACGCATCAGCGCATGGAGCGGAACGTCGCGCTCTACCGCGGGCTGGGCTACGCCGAAACCGGGCGCGGCGTAGAGCAGGGCTTCGCGCGCGTGTTCATGGAGAAGCGCCTGGCGGGGTAGCCAAGCGCGTCCCTCCTTGCTTTCCTCCCCGCCTTCGCAAGGAGCTCCCATGGTCGCGACCGACACCGCCCTGCACTACACGCCGCGCAAGCCCGACCCGCGCCTGCCGCCGCCGCGCATCAACCTCTACTCCGACACGCAGACGAAACCGTCGCCGGCGATGAAGGCGGCGATGATGGCGGCCGAGGTCGGCGACGAGCAGCACGGCGACGACCCGACGGTGTGGGCGCTGTGCGACCGGATGGCCGCACTGCTCGGCAAGGAGGCGGCCGTGTTCCTGCCCTCCGGCACGATGTGCAACCAGATCGCGATCCGCGTGCACTGCCGCCCGGGCGACGAGATCATCGCGCACGAAACCGCGCATATCGTCACCAGCGAGCATGGCGGACCGTGGGCGAACGCGGGCGCCGGCGTGCGCGCGCTCAAGGGCGAGCGCGGCATGTTCACGCCAGAGGCGTTGAAGGCAGCCATCACGCCGAAAGGGCGTTACGCCGCCAACCAGGCGCTGGTCGAGGTCGAGCAGACCGCCAATATCGGCGGCGGCGTGGTGTGGCCCAAGGCGCAGCTCGACGCGGTTGCCGCGGTCGCGCATGCGGCGGGGCTGGCGACGCACATGGATGGCGCGCGGCTGATGAATGCCTGCGTCGCCGCCGGCGTGTCTCCGGCCGAGATGACCGCCGGCTTCGACTCCGTCTGGCTCGACTTCACCAAGGGGCTCGGTGCGCCGCTCGGCGCGGTGCTGGCGGGCTCTGCGCGGTTCATCGACGAGGCGTGGCGCTGGAAGCAGCGCATGGGCGGCTCGATGCGCCAGGGCGGCATCTGTGCGGCTGCCTGCCTCTATGCGCTCGACCACAATGTCGAGCGGCTGGCGGAGGATCACGCCAACGCGAAGGCGCTCGCCCGCGCGCTCGCGCAGATCGAGGGCGTGGTGGTGCAGCAGCCGGACACCAACCTTGTCTTCTTCGACCCCTCCGGCACCGGAACATCGGCGGCCACCCTTGCCGCCAAGCTCGCCGAGCAGGGAATCTGGATCAGCGTGCTGAACGGCCGCGCGCGCGCCTGCACCCATCTCGACGTCTCGGCGGCGATGGTGGAGGAGGTGGGGGCCGCGATCCGGGCGATCCTGCGGTGACATCAGAGGCTCGCGGCGTGGTAGAATAATAACATGCGGCTGATGATCGCCATCCTTTCAGCCCTGCTGCTGGCGACGCTGCCGGCGCGCGCCCAGGCGCCGGATGCCATCCTGATCCTCGACGCCTCGAACTCGATGTGGGGACGGGTCGACGGCCGACCGAAGATCGTGATCGCACGCGAGGCCGTGGCAGAGCTCGCGCGCGCCCTGCCGGCGGGCGCAAGGCTCGGGCTGATGGCGTTCGGCCACCGCCGGCCGGGCGATTGTGGCGACATCGATCTTGTGCTGCCCCCGGCGCCGGTCGATCCAGCCGCCTTCGCGGCGCGTGCGGCCGCGCTGACACCGCGCGGACGAACCCCACTCACCGCCGCGATCACCGAGGCGGCGGGAGCGCTCGGGGCGCGCGATCGGCCGGCGCGGATCATCCTGGTCTCGGACGGGATCGAGACCTGCCATCCCGATCCCTGTGCCGCCGCCCGGGCGCTGAAGGCGACGGCGGCTCAACTCGTCGTGCACGTGATCGGCTTCGACGTCGCCGAGGCGGCGGCGCAGGCCCAGCTCGCCTGCATCGCCGAGGCCACCGGCGGCCGCTTCGTGCCGGCTGCCTCGGCCGCCGAACTTGGCGCAGCACTCGCCGCCGTCACCGCCGCCACGCTGCCGCCGGCGGCAACGCCGCCTCCCCCCCCTCCCTCCGCCCCGATCGAGACCAACCTCACCCTGGAAGCCGCCGAGATCGAGGGCGGGTCGGCGGTGCCGGTCGGCACCTGGACGCTGGTCGCGCTGACCGATCCGCCGCGCACGATCGTCAGCGGCATTGGCAGTGCCCGCCCCAAGCTGCGCGTCCCGGCCGGGCGCTACGAGGTCACCGTCACCGCCGGCTCGGCGCGCCTCACCGAGCGGTTCGACGTCACCGGCTCCGAACAGGTGCACCGGGTGGTGTTGAGCATCGGCACTCTGCGTGGCCGCGGCATGCTTGCCGCAGGGGGCCCGCAGACCGGCGGCAACTGGACTGTGATCGCCGACGAGGTGCCGGGCGCGCGGCCGGGCGAGCGCGTCGCCAGCTCGGGCGCGCGCGACCCGGCATTCCGGCTGCCGCAGGGCTCCTACCGGCTCCGCTTGCAGGCCGGCACAGCCGAGGCCGAGGCGGATGTCTTCGTCCCGGCCGGGCAGACGGTGACGCAGGACATCGTCCTTGATGCCGCCCAGATCACGTTCACGGCCATGGACGGCGGCAATCCGATCGGCACCACGCTGTGGGAAGTCGCGCGACCCGAACCCGGCGGCCGGCTGCGGGTGATCGCCTCCTCGGGCGCGTCGGTCGGGCGCTTTACCCTGCCGGCCGGTGAGTATGTCGTGCGCGCGCGCGTCCATGGGCAGTGGCGCGAACGCACCGTCGTCCTCGCTGCGGGCCAGACCGGAAACGTTCCGGTCACGGCGGACTGAAGGGGCGGGAGCGGGCGCACGACATGGCGGATCAGGACCCGCTGCTGCGCGAGGACGCGGCCGGTGTCGCGACGCTGACGCTGAACCGCCCCGAGGCGCGGAATGCGCTCTCGCTCGCGCTGCTCGAGGCGCTGGAGGAGACGCTGGCCGCGCTGGACGCCGACCGCGCCGTGAAGGCAGTGGTGATCACCGGCGCCGGCCCCGGGTTCTGCGCCGGCCACGATCTGCGCGAGCTCACCCAGGCTCGCAACGACCTCGATCGCGGCCAGGCGTTCTTCGAGGCGACGATGGCCCGCTGCGCCGCCGTGATGCAGGCGGTCGCGACGCTGCCGAAGCCGACCATCGCCGCGGTGAACGGCATCGCCACCGCGGCGGGCTGTCAGCTGGTTGCCTCCTGCGACATCGCGATCGCCGATCCGCGCGCGCGGTTCTGCACGCCGGGCGTGAACATCGGCCTGTTCTGCGCCACCCCTGCCGTGGCGCTGTCGCGCGCCGTGCCGCGGCGCGACGCGCTGGAGATGCTGTACACCGGCGCGCTCTATGACGCCGCGCATGCGGAGCGCATCGGGCTTGTCAACCGCGTGGTGGCCGAGGGGCAGGCGCTTGCCGAGGCGCAGGCGCTCGCCGCGCGGATCGCCGAACGCCCGGCGAGTGTGGTGCAGGGTGGCAAGGCCGCCTTCCTGCGCCAGGAGGGCCAGAAGCTCCGCGAGGCTTATCTTGATGCTGCGCGCGTGATGGTGGAGCAGCTGCTCGCCGAGGCGTCGAAGGAGGGGATCGGCGCCTTCCTCGACAAGCGCGCGCCGGTCTGGCCTCAGGACTGAACGGCGTCGCGCGCGAGCCGGAACGCCGCGGCAACGCTCGCCTCGCGCACCGACGCACGGTCACCGGGGAAGACGTGGCGCTCGACGCGCGCCTCGCGGCCGCGCCGCTTCGCGCCGAGGAACACCAGGCCCACGGGCTTGCTCGCCGTCGCGCCGCCCGGGCCGGCGATGCCGGTGACGCTCAGCGCCACCTCGGCCGCGCTGCGCGCGAGCGCGCCTTCGACCATCGCGCGCGCGACCTCCTCGCTCACCGCACCGACCGTCGCGATCATGGCCGGGTCCACGCCGAGCATGTCCGCCTTCGCCTCGTTCGAGTAGGTGACGAAGCCACGCTCCACCACATCGCTCGAACCCGCGATTGCCGTCAGCGTCGCCGCGATCAGCCCGCCGGTGCAGCTCTCCGCGGTGACGATCCTGAGCCCGCGCGCGCGGTAGAGCGCGAGCAGCGCCTCGGCCTCGGCGAGCAGGGCGGGATCGATCACGGGAACCACTCCGTCGGCAGAACGAACGCAAGGGCCACGAGCACGAGCGCGGCGAACAGGCCGGCGATCACGTCGTCCAGCATCACGCCGGTAGCCCCTCCCTGGCGATCCGCCCAGCCGATCGGGCCGGGCTTGGCGATGTCGAACAGCCGGAACACCGCGAAGGCGGCCGCCGCGCCGATCCAGCCGAACACCGGCAGACCGGCGAGCGCGATCCACATGCCCGCTGCCTCGTCGATGACGATCCAGCCCGGGTCGGGCTCGGCCGTGCGGTCCAGCTCCCGCGCGACCGCCCACCAGCCGATCGCGGTGAGCAGCAGCGCACCCGCCGCGACCGCGACCGGGCCGGCCAACGCCAGCAGCGTCGCGCCGGGCACCAGTGCCGCGGCCGAACCCCAGGTGCCGGGCGCCGGGCGCAGATGGCCGGCGCCGAACAGCGAGGCGATCGCGCGCGTCATGGCTGCGCCTCGATCCAGGCATCGAGCGCGGGCGCGATCTCCGGCTCCGAGAGCGTCGGCGCATGGCCGATGCCGGGCAGGACCAGCTCCGCCATGTCGGGCCGGCGCTGCCGCATGCGCGACGCCGTCTCCGCCGACAGGATGTCGCTCGCCCCGCCGCGCACCAGCAGCAGCTTCACGCGCGCGAGCGCGCCGAACAGCGGCCAGAGATCGGGCAGCGCGCGACCGTCCAGCGTGCGCGCGATCGCCGGGTCCCAGTTCGCCGACCATCGCCCGTCCGCGTCGCGCGCGAAGGTGAGCGCGGCGAACTCCCGCCACTCCTCGGGCGTCGCGAGCGACAGCCAGGGCAGGGTCGCGCGCAGGAACCGCGCCGCATGATCAAGGTCGGGCTGGGTATGGCGGCCGCCGATGAAGCCGCGCACGAAGTCGAGCCCGCCGCCGCCCACCTCCGGACCGATGTCGTTCAGCATCGCCGCTGCGACGAGGCCCGGCCGCGCCGCCGCAAGTCCCATCGCCAGCAGCCCGCCGAGCGAGGTGCCGAGCACGACCGCGCGCGGGATGTGCAGGGCGGCGCAGACATCCAGCACGTCGCCGAGCGCGCGCTCGGGCCGGTAGCGCCGCCAGTCGCGCGCCCGCTCGGACAGTCCGCGGCCGACATAATCGGGTGCCACGACAAGCCGTTGTCCGGCATGGCGCAACGCCACGCGGCCAAAATCCCCGCCGGTGCGCACCATGCCGGCGAGGCACAGCAGCGGCGTGCGCCCGGTGCGCTCGCCCCAGAGCCGCACCGCGATGCCGAGACCGTCCGCGGCCGAGACCCGCCGGACCGCCTCGCTCACGCCGCTTCGGCCGGGCCCGCGAGCAGCGCCGGCAGCGCGTCCGGCGTCGCGATGGTCTCGGCCGGCGGTGCCCAGGCGAACTCGCCGCGCGCGTCGTCGCGATTGAGCCAGACAGCCGAGAGCCCGGCCGCCGCCGCGCCGGCGACGTCCCAGGGATGCGCCGAGACATAGGCGATCTCGGCCGGTGCGACGCCGAACCGGGCGGGGGCGAGCGCGTAGACCTCGGGCGCCGGCTTGAACAGCCCGCTCGGTTCGGCGCTGATCAGCGCGTCGAACAGCGGGTAGAGCTCGCCGGCCTTCACGGCCGCGGTCAGCATCGTCGCGGAGGCGTTGCTGAGCAGGCCGACCTGGCGGCCGCGGGCGCGCTTCAGCGCCTGCAGCACCGGCCGGATATCGGGGAAGGGCGGTGCCTGGAGCTGACCCTGCATCAGCCGCGCGCGCAGCAACGGGTTCTTGCCGAAGCCGGTCGCGGCGAGCGCATGGTCGAGCGCCTCGCCGGTGATCTCCCAAAGATCGATGCGCCGGCCGGTGATGGTGGAGAGCCAGGCGTACTCGAAGCGCTTGGCCTGCCAGAGCCGCGCCAGAGGGCCCGCCTTGTCGCCGAGCGCATCCGCGGCGCGCAGCACCGCGCCGATGCTGTCGAACACCGTGCCGTAGCCTGAGAACACCACCGCGCGCGCCGCGGCGAGCCGCTCGCTCATCGGCCCATCACCAGCACGGGATGGGACGAGCCCGCGCCCGCGCGCGCCTGATAGATCGTCTGGCTCTCGATCACCCGCATAACGTAGTTCCGGGTCTCGTTGAACGGAATGAGCTCGATCCAGTCGATCGGATCGGTCTCGCCGACGCGGGGATCGCCGTTGACGCTCAGCCACTGCCGCACCCGGTGTGCGCCGGCATTGTAGGCCGCCAGCGCGAGCGGCACGGCACGGTCGAAATCCTCGAGCCGCTTGGCGAGATAGGCGGTGCCGAGCCGCATATTGGCGAGCGGCTCGAACAGCCGTGTGGCCAGCGAGGGCTCGCCGAGCTCGCGCGCCATGCCGCGCGCGGTCGCCGGCATCAGCTGCATCAGGCCGCGCGCGCCGGCCGGGCTGACCGCGTTCGTCTCGAAGTTGCTCTCCTGGCGCATCAGTGCCAGCGCGAGGGCGGGCTCGACCTCGGGCGGCGGGCTGAACGGCGCCGGCCAGCCGGACTGCGGCAGCACCGTGCCGTGGCGCGCCATCACCCGGCGCGCGATCCAGACGGCCGTGTCCTGTTGGCCAAGCCGCACGGCGAGCCGCGCCGCGAGCGCGCGATCCACCGGATCAGGCGCGAGATCGGCCAGCTGGAGCAGGATCTGGCGGGCGCGCCGCGCCTCGCCCACCTCGACCAGCAGCCGCGCCGCCTGGGCGAGCTCGCGCCGTTCCCACAGCGCCGCGTGGTCGGGGTCGGCCGCCGGGTCGGCGAGTGCGGCGATGCGGGCGCGCAACGAGGCTTCGGACTCGCCGGCCGCGAGCGCGCCGAGCTGTCCGTAAAAGGCGAGGGGATGCTCGGCCGCCGCGCGATAGGCCGCCTGCGCCTCCTCGGCGCGCTGGGCGGCGAGCAGCGCCCGGCCGCGCCAGTAGGCGCCGCGGCTCACGCTGATCGGTGCGGTCGCCGCCTGCTCGAGCGCGGTGAAGTGCCGGACCGCATCATCGGGCCGGCCGAGCTGGCGCAGCGCGATCCAGCCGGCGAGGAACTCCGCCTCGAGGAAATCGACCGAGCCGCGATCGGTGAGCCCATGCGCGGCGGCGAGCCGGTAGGCGGTCGGCGCGTCGTGCAGCCGGATCAGCCGGCGGATGATGATGTGCCGCTCGGACCAGAACTGGCCGAGCCGATCCTCAGGCGCCGCCTTCTGCGCCGCCGTGCCGTCGGCGAGCCAGAATCGCGCGGCCTCGGTGTCGCGATCCTGCTGGCGGAGCGCGCGGGCGCGTTCGAAGAACACCACGGGGTCACGCCGATGCTCGGGCGTGAAGCCGAAATCGCCGGCCGAGCCGGACAGCGCCTCGAGCCGCGCGCGCAGCACAGGCTGGCGGGCGGCCGGAACGCGGTCGAGCAGCCGGCGCACGCCCTCGGCGTCACGCGCCCAGCTCAGCCGGTCGGCCCGCGCCCAATGGTCCTCCGGGCGGAGGATGCTGCCGTGGCGTTCGAGGAACTGGCGTTCTCCGGTCGCGTTGCCGGGCAGGTCCACCCAGACGGAGCGGCGGAGCCGCGCCGCCCCCGTGCGGTCACCCGCCGTCTCCAGCACCTCGGCATAGCGCAGCCGACCACTCACACCCGTGGGCGGGTGCTGGCTGAACCAGCGCCGCACCGCGGCATCGTCGATCAGCGCGGCATGCGCCTCCTCGGCCCGGCGGGCGAGGGTGACCTGCAACGGCCAATCGGGGTTCTCGGCGATGAAGCGGGCGAGTTCGCCGGCGCTGGTCGGGCCCGAGATCAGGCGCAGCCAGGTGGCGGTCTTGGCGGCAACCGGCTGGGTGCAGCGCGCCGGCTCGCCCCACCGGCCGTTGGCGGCCGCCGTCAGCGCTGCCCGACAGGCGTCGTTCAACGGCTGGGCGGCGGCGAGCCCTGGCAGCACCAGGAGCGGAAGCAGCCGACTCAGGAGTCCGCGCATGCGTGGGTTGTAGAGGCCGGGCGGTTAACAAAACAAGCGCCCCATGGACACGGCGGCGTGCAGGGGCCAGTTTGCCGCCCAGGCGGCGCCGCGCCGTCCTCTCGGGGAGATCGACGCCATGTTCAAGGGATCGCTCGTCGCGCTGATCACGCCGATGCGCCGGGACGGCGCGATCGACGAGAAGGCGTATCAGGACTTCGTTGCCTGGCAGATCGCCGAGGGCACGCACGGGCTGGTGCCGGTGGGCACCACCGGCGAATCGCCCACGCTGAGCCATGACGAGCACAAGCGCGTGGTCGAGCTCTGCATCGAGGTCGCCAAGGGCCGCGTGCCGGTGATGGCGGGCACGGGCTCGAACAGCACCGACGAGGCGATCGATCTCACGCGCCACGCCAAGAAGGCCGGCGCGGACGGCGCGCTGGTGGTGACCCCGTACTACAACCGCCCGACCCAGGAGGGGCTCTATCTCCACTTCAAGGCGATCGCCGAGGCGGTCGACATCCCGATCGTGATCTACAACATCCCTGGCCGGTCAGCGGTGGACATGACGCCGGAGACGATGGGGCGGCTCGCCAAGCTGGCGAACATCGTCGGCGTGAAGGACGCGACCGCGAACCTGACGCGGCCGTTGCACCAGAAGCGGAGCTGCGGGTCGGAGTTCATCCAGCTCTCGGGCGAGGACCACACCGCGCTTGCCTTCAACGCCTCCGGCGGGGTGGGCTGCATCAGCGTCAGCGCGAACGTGGCGCCACGGCTCTGCGCGGAGATGCAGAGCGCCTGGGCCAAGGGCGACGTCGCGACGGCGACGCGGATCCAGGATCGGCTCACCCCGGTGCACGATGCGATGTTCTGCGAGACCTCGCCCGGACCGGTGAAGTATGCCGCGCACCTGCTTGGCAAGTGCGAGGAGACCTGCCGGCTGCCGCTCGCGCCGATCGCGGCGGCGAGCCGGGAGAAGGTGCGCTCGGCGCTGGTCGAAGCCGGGCTGATGAACTGAGCCGGTGAATTGAAGGGCGCGTGGCGAAGGACGCGAAGAAGAAGGGCCTGATCGCGCATGGCATGGTCGCGCAGAACCGCAAGGCGCGGCATGACTACGCGATCAGGGAGACGCTCGAGGCCGGGATCGTGCTGAAGGGACCGGAGGTGAAGAGCCTCCGGCACGGCCGCGCGACGCTGACCGAGGCCTGGGCCGGCGAGCGCGAGGGCGAACTCTGGCTCTTCAACCTCTACATCCCGGAATACCAGGGCGGGGTGCTGAGCCGGTTCGAGCCGCGCGCGCCGCGCAAGCTGCTGGTCCATCGCAAGCAGTTGCGCTCGCTGATCGGCGCGGTGACGCGCGAGGGTGCGACGATCGTGCCGCTGCAGATCCACTTCAACGACCGCGGCCGGGCGAAGGTGCTGCTGGGGCTCGCCGAGGGGCGGCGCAAGGTCGACAAGCGCGCGGTGATCAAGGAGCGTGACTGGCAGCGCGACAAGGCGCGGATCATGCGGGCGCGGGGATAGGGCTCGGGTCACGTCTCGGCGAGTTCGCCGGTTCGCGTTGGGGCCGGTCGCGCGCCTGCGGCAAGCATCGCGGCATGGCGGACTTGAGCGAGGAATGACGATGCGTCGAAAGTGGATCATTGCCACGGCGGCCCTGCTCGCGATCGTCGCGCCGACGGTCGCGGCGGCGAGCGAACCGCGTCCCACTGCACCCGGCCTGCTGCTGCCCGGCACCTTCGCGGGCGACCTGCCCGCGGCCTCTGGACCGGGCGTGCGGCATCAGCTCGATCTCTGGCCTGATCAAGTCTTCCAGCTCCGCCGCACCTGGCTTGGCCGCGACGGCAGCCGCGACATGGTCGGGCGTTGGCATGTCGATCCGACCCGGCGCGCGCTGGTGCTGGAGGGCGGCGAGACGCCGCCGCCGCAGGTCGAGATTCTCGGCAACGGCAACCTCCGGCTGCTCGACCAGCGGGGGCAGCGGATCGAGTCGGCACTTCCCTATGAGCTCACCCGCACGGAGGCGTTCGTCCCGTTCGAGCCCGCTCTCGAACTGCGCGGCATGGTGCTCTACTTCGCCGACGCCGCCCGCTTCACCGAGTGCCGCTCGGGCCGGACCTTCCCGGTCGCGATTGAGGCGGATTTCGTCGCCCTCCAGCGCGCGTATCTGGAGGCGCGCCAGCTTCCGCAGACGCCCGTGCTCGCGACCGTCGAGGCGCGGATCGCCGCGCGGCCGAAGATGGAGGGCGACGGGACGGAGGCGTCCGTCGTGGTGGACCGGTTCGTCGCCGTGCATCCGGGCGCGGCCTGCGAGCGTGCCGAGACCGCGCCTTCGCTGCGCAACACCTATTGGCGGATCACGCGGCTGCGCGACGTCGCGATCGGCGGGGATGAGCGCCGGCGCGAGCCCTATCTGCTGCTGCTCGGCGATCAGCCACGCTTCGCGGGCACGGTGGGCTGCAACCAGATGCTCGGCGGCGCGGAGATCAGCGGGGAGACGATCCGCTTCAGCCCCGGCCCCTCGACCATGATGGCCTGTCCGCCGCCGCTCGACGCCGAGGAGCGCCTGTTCGCCGAAGTGCTGGGCGCGGTCGCGTCGTGGCGCATCGACGGCCGGGCCCTTGCCCTGCGTGACGGCGCGGGCAGGACGATCGCGGCGTTCGAGGCGGCCTATCTGCCCTGAGCCGGGGCGGTCTCGACGCGGGTCGCGAGCCAGATGCCGAGCGCGATCGGCACGATCGAGAGCAGGTCGGTCGCGCCGAGCGGCTCGCCGAGGATCGCCCAGCCCATGATCAGGCCGACGGGGGGCATGAGGAAGTGCAGCGCGGTCGCCGAGCCCGCGCTGCCACGGCGCAGCAGCAGGAACCACAGCATCAGCGCGCCAACCGAGACGACGCCGATCTGCCAGGCCATCGCGGCGAGGAACTGAAGGCCGACCTGCATCGCGGCGGCGTCCTCGAGCACGAGGCCGACGGGCAGCAGGGCAGCCCCGGCGGCGAGCTGCTGCGCGCCGACCACCACCATCAGCGGCGCCGCCGGCGAGACGCGCTTGAACGCGATGGTGCCGGCGACCATGGCGGCGAGCGAGCCGATCATCAGCGCGACGCCGAGCGCGCTCTCGCCGGTCACGGCGATGCGGTGGCGCACCAGGAAGGCGACGCCGGCGAGGCCGAGCGCGAGCCCAAGGATGCGGCGCAGCGTCAGGCGTTCGCCCAGCAGCGGCACGGCGAGGCCGGCGACGACGATCGGCGCGGTGGAGGCGATCACGTTGGCGAGGCCGGAGGAGAGCGGCTGGGCCATCGCGTTCCAGGCAAGGCCCTGGTAGCCGCCCTGGTTCAGCACGCCGAGCCAGGCGAGGGTGAGCCAGGGGATGCGGCCGCGGAGTTCGCCGCGTGCGGCGGCCCAGGCCAGCAACAGCGCGCCGGCGAGCAGGAAGCGGATGCCGAGGAACAAGGTCGGCGGGCTCACGGCGACGGCGAACTTCGTGGCGACGAAGGCCGAGGACCAAGTCAGCACGAACAGCGCGACCAGCGTCAGGTAGAGCGGACGGGACATCAGAACGAAGTACTGGGGGGACCACGGTGGTCCCCCCAGCCCCCCCTCCGCAGATCGCGCCCGTGCCCCGACCAACGGGAGGG
>CAZHMM010000082.1:0-17611 GCA_964533585.1 uncultured Elioraea sp.
AGCGCGCCCGGGGAGGTCGGCGGCACGCCCTGGATGGCGCGGCCGATGAAGCTCACGCTCTGTCTCACCGCGCGCTGCCCGCTCGACTGCCGCGCCTGTTACGCCGATTGCGGCGCACGCCCGGCAGCCGAGGAGCTCGACACGGCGACCTGGCTGCGCCTGATCGACGAGCTCGCCGCCAACGGCGTGATCAACGTGTTCGTCGAGGGCGGCGAACCGCTGGCGCGCGACGATGCCGAGACGATCCTCGCGCACGCCGCCGCGCGGATGTTCACCACGCTGCGCACCCACGCGGTGACGATCGACGACGCTGCCGCCGCGCGGCTCGCTGATCTCGGTATCGGCCGCGTCTATGTCGACCTGATGGGTGCGGAGGCGGCGACGCATGACGCGATGGTCGGCACGCCGGGCGCCTTCGCATCCGCACTCGCGGGCATCGCCGCGCTGCGCCGCCACGGCGTGCCGGTCTCGGTGCTGGTGATCCTGTGCCGGCCGAACGCGGGCGAGCTCACGGCCCTCGCCCGGCTTGCCGCCGGCGCGGGCGCCGACGAGCTCGGCGTGCTGCGCCTCTACCCGCTCGGGCGGGCAAGGCGGGAGTGGGAGACGCTCGCGCTCGCGCTCGGCGAGCAGATGGCGGCGCTCGACACGCTGGCCGCCGGCCTGCCGGAGGGCCTCCGGCTGATGCAGTCCTGGCACCCGAACGATGCCAATTGCTGCTGGCAGAACGCGGCGATCGACCCCTGGGGCCACGCCATCGGCTGCCCGTATCTGCGCGACTACGTCGATTACGGCGATCTGCGCACGACGCCCTGGCTCGAAACCTGGAACCATCCGCTCTATCGGCGCTTGCGCGCGGGCGCGGTGGACGGGCATTGTCGCGACTGCGCATCGAGCCAGCTCACCCGCGGCGGCTGCCGCTCCACCGCCTACGCCTTCCACGGGCGCTGGGATGCGCCGGATCCGTTCTGCGTAACGATGAACCAGGGAACCGACCTCCGTGTTCTGCCCGACCGACCGGTTTGACCGCGCCCCGGGCGTGGTGCTGCGGCCGATGCCGGAATGGGGCCGCGCCTATGCCTACACGCCGCGCCGACCGGCGCTGACCGAGCTCAACACCACCACCTGGCTGATCGCCACGCTGTGCGACGGCACCACCCTGGCCGAGCTCGAGGAGGAATTCGCCGACACCGTGCGGCGCGTCGCCGGCGACAATGCTGCCCGCGACACGCTGCACCGCGGCCTCGCCATGCTGGTCGAGGCCGGAATCATCGCCCGTACCGAGGAAGCCCCCGCATGAGCAACCGAACCCGCACCCTGCTGTATCTCCGTGCCCTGATCGACGCCGACGGCACACTCGACGCGCCGCTTCTCGAGCCGGTGCGGCTGCATGTGCGCACCGCCGGCAGCATCCCGCCCAAGGCGGTGATGGCGGCGGCCGGCTACATCGTCGTGGTCTGGACCTGGCGCACCAAGCCGGATGTCACCCGCACCGAGATCGAGGAGTGGGAACGCGCGCACGCGCGGGAACTCGACGTCGCCGAGAACGCGCCGCGGCCGATGAGCGGACCCGAAGGCGCCGGCATCACCGATGCCGAGACCGGCAGCGTGCCGTCGCGGTCCATGCTCGCCTATCACGGCACGGTGCTGGCGCGGAGCAGCGTGTTCGCCCCGCCCGGGCGCACGGTGCAGACGCTCTGGGGCGCCTGGGGCGAGGGGCGCATTTGGCTCGAGGCGGTGCTCAGCAGGGCGCCCGACACGATTGCGCCGGAGTGGCTGCAGCCGATCGCGCGCACCGTCGTCGATCTGCGCACGCGGCTGATGGACGGCGATCCGGAGGTGACGGTGATCGATCCGTCGCTGCCGCTGTAGGCGACAACAGCCGGCGGGTAGGGCCATCGGCCCTTCCCCCCGCGCCCCCCATCCCGTTCTCCTTGCCGCCAGCGCGTATGTGATTCGCGAGACGCCGGCCGCTTTGCGATGGCGGCGGTGTGGACAACCTCAGTTGGCGACGCATCTACGCGGTCTGCGAGCGCACCGGGCCCGGGTTCTGGGACGAACCGGTCAACGCCATCACGAATGCCGCGTTCCTGCTGGCCGCGTGGCTCGCGTGGCGGCGCTGGCGCGCGGCCGGCGCGGATGACTGGGCAGTCGCCGCGCTGATCGCGGTGACGGCGTCGATCGGCGTCGGCAGCTTCCTGTTCCACACCTTCGCCACACGCTGGGCGCTGACGGCCGATGTCGTGCCAATCCAGGTGTTCATCGGCGGCTACCTGGTGCTCGCGCTCAGGCGCTTCCTGCGCCTGCCCTGGCTCGCGCTGCCGCTGGCGGTTCTGGTGTGCTGGCTGATCGTCGACCAGTGGCGCGCGGTGGTGCCGTGGGCGTGGGGCTGGCGCTGGCGCAGCTACGGCGCGGCGCTGGTGCTGCTGATCACCGTGGGCACGCTCACGTTGCTGCGCGGGATCGCGCTGGAGCGGTGGTCGATCCCGCTCGGCCTGCATCTGCTCGGCGCGGCCGTGCTGTTCACGGTGTCGATGATCGCCGCGACCAACGACCGCGCCGTATGTCACATCCTGCCGATCGGCCTGCACCCCGTCTGGCACATCCTCAATGGCGCGACCTTGTACTGGCTGCTGCACGTCGCCATCGCCGCGCGGGTGGTTCAAGGGATAGGGGGTATGGGGGAAAGGGCCCGCGGCCCTTTCCCCCATAGGCTTCCTAGCGCCCCCTCAGCGTCTCGATCAGCCGGTGCACCATCAGGATCTCGTCCATCAGCCGATGCGCATCGACCCTGAGGCGCCGGACGCTGCGGAACAGCCCGCCGACCTTGAACTGATCCCCCCGCCGCGGCAGCAGCAGCAGGAACTGGTCGATGTCGAACGCGGCATCGATCCCCTTGCGGCCGGCCGTCGCCGCGAGCCTCGCCATCACGCCGATGAACGGGGGGGTGATCACCGGCGCGGCCTGCTCCCAGTCGCTGGTCCAGAGGGTGAACCGTTGCGCGAAGCCCTCGTCGGGGAGGTCGATCCGCTGCATCCCCTCGAGGTCGCTGTCAGGCAGCCGCCACGGCGTGCCGATCCTGCCCCGATGCCCGCGGATCAGGATCGGCACGGGGATCGGGCGCGGGGTGCCGATCATGAACATCAGCCCGCGGAAGATCGTGCGCGTGCGCGTCGAGTTGCGCCGATTGCTGCCGCTGCCGCTGACGGTCCGCGTCACCATCTTCAGGTGCAGTTCCAACATCACGAAGGCGACGCCG
Source organism: uncultured Elioraea sp. (assembly GCA_964533585.1). GTDB lineage: Bacteria > Pseudomonadota > Alphaproteobacteria > Acetobacterales > Acetobacteraceae > Elioraea. The sequence continues at coordinate 3,257 of CAZHMM010000082.1, forward strand.
TCATGCGTGCCCTGGAACACGTCGTCGATGTCGAGCGTGTTGTAGGGGGCGACGAGCTTGGCGCGCCGCAGCCGTCCGACCTCGCCGCTGCGGACATTCTCATGGTGCGTGATGCCGCCGATCGCTTCGCACACCACGGGCGTGACCATCTCACGTGCTGCCTTGCGGTAGCGATGCGCGAAGTAGAAGGTGGCGCCCGGACCGATCACCGCGGCGTGCAGGCCGAGGATGATCGCGAACTCATGGTCGAGCTCGAAGCCGAGCCAGAGGAGCGCCGGCCCGCCAAGCCCGCCGAGCAGGGCCCAGAGCCGATAGCGCCACTGCCTGGCGCGCAGCTCGGCGAGCTTCGGCGCGACCTGCTCGTTCAGCAGCGCATCCAGCCGCGCGTGGCGGGCCGCATCCGCGGCGCCGGGCTCCCGGTCAGCCCCTGCATCCGTCATCGAATCATTCTGCCGTGACAAGGGAAGCGGTGTCGAGGGCAACCCTCACGCGCGGCGGATCAGGCTCCAGTAGCGCGGCGTGCGCCCTTCACGCAGCGCCTTCGCCTCATAGCGTGTGGCCGGCCAGTCCGCGGGCCGGGCATCCTCGACGGCCACCACCTCGAACAGGCTCTGTCCGGCGAGCGTCTCGGCGACCCAGCCCTGGTATGTCGGGTCGTCGGACGCGATGCGCCATTCCGCGCCCGCCGCGAGCACGCGCGCGATTTCGGACAGCAGCGCCGGGTGGACGAAGCGGCGGCGGGCATGGCGCGCCTTCGGCCAGGGGTCGGGGAACATCAGGAACAACCGCGCGAGCGCGCGGTCGGGCAGCAGCCGCAGCAGGGTGCGCGCATCCTCGGGCCAGAGCAGCAGATTGGCCGGCGGCAGCGCCGTCGCCTCCGCGCCCGCGGGGATGTAGCGGCCGAGCAACGCCACGAGCCCGTTCTCGAACACCTCCGCGGCGATCACGCCGACCTCCGGATGCGCCTCGATCAGCGCCGCGGTGTGCTCGCCGCCGCCGAACCCGACCTCGAGCCAGACCTCGCGCACGGGTGTGCGGAAGGCCGCGCGCGGATCGGCGGCCTGGGCCGCGGTCAGCCGCGCGCGCGGCAGCGTCTCGTCGATCAGCCTCTGCTGGCGCGGGCGCAGCGCATGGCCGCGCCGCCGCCCGTAGAGCCGCTCGACCGGCGGACGGTCGAGCTTCTTCGACCGCGGCAGGCTTACGTCGCGCGCAGCCGCCACACCACGCCTGCGCGCACGGTCACGTCAGCGCCCGAAGGCGGCCTTCAGCGCCGGGACGAGATCGGTCCGCTCCCAGGTGAAGGTGCCGCGCTCCTCGTCCGGCTCGCGACCGAAATGCCCGTAGGCCGAGGTCGGCACGTAGATCGGCCGGTTCATGTGCAGGTGCTCGCGGATGCCCCTCGGCGAGAGGTTGACCAGCTCCTGCACCACCTTGGCGAGCTTCACCTCGTCGATGTCCCTGCCGGTGTCGTGCAGGTCGAAATAGACCGAGAGCGGCTTGGAGACGCCGATCGCGTAGCTCACCTGGATCGTGCAGCGCTCGGCCAGCCCCGCAGCGACCACGTTCTTGGCGAGATAGCGGCACATATAGGCGGCGGAACGATCCACCTTCGTCGGGTCCTTGCCCGAGAACGCGCCGCCACCATGCGGGCAGGCGCCGCCATAGGTGTCGACGATGATCTTGCGGCCGGTCAGGCCGCAATCGCCGTCCGGCCCGCCGATGACGAACTTGCCCGTGGGGTTCACGTAGAACTCCGCCTCCGGACACATCCAGCCCTTGGGCAGCGAGGACTCGACGATCGGCCAGAGCATGCGCTTGATCTGCGACTGCTCCATGCCCTCGACATGCTGGGTGGAGACGACGATCGAGGTCGCCTTCACCGGCTTGCCGTCCACGTACATCAGCGTGACCTGGCTCTTGGCGTCGGGCAGCAGCCCCTCGACCAGCGGGTCCTTGTTGTGCCGCAGCTCCGCCATCCGGCGCAGGATCAGATGCGCGTAGTGGATCGGCGCCGGCATCAGGTGCTCGGTCTCGGTGCAGGCATAGCCGAACATGATGCCCTGGTCGCCCGCGCCCTCGTCCTTGTTGCCGATCGCGTCCACGCCCTGGGCGATGTCGGCCGACTGCGCATGCAGGTGGCAGGCGACCTCGGCGTCCTTCCACGAGAACCCGGCCTGGTCGTAGCCGATGTCGCGCACCGCGAGACGGGCGAGATGGATCAGGTGCTCGTGGGTGAGCTGCTCCGGCCCGCGCACCTCGCCCGCCAGCACGATGCGGTTGGTGGTGACCAGCGTCTCGCAGGCGACGCGCGCGTAGGGGTCGGCGGCGAGGAAGGCATCGACGATGGTGTCGCTGATGCGGTCGGCGACCTTGTCGGGGTGGCCTTCCGAGACGGATTCGGAGGTGAAGAGATACTCGCCCTTCGCGCGCATGGCCTTAATCGTCCTCTTGTCGCGTGGAGTCGGTTGTCGGGGGGCTGATGGCGGGCGGCGGTGTCGCAGGGAACCGAGGCAGGGTCAAGGCGCGCGGGCGCGCGGCAGGACGGGTCTCAGCGCAGGCCGAGCACGTCCTCCATGCCGTAGAGCCCCGCCGGCCTGCCCGCGAGCCAGAGGGCGGCGCGCACCGCGCCCTCGGCATAGACGCGCCGGTCGAAGCTGCGATGACCGATCGTCAGGTGCTCGGTCGCGGCGGCGAAGATCGCCGTGTGCTCGCCCACCACCTGGCCGCCGCGCAGCGCGGCGAAGCCGATCGCGCCGTCGCGCCGCTTGCCGGTATGGCCGTGCCGGCCGGAGTCCATGTGCTCCTCGAGCGTGATGCCACGCCCGGCAGCCGCGGCGCGGCCCATCGCGATCGCGGTGCCGGAGGGCGCATCGATCTTCTGGCGGTGGTGCATCTCGACGATCTCGATGTCGTACTCGGGCCCGAGCGTCTCGGCGGCCCGGCGCACCAGCGCGAGCAGCAGCGCGACGCCGGCGGAGAAGTTGGCGGCATAGACGATCGGCACGCTGCGCGCGGCCTCGGCGATCGCGCGCTCCTGCTCCAGGCTGAGCCCCGAAGTGCCGATCACCAGCGCCCTGCGATGGCGTGCGGCGAGGTCGAGATGCGTGGCGAGCGCCGCGGGGTTGGTGAAGTCGATCACCGCGTCTGCCGCCTGGAACAGAGCCTCGGGCTGGTCGGTCGCGGAGATGTCGCGCGCGCCGATCCCGGCCAGCAGGCCGAGATCCGCGCCGACCCGGCCGCCCGGGCGCACGGTGCCGCCGGCGAGTGTCGCGTCCTCGCGCGCGGCGACGACCTGGATCAGCAGCCGCCCCATGCGTCCGCCCACGCCGGCGATGCCGATCCTCATGCGCCCCTCCCTGTGGTGCCGTCGCGGGCGGCACCGTGCGGGCGAGGGCCCGGCAGGTCAATCCGGGGACGCGGCGGTTCGCCGGCGTCGCGGCCGTCGATCACACAGACGCTTGAGGTCCAGCGAACCCGACTGGTTTTCGCCGCACCCCGATGAGAGCGTCCTGCCGGCAATGCCGCGAGACGACCCAAACCCGACTGCGCCAGCCCCGACCGCCCAGGCGTGCACGCGCGGCCATGCGATCCTCGGCGGCCTGCTCGCCGCCCTGATCGGCGTGGCGATCGTCCGGGCCGTGTACGGCGGCCACATCCTGCCGCCCGCGCACACCGGCTGGATGCTGTCGGGGCGGATCGGTCCCGACCCGGTGCAGTACTGGCTGGGCTACACCTTCTTCAAGCGCACCGAGTGGAGCTGGCCGCCGGGCCTGAACCCGGGCTGGGGGATGGAGCTCAGCTCCTCGATCTTCTACGCCGACGCGATCCCGCTGCTCGCCTTCCTGTTCAAGGCGCTCGATCCGCTGGTCGAGGTCGGGCAGTACTGGGGGCTCTGGCTCTATGCCTGCGGCGCGTTGCAGGCGCTGCTCGCCTGGGATCTGCTCGGGCTCGGCACGCAAGCGATGCTGCCGCGGCTCGCCGGCGCGGCGCTGTTCGTGCTGCAGCCGGCGCTGCTGCACCGGATGGGCGGACATTTCGCGCTCGGCGGCCAGTTCGTGCTGCTGGCCGGGCTCTCTCTCTGCCTGACGCGCGGCACGGGCTGGCGGCGGCTCGCGTCCTGGACCGCGCTGCTGCTCGCGACCGCGCTGATCCACGCCTACCTGCTGGTGATGGTCGCTGGGCTCTGGGCCGCCGACTGGCTCGCGCGCGCCGCCGATCCCCCACGCCGCTCGGCCGTGCTGGCCGCCGAGGCGCTGGCCGCACCGGGTGCGGGCCTGCTCGGGCTTTGGGCGGCCGGGTTCTTCGTGCTGTCCGAGGGCTTCGGCGGCACCTGGGGCGGGTTCGGCCGGATGCAGCTCGACCTTCTCGCGCCGTTCGCCCCGTCCTACTGGGGTGCGTTGCTGCCCGACCTGCCCGCGCCGGACCACCTGGAGGCAGGGAGTTCCTACGCCGGGCTCGGCAGCCTGCTGCTGCTGGCCGCCGGCGCGCTCGCCTGGGCCTCGCGGCCGCGCGCGTTCCTGCGCGCGCATTGGCCGCTGCTGCTGGCGCTTGGCGCCATGCTGGCGCTGGCGGTGACGCATCGGGTCTCGATCGGCGGGCGCGAGGTCGTGCTGTTCGAGCTTCCGCAGGAGATGCTGCGCTACGCCGATGCGCTGCGCGCCTCGGAGCGGTTCCTCTGGCCGGTCGCCTACGCCGCGCTGCTCGCCGCGGCGCTCACGCTGATCCGCGTGCTCGGCTCGCGCCGCGCCGGGCTCGTGCTGGCGGCCGCGCTCGCGGTGCAGATCGCCGATCTCCGCCCGGGCTTCGCGCGGCTCGCGTACTTCTTCGCGCCCGAGCCGACGGTGGTGCCCTTGCGCCTCGGCGATCCGTTCTGGACCGAGGCGGCCGACCGCTACAGCCGCATCCGCGTGGTGCCGAACCGCAACCAGGCGGCGTGGTGGGAGGAGGTCGCGGTCTATGCCGCGACCATGGGGCTGCAGACGGACGCGGTCTATCTCGCCCGGCTCGACCCGCGCCGCGTCGCGCGCCTGAACGCGGCGATGGCCGAACGCCTCGGCGCTGGCCGCTTCGAGCCGTGCACGCTGTACGTGCTGGGCGACGCCGGCGCGATCGCGCTCGCGCGCGCGAGCCGCGATCCCGAACGCGACCGGCTCGAGGTGATCGACCTGGTGATGGTGCTGGCGCCGGGATGGTGGGCGCCGGAGGCCATGACCGCTTCGGACTGCGCTGGCTGAGCGGTCAGCCCCGGGCGTTCCGCTCGATGAGCGCGACAGCGAGGTCGAGCCGGGCGGCGAGGCGCCGGCGCGCCGAGCCGATCGCCTCGGCGGCCAGGCGCTCGCGGCCCCAGCCATTCACCTTCCACGGCTTGCAGAGCTTGCAGCAGGCTCGCCGGTTGCGCGCCCGGCCGCGCTTGTGGTGCGCCATGGTGCCGTCCTCGCGGTGCTCGATGACGGCGGTCGATATAGGGCTGGCGCGGCGAGACCGTGGCGGAGATGCTACCATGGGCATGCCGCGGGCGTGGCGGAACTGGCAGACGCAGCGGACTTAAAATCCGCGTCCCTCGGGAATTGTGGGTTCGACTCCCACCGCCCGCACCATCGCGCGCCTTGGCGCCGGATCTCCGCCGGCTGCGCGCCTGCGAGCGCACGAACGATCCCGTCTCCGAAGCGCGGCATGCTGGGAAATCCAAACCCGCCGGACTGATCAATATGGAAGAAAAATCTTCCGTTTGACGTCATCTTTGGCATCCGCAAGAGAAGTTCCTCTCGATCGTCGGGCCGGACCCCGCCGGCCCCGCCAACGCAGGATCATCCTCCATGCCGCTTGCTCGCCGCACGCTGCTCGGTGCCGCCGCCCTGCTCGCCGCGCCCTCGGTGCAGGCCCAGAACGGCTGGCCGGGCCGGCCGGTGCGCCTGATCGTGCCCTGGCCGCCAGGCGGTGGCGTCGATGTGCTCGCGCGCGTGCTCCAGCCCGCGCTCGCGGCGCGGCTCGGTCAGACCGTGGTGGTGGAGAACATCGGCGGCGGCTCGGGCCGGCTCGGCACCCAGGCGGCCGCGCGAGCGACGCCGGACGGCTACACGATCCTGCTCGCCAACGACACCTTCGCCGCCACCGAGGCGCTGCCGCTGCCCGGCGCGCCGAGGCTGCGCACCGCGCTGACGCCGGTCACGCTCGCGATCTCCGCGCCGCAGGGCTTCTTCGCCCATCCGCGCTCCGGGATCGCCACCATCGAGGACTTCGCCAGCGCCGCACGCGCACGGCCCGGCGCGCTCAATGTCGGCATCACCGGCATCGGCACATCGCAGCATTTCGTCAGCGAGCTGCTGCTGCGCGCGGCCGGCGGACTGCGCGTCGAGCATGTGCCGTATCGCGGCGGCGGGCCGCTGCTCGCCGATCTCGCGGCCGGAACGATCGATGTCGGCGTCGTCACCTTCGCCGCCGCCGTCGGTCAGGCGCGCGCGGGCCAGCTCGTGCCGCTCGCGGTGACGACCGCCACCCGCACGCCCGACTTCCCCGACGTGCCGACGGCGGCCGAGACGATCGCGCCCGGCTTCGCGCAGACCACCTGGCAGGGGCTGTTCGCGCCCGCGGGCACGCCGGAGACGGTTCTCGCGCGGCTGCACGAGGCTGCGGCCGGCGCGCTCGCCGATCCGGCCGTGACCGAGCGGCTCGGCCCGCTCGGCTTCGAGCCGGTCGGCGCCGATGGCGCGGCGTTCGGCCGGCTGCTCGACGAGACGATCGCGACCTTCGCCGATATCGCGCTCGCGCGCGGCATCGTCCCGACCGGCTGAGCAGACGTCCTATCCGGGCCGGACCCGGAACCGAGCGGCCGGGTGCGTGTCCGCCACGCGTGCCCGGCCGAACAGCTTCTCGCGCAGCGTGCCCGGCCGGTGGGCGCGCTTCACCCGGCCGCGACGCTGGAGTTCGGGAACCAGCAGCGCGGCGATCCGTTCGAACGTCTCCGGGAACACCACCGACGACAGGTTCAGCCCATCCACGCCCGTCCGATCGACCCAGTCCTCGACCGCGTCCGCGACCTCCGTGACGGAGCCGACCAGCACCGGTGCCACCCCGCCGATCGCGACGAACTCGGCGACCTCGCACACGGTCCAACGCCGCGTCGGGTCGCCGCGCGCGGTGACGTTCTCCAGCGCCGTGCGCATCGCCTCGCTCTCGATGTGGCGCACCTCCTGGTCGGGATCGAAGGCGCCGAAATCGAGCCCGGTCCAGCCCGACATCAGCACGAGCGCACCCTCGCCGCTGGCGTGGCGGCGGTACTCGGCCTCCAGCGCGCGCGCCTCGGCGGTCGTTTCGGCAACGATCACGGTGAGCGCGCTGAACAGCTTCAGGTCCTCTGGCGCGCGCCCAGCCGCCACCGCCGCCTCACGCAGGGCGGCGACACGCGGGGCGATCACCGCTACCGAGGGACCGGAGACGAACACGCACTCGGCGTGGCGCCCGGCGAAGGCGCGGCCCGCCCGCGAGGTGCCGGCCTGATACAGAAGCGGCGTGCGCTGCGGCGAGGGTTCGCAGAGATGGATCCCCTCGGCCTGGAAATGCGGACCCGCGTGGCGGATCGTGTGCACCCGCGCCGGATCGGCGAACACGCCGCGCGCGCGGTCGCGGATCGCCGCCCCATCCTCCCACGACCCCTCCCAGAACCTGTAGGCGAGCGTCATGAAGTCCTCGGCGAGATCGTAGCGCTCGTCATGCCCGGCCATCTCCGCGCCCATCGCCCGCGCAGCGCTGGCCAGATAGCCGGTGACGATGTTCCAGCCGATCCGCCCGTCGGTCAGGTGGTCGAGCGTCGAGAAGCGGCGCGCCAGCAGATAGGGCGTCTCCCAGCTCAGGTTCGCCGTCACGCCGAAGCCCAGATGCTGCGTCACATGCGCCATGGCGGAGACGAGCAGCAGCGGGTCGTTGATCGGCAGTTGCACGGCGTGGCGCAGCGCCGCCTCGTTGCCGCCGCGATGCACGTCGTACACGCCGAGCACGTCGGCCAGGAACAGCCCGTCGAACATGCCGCGCTCGAGCGTCTCGGCAAGCCCGGTCCAGGTGGACAGTCGGTGGTACTCGCTGCTGCGGTCGCGCGGGCGCGTCCAGAGCCCGGGCGAGACATGCCCCACCGTGTTCATCGAGAAGGCGTTCAGCAGGATCTCGCGCGGCATGGCGCGACCATGGCCGAACATGCCGGGCGACGCAAAACCGACCCGACCCGCCGCGCTGCTCGCCCCACGGTTGTCCGCGCCGGGGGGGTATGGCAGGAAGTCGGCCAAGCGACTGCCCCCGCCGGGCCTGCCGCCGGTCCGGGTGCCCTCCATTACGTCAAGAGGTGAGCTCCGTGCGCAAGCCGCTGAAGAAGGCTGTCCTGCCCGTGGCCGGACTCGGCACGCGGTTCCTCCCGGCCACCAAGGTGCTGGCCAAGGAGATGCTGCCGGTGGTCGACAAGCCGCTGATCCAGTACGCGATCGAGGAGGCGCGCGCCGCCGGGATCGAGCAGTTCTGCCTGGTCACCGGCCGCGGCAAGACCGCGCTGGTGGAGCATTTCGACCTCGCCTACGAGCTCGAGCATACGCTCAGGGAACGCGCCAAGACCGACGCTCTGGCGCTGCTTGAGAGCACGGCGATGGCACCAGGCTCGCTGATGAGCGTGCGCCAGCAGGTGCCGCTCGGACTCGGCCACGCGATCTGGTGCGCGCGTGCCTTCGTCGGCGACGACCCCTTCGCGATCCTGCTGCCCGACGATCTCGTGCTCGCTGATGTCTCGTGGGTGAAGCAGCTCGCGGATGTCCACGCCGAGACGGGCGGCAATGTGGTCGCCGTCGAGGAGGTGCCGCGCGAGCACACCCAGCGCTACGGCATCCTCAAGGTCGGCAGCGATGACGGCCGCGTTGCCGAAGTGCTGGGCCTGGTCGAGAAGCCGAAGCCGGAGGCGGCGCCGTCCACCCTCTCGATCATCGGCCGCTACGTGCTCATGCCTGAGGTGATCGCCGAGATCGCGCGCTTCGAGAAGGGCGCGGGTGGCGAGATCCAGCTCACCGACGCGATGGCGCGGCTGATCGGACGCCAGCCCTTCCACGGCCTGCGCTGCGTCGGCCGCCGCTTCGACTGCGGCGACAAGGCCGGGTTCCTCGAGGCGCAGCTCGCCTTCGCGCTGAAGCGCCCTGATCTTGCCGACAAGGTGCGCGATTTCCTGACCCGCTACGTCTGACCCCGCCCCAAGGACCCTGATCCATGCATGTCGCGATGATCGGCGCCGGTTATGTCGGCCTCGTCTCCGGCGCCTGCTTCGCCGAGTTCGGGATCGATGTCAGCGTGGTCGACAAGGACCCCGCCAAGATCGCCGCGTTGAAGGACGGCAAGATCCCGATCTTCGAGCCCGGGCTCGACGAACTGGTGCGGAGCAACACCGCCGATGGTCGGCTGCACTTCACCACCGACACCGCCGAGGCGGTGCGCAAGGCCGATGCGGTGTTCATCGCGGTCGGCACGCCCTCGCGCCGCGGCGACGGCCATGCCGACCTCACCTACGTGTTCGAGGCGGTGCGCGAGGTCTGCGCCGCGCTGACCGGCTCGACCGTGCTGGTGACGAAATCGACCGTGCCGGTGGGCACCGGGCGCAAGGTGGCCGCACTGGCCAGGGAGGTGCGGCCGGAGCTCGACATCGCGGTCGCCTCCAACCCCGAATTCCTGCGCGAAGGCAGCGCGATCGGCGATTTCATGCGCCCCGACCGGGTGGTGATCGGCACCGACAGCGAGCGCGCGCAGGCGGTGCTCAAGCGGCTCTATCGCCCGCTCTACCTGATCGAGACGCCGATCGTGTTCACCGGACTCGAGACTGCCGAGCTGATCAAATACGCCGCCAACGCCTTCCTCGCCACCAAGATCACCTTCATCAACGAGGTGGCCGATCTCTGCGAGAAGGTCGGCGCGGATGTGCACGATGTGGCGCGCGGGATCGGGCTGGATGGGCGGATCGGGCGCAAGTTCCTGCACGCCGGCCCGGGCTTCGGCGGCTCCTGCTTTCCGAAGGACACGCTCGCACTGGTGCGTACGGCGCAGGATGCCGGCGCGCCCGTGCGCATCGTCGAGACCGTCGTGTCGGTGAACGATGCGCGCAAGGCGGCGATGGCCGAGAAGGTGATCGCCGCCTGCGGCGGGTCGGTGAACGGCAAGACCATCGCCGTGCTTGGGCTGACCTTCAAGCCGGAGACCGACGACATGCGCGATGCCCCTTCGCTCGCGATCGTGCCGCGCCTGGTGGAGGCGGGTGCCGTGGTGCGCGCCTTCGATCCCGAGGGCATGGCGCAGGCGAAGCCGCTGCTGCCCCCCTCGGTGGTGTATTGCCGCGACGCGTTCGATGCCGCCGAGGGGGCGGATGCGCTGGTGGTGATCACGGAATGGAACGTGTTCCGCGCGATCCCGCCCGATCGTCTGGCGGCGGCCATGAAGGGGCGCGTGGTGGTTGACCTGCGCAACATCTTCGACCCCGCCGCGATGCGCGAGGCCGGGTTCGCCTACAGCTCGATCGGCCGCGCCTGACAGGAGCCACGACCATGGCGTTCAGCCACCGTTTCGATCCCACCACGCTGCGCGAATACGACATCCGCGGCATCGTCGGCCGCACGCTCTCGGCCAGGGACGCCTTCGCGATCGGCCGCTGCTTCGGCTCGCTCGTCGCGCGCGACGGCGGCACGACGGTGGCCGTCGGCCGCGACGGCAGGCTGTCGGGGCCGGAGCTGGAAGCGGCGCTGGTCGATGGGCTCACCGCCTGCGGGCTGGCGGTGGTGCGGATGGGCGTGGGCCCGACGCCGATGCTCTACTACCTCGATCGTGCGCGCGGCTGTCACGGCGCGATCCAGGTGACGGGCAGCCACAACCCGCCCGACTACAACGGCTTCAAGATGACGCTCCGCCACAAGCCGTTCTTCGGGGCTGCGATCCAGCAGATCGGGGCGATGGCCGAAGCGGGCGACGTGGTGGCGGAGGCGCAGGGTCGCGTCGAGGACGTCGACATCGCCGACGAGTACGTCGCCCGCATCCTCAAGGACTGGGACGGCGGCGCGCGGGCGCTGAAGGTGGTGTGGGACAACGGCAACGGCGCCGCCGGCGACGTGCTGACGCGGCTCGTTTCCGGCCTGCCGGGCGAGCACACAGTCCTGTTCGGCGAGATCGATGGACGCTTCCCGAACCACCACCCCGACCCGACCGTGCCGAAGAACCTGACCGCGCTGATCGCGCGCGTGCGGGGCGACCGCGCGGATGTCGGCATCGCCTTCGATGGCGACGCCGACCGGATCGGCATCGTCGATGACGAGGGCGAGGTGCTGTACGGCGATCAGATCCTGCTGATCCTGGCGCGCGACGTGCTGAAGGCGCATCCCGGAGCGACGATCATCAGCGACGTCAAGGCCTCGCAGGTGCTGTTCGATGCGATCGGCGAGGCAGGCGGACGCCCGCTCATGTGGAAGACCGGGCACTCGCTGATCAAGGCGAAGATGGCGGAGACCAAGGCGCCGCTCTCGGGCGAGATGTCGGGTCACGTGTTCTTTGCCGACAAGTGGTACGGCTTCGATGACGCCCTCTATGCCGGCGTGCGGCTGCTCGGCATCGTCGCGCGCATGACGGAAAGGCTCTCGGATGTGCGCAAGGCCTTGCCCAAGGTGGTGAACACGCCCGAGCTCCGCTTCGACTGCGACGATGTGCGCAAGTTCCAGGTGGTGAAGGAGGTCGCCGCGCGGCTGAAGGCGGCCGGGGCGGACGTGAACGACATCGACGGGGTGCGCGTGCGCACGGCCGACGGCTGGTGGCTGCTGCGCGCCTCGAACACGCAGGCGGTGCTGGTCGCGCGCGCCGAGGCCACGACAGGCGAGGCGGGGCTTGAGCGGCTGAAGGCGGCGCTCGCGGATCAGCTCAAGGCCTCGGGTCTCGCCGCGCCCGACTTCTCGGGCGCGCACGCCGGGCACTGACGGCGCTGCGCGTCTTCCTCTACGGCACGCTGATGGACCCGGCCGTGGCGCGGCGCGTCGCCGGCGATGACCGGTTCGTGCACGCCGCACGGCCGGCGCTGCTGGCGGGATACCGGCGGGCGATGCTGCGCGGGACGCCGTATCCGACGCTGGTCCGGAACCGTGCCGGCGCGGTCCATGGCCTGCTCGCTGAGCTGCCGCCCGCGACGCTGCGCCGCTTGCACGCCTATGAGGGAGCGCTCTATCGTTTCGTTCCCGTGCGCGTGCTGTGTGATGGCGCGACGGTCGCAGCGCGCGCCTGGATCGCGCCGGAGACGCGCGCAAGGACCGTTTCCGACCTTTCGGAAACGGCTCGAGGGCTCTCTGGCGCGCAGCTTCACCTGATCGGGTGAGTCCACCTGATCGGGCGCTGCGCTAGCGCCCGCGAAACCGCTCGATCGCGGCCAGCAGCGCGGCCCTGATCCCGGGTTCGAGCGCGGAATGCCCGGCATCGGGCACGATGGTCAGCCGCGCGCGGTCCCAGGCCGAGACGAGGGCGGCAGCACTCTCGGGCGGGCAGATCATGTCGTAGCGGCCCTGCACGATCTCGCCCGGGATATGGGCGATCCGGCTCATGCCGCCGAGCAGGCCCGGCCCCGACAGGAAGAGGCCGTGGCGGAAGTAGTGCGCCTCGATCCGGGCGAGCCCGAGCGCGGTGCGGTCCTCGGCGAAGGAGGCGACCGTCTCGGGGCTGGGCAGCAGGGTCGAGCAGGAGCCTTCGTAGACGCTCCAGGCGCGCGCGGCGGCGAGATGCACGCGCGGATCGGGATCGTTCAGCCGCGTCCAGTAGGCGGCGAGCAGGTCGCCGCGTTCCTCCTCCGGCACGTGGCCGGCGAAGGCGTTCCAGGCTTCGGGAAAGAAGCGAGCGAGGCCGTAGAGGAACCAGTCGATCTCGCGCGCGCGGCCGAGGAAGATGCCGCGCAGCACGAAGCCCGCGACCCGATCGGGGTGCGCCTGGCCATAGGCGAGGCCGAGGGTGGAGCCCCAGGAGCCGCCGAACACCAGCCAGCGGTCGATGCGCAGCCGTTCGCGCAGCCGTTCGATATCGCCGATCAGGTGCGGCGTGTCGTTGGCGGCGAGGCTGCCGAGCGGGCGGGAGCGGCCGGCGCCGCGCTGATCGAAGATGACGACGCGGAAGCGGAAGGGGTCGAAGAAGCGCCGGTGCACCGCGCCCGCGCCCGCGCCCGGGCCGCCATGCAGGAACAGCACCGGCATCCCCGACGGGCTGCCGACCTGTTCCCAGTACATCGTGTGCCCGGAATCGAGCGGCAGGTAGCCGCTCTCATACGGGGCGATGTCGGGGTAGAGGTCGCTGCGTGGCATGGTCTCGGCGCGGTGTCCCGGGTCCGCCGGGCGGGTCCAGGGTATACCATCCGGGCCGGGGCGGCGTGTTCAAGGGCGCTCGCGCGGCCTCAGCGGCGGACCTGGTAGACGGTGCGGCGGAAGCGCCGGCGCCAGCGGGTGAGCCATTCCTGGGCGCGGTCTCGCCCGTCGTCCATCTGCTTGGTGTAGCGGGGGAATTTCCGGCGCATCCAGTCGATCATCTTCTGTGCCCAGGCGTATTCGTCGCGCAGGATGTAGAGCCCGACGGCGAGGAACAGGAAGCCTTGCAGGAAGGGCAGGAAGATCCCTGCCACGCCGAGCAGCAGGAAGCCCCAGCCGGCGAGCACCTTGCTGCGCCGTGCCCAGCGGCTCGGCGGCTTGGGCGGCAGCATCCGGGGGATGGTGAGGTATTCGCGGCGGCGCGCCATGGCGGCGGGGTATGCCGCGCGGCGGGCTGCGCGGCAAGTCGCCGTGCCGTCAGGCCGGCGGCGGTTGCGAGCGGATGATGCGGTCGGTCGGGTAGCCGAGCTGTCGGGCGGTTTCCAGCCAGTCGGCGATCACCGCGTCGGGCAGGGTGGGGGTGCGGGAGAGCAGCCAGAGGTAGTCGCGCGTCGGGCCGGAGACGAGGGCGATGCGGTAGTCGGGGTCGAGGCGGATGACGTGGTAGCCGCCTTCGAACGGCCATTGGAAGGTGACGGCGAGGCTGGCGGTCTCGCGGGCGCCGAGGAAGCGGGCGGTGCCGTCGACCGAGCGTTCGGTGCCGTCGGGGCGCCAGCCGCGGTTGGTCACGGCGATGGTGCCGTCGGGGTTGGCGGCGTAGGTCGCGGTGGCGCTGGTGTCGCCGCGTTGGAAGCGGTGGTCGAGCCGGGCGATTTCGTACCAGGTGCCGAGGTATCGGTCGGGCTCGAACTGGACCGGGGTGATGCCGGAGGGTGGGGAGGTGCAGGCGGCGACCAGCAGGAGGAGGGCGGCGGCGAGGCGGTGCATGGGTTGGCCCGGCGGGTTGGGTGTCACTTTATCGCTT
>CAZHMM010000083.1:0-17556 GCA_964533585.1 uncultured Elioraea sp.
CTGCTCGCCGTGCCGGCGCTGCTGCTGACCGGCATCAGCAAAGGCGGCTTCGCCTCGGGCGGGGGCAATCTCGCGGTGCCGGCGATGAGCCTGGTGATCGCCCCGCCCCAGGCCGCCGGGATCGTGCTGCCGATCCTGTGCGCGATGGACGTGTTCGGCGTCTGGGCGTACCGGCGCGACTGGGACCGCCGCACCATGGCGATCCTCGCGCCCGGCGCGCTGATCGGCATCGCGCTCGGCGCGCTCGCCTTCGGCGAACTCTCCGACCGCGCGGTGAAGGCGATGATCGGCGCGATCGCCGTCGCCTTCGTGCTGCATGCCGTGCTGCGCAGCCGGCTTGGACGCAGTACCGACAGACCGGCGGGCGAGGCGCCGGCGAAGGGACTGTTCTGGAGTGCGGTCTCGGGTTTCACCTCGACGCTCGCCCATGCCGGCGGCCCGCCGCTTGCGGTCTATCTGCTGCCGCGCCGGCTGCCGCGCCTGCGCCTGAATGCAACCACCGTCGTGTTCTTCACCCTGGTGAACTACGTGAAGCTCGTCCCCTATGCCCTGCTCGGGCAGCTGCACGGCGGCAATCTCGCCACCTCGGCCGTGCTGCTGCCGACCGCGCCGGCCGGCGTGCTGCTCGGCATCTGGCTGTCCCGGCGCATCTCCGACCGGATCTTCTATCGCGCCGTGTTCGCGCTGCTCCTTCTCACCGGGGTGAAGCTGCTGCATGACGGGATCGCCGGGTAATGAGACCTGCGTGCGGGGCCGGCGGAGCGGCCCGACGCATCACGCAACCCAAGCGCCGGCGGGTCAGGCGAGCAGTACCACCAGCAGCGCCACCGCCAGCGCGACGAAGGCAATCGCATTCAGCACCGGCACCGCCCGCGCCGGCAGCCGGTCCAGCAGCCGCCGGGTCAATCCGGCTTGCACCACCACGCGTCGATCGGTCATCGCTTCATCCCCTCCGGCCATAGGCGCCACGGCGCTCGCGCCGAAGGCTTAGCCGCGGGCAACGCCAAAACAGGACGTGCGGGCGCCGCGGAGCGGGCGGGCGTCAGTCGCAGACGCATCCCGGCGTCGGCGCGGTGCTGCCACGCACGACATGATGATCGATCCACTCGGCCACCAGCAGCCGCGCCTCGCTGACCGAGGATTCCGGGTGGTGGATGCGATAGAGCGTGGTGCAGGCGCGGAACGCCTCCGGGTCCGCCGCCCCGTGTGCGCGCAACTCGCGATACGCCGACACGACGGCACGTTCGCAGCGGCGGGCAATGTGGCTGACGTCGCGGCCCATCCGAGGTCTCCGGCGTCAGTTGCGACTCACTCGCAACTGAGCCCTAAAATTATACTGGACCAATCTGTTCCTCTTCAAGCCGCGACACCACGGTGGGTCAGCCGGCCGCGACAACCTCGGCAATCGCGCGCCCGACATCGAGCGTGCCGGCCTGGCCGCCCATGTCGCGCGTGCGCGGGCCGCGTTCCAGCACGGTCTCGATCGCCGCGACGATCGCCTGCGCGGCGGCCGTCTCGCCGAGGTGGTCGAGCATCATCGCGCCCGACCAGATCTGCCCGACCGGGTTGGCGATCCCCTTGCCGGCGATGTCCGGCGCCGAGCCGTGCACCGGCTCGAACATCGAGGGGTAGCGCTTCTCGGGGTCGATGTTCGCCGACGGAGCGATGCCGATCGACCCGGCGACCGCGGGGCCGAGATCCGACAGGATGTCGCCGAACAGGTTCGAGCCGACCACGACGTCGAACCAGTCCGGGTGCTGGACGAAATGCGCGCACAGGATGTCGATGTGGAACTGGTCCTGGCGCACATCCGCGTAGTCCTTGCCGATCGCGGCGAAGCGCTCATCCCAGTAGGGCATCGTGAAGGTGATGCCGTTCGACTTGGTGGCACTCGTCAGATGCTTCTTCGGCCGCGTGCGTGCGAGCTCGAAGGCGTAGCGCAGGATCCGATCAACGCCGACCCGGGTGAACACGCTCTCCTGCATCACGAACTCGCGCTCGGTGCCCTCGAACATCCGCCCGCCTTGCGAGGAGTACTCGCCCTCGGTGTTCTCGCGCACGACGATGAAGTCGATGTCCGACGGCCCGCGATTGGCAAGCGGCGTGCGCGCACCGGGCATCAGCTTGCACGGGCGCATGTTGACGTACTGGTCGAAGCCGCGCCTGATCGGGATCAGGAGGCCCCAGAGCGAGACATGATCGGGCACCCCCGGCCAGCCGACCGCGCCGAGGAAGATCGCGTCACTCTCGCGCAGCCGGTCCAGGCCATCTTCCGGCATCATCCGCCCGGTCTTCTGGTATGTTTCGCAGGACCAGTCGTACTCGGCGAGGGTGAGGCCGAAGCCGAAGCGCCGGGCGGCCGCGTCGAGCACGCGCAAGCCCTCGGGCACCACCTCCTTGCCGATGCCGTCCCCGGGGATCACGGCAAGTCGGTAGCGGCGGTCGGGCATCGGTGCTTCCTCGCGGGGCTGTCGGATGGCGGCGGAGAGTGGCGGGACGACGGGGTCGGGTCAATCTGCCGGTCAGGAGGCCGAACGATGCAGGACGAGGAGGCGATCCGCGCGCGGTTGCAGGCCGAGCGCGCGGCCCTGGAGCAGGCGAGCGAGGGCGCGGCCGAGCTGCGCGCGCCGGTCGACTTGGATCAGCAGAGCGTGGGGCGGCTCTCGCGGATGGACTCGCTCCAGGTGCAGGCCATGGCGCTCGCGACCGAGGAGCGCCGGCGCCAGCAGATCGCGCGCATCGACGCCGCGCTGAAACGGCTCGACGAGGGGAGCTACGGCGCATGCGTGATCTGCGGCGAGACGATCGCGCCGAAGCGGCTGGAGCTCGACCCGGCGGTGCCGACCTGCATCACCTGCGCGGCGCGGACGGGCTAGCCTGAGCGCCCGGCCAGCCGGCCGCGATCCGAGGAGACGACCGTGCCTGCCTCCGTGATCACTGACGCACCCGCGCCGTTCCGCGACTTCGCGCAGTCGGTGCAACGGCAGGACGCGCTGCGTGCCCGCATCACCGCCGCCTATCGCCGCCCTGAACCGGAGTGCCTGCCACCGCTGATCGAGGCGGCGACACTGCCGCCGGACCACGCCGCGGCGGCCGCGCGCACGGCCCGCGCACTGGTCGAGGCGTTGCGCGCGAAGGGCCGCCGCGGGCTGGTGGAGTCGTTGATGCAGGAATTCGCGCTCTCCTCGCAGGAGGGTGTCGCGCTGATGTGCCTCGCCGAGGCGTTGCTGCGCATCCCCGACACCCCCACGCGCGACGCGCTGATCCGCGACAAGATCGCGACCGGCGACTGGCGTGCCCATCTCGGCCAAAGCCCCTCAATGTTCGTCAATGCCGCGACCTGGGGCCTGCTGATCACCGGAAGGCTGACCGCGACGCGCAGCGAGGGGGGCCTCGCCGGCGCGCTCACCCGGCTGATCCGGCGCGGCGGCGAACCGGTGATCCGGATGGGCGTCGATGTCGCCATGCGCATGCTGGGCGAGCAGTTCGTCACCGGCCAGACGATCGAGGAGGCGATCGAGAACAGTCAGGCGCTGGTGGCGAAGGGCTTCACCCACTCCTACGACATGCTCGGCGAGGCGGCGATGACGGCGGCCGATGCGGAGACGTATCGGGCCAGCTACGCCGCCGCGATCGGCGCGATCGGCCAGAACGCGGCCAGGCGCGGTCCGCATGCCGGTCCGGGAATCTCGATCAAGCTTTCAGCGCTGCATCCACGCTACAGCCGCAGCCAGCGCGCGCGGGTGATGGCGGAGCTGCTGCCGCGGCTGCACGAGCTCGCGCGGCAGGCGCAACGCCACGACATCGGCCTGAACATCGATGCCGAGGAGGCGGACCGGCTCGACCTGTCGCTCGATCTGCTCGAGGCGCTGGCGCTCGCGCCCGATCTCGCGGGCTGGCAGGGGCTCGGCTTCGTCGTGCAGGCGTATCAGAAGCGCGCGCCGTTCGTGATCGACTGGCTGGTCGAGCTCGCACGCCGCTCGGGACACCGGCTGATGGTCCGCCTGGTCAAGGGCGCCTACTGGGACAGCGAGATCAAGCGCGCCCAGGTGGATGGGCAGGCCGATTTCCCGGTCTACACGCGGAAGATCCACACCGATGTCAGCTATCTCTCCTGCGCGCGCCGCCTGCTCGATGCGCGCGCGGCCGTGTTCCCGCAATTCGCCACGCACAACGCGCAGACGCTGGCGAGCGTGCTCGCGATGGCTGGCCCCGCGTTCCGGCCCGGCGACTACGAGTTCCAATGCCTGCACGGCATGGGCGAGCCGCTCTACGAGGAAGTGGTCGGGCGCGAGAAGCTCGACCGCCCGTGCCGCGTCTACGCCCCCGTCGGGACGCACGAGACACTGCTGCCCTATCTCGTGCGCCGTCTGCTGGAGAACGGCGCCAACTCCAGTTTCGTCAACCGGATCGGCGACGCATCGGTGCCGGTGGAGGCGCTGATCGCCGATCCGGTCGCCGAGGCGCGCGCGATCGGCCCGGTCGGCACGCCGCATCCCCGCATCGCCGCCCCGCGCGCGTTGTTCGCGGACCGCGCCAACAGCGCCGGGCTCGACCTGACCGATGAGCAGCACCTCGCCGCGCTGGCCGAGACCCTCGTCGCCGGCACCGCAGCAGCGCTGCACGCGGCGCCGCTGGTCGCCGACGGAGCCAGCCAGGCGGGCGTGGCGCGCGAAATCCGCAATCCCGCCGACCGGCGCGACCGCGTCGGCACATGCGTGGATGCGGGGCCGAGCGCGATCGCGGCCGCACTCGCAACCGCGGAAGCGGCTCGGTCTGTCTGGAGCTTGACGCCGCCGGCCGAGCGCGCCGCCGTCCTGCTGCGCGCGGCCGCGCTGATGGAAAGCCGGATGGACCAGCTCATCGGCCCGATCGTGCGTGAGGCCGGCAAGACGCTGCCGAACGCGATCGGCGAGGTGCGCGAGGCGGTCGATTTCCTGCGCTACTACGCGGCCATGGCGCGCGACGCCTTCGGCGCCGGGACGCACCTTCCGCTCGGCGCTGTCGCGTGCATCAGCCCGTGGAACTTCCCGCTCGCGATCTTCACGGGGCAGGTCGCCGCGGCGCTGGCCGCCGGCAATGTCGTGCTCGCCAAGCCGGCCGAGGAGACGCCGCTGATCGCCTCGCTCGCCGTGCGACTGCTGCACGAGGCCGGCGTGCCGGCGGAGGCGCTGCACCTCCTGCCGGGCGACGGTACGGTCGGCGCCGCGCTCGTGCGCGATCCGCGCGTGCGCGGGGTGATGTTCACCGGCTCGACCGAGGTCGCCCGGCTGATCAACCGCACGCTCGCCGAACGGCTGAACCCCGACGGACGGCCGGTGCCGCTGATCGCCGAGACCGGCGGGCAGAACGCGATGATCGTCGACAGCTCGGCGCTGCCCGAGCAGGTGGTGGCGGACGTGCTGTCCTCGGCCTTCGACAGCGCGGGCCAGCGCTGCTCGGCGCTGCGCGTGCTGTGCTTGCAGGACGATATCGCCGAACGCGTGCTGGCGATGCTGAAGGGCGCGATGGCGGAGCTCGCGATCGGCAATCCGGACCGCCTCTCCACCGATGTCGGGCCGGTGATCACGGATGAGGCGCGCGCGACGATCCTTGCCCATGTCGCGACGATGCGCGCCAGGGGGTGCCCTGTGCACGCGCTTGATCTGCCGGAGTCCTGCCGGCATGGCAGCTTTGTTCCGCCCACGCTGATCGAGATCGAGAGCATCGCCGAGCTCGGCCGCGAGGTGTTCGGGCCGGTGCTGCACGTGGTGCGGTTCGGGCGCGATGGGCTCGACGCGTTGATCGAGCGGATCAACGCGACCGGGTACGGGCTGACCTTCGGCATCCATTCGCGCATCGACGAGACGATCGCGCGCGCGGCCGAGCACATCGGCGCGGGCAATATCTACGTCAACCGCAACATCATCGGCGCGGTGGTCGGTGTGCAGCCCTTCGGCGGGCATGGGCTGTCGGGCACCGGCCCGAAGGCCGGCGGCCCGCTCTATCTGCGGCGCCTGCTGGCGACGCGCCCAGCGGAGGCTACGCTGCCGGCTTCGGCCCCGCCGGCGATCGCCACCGAGTGGATCGCGTGGCTGGAGGAAACGGACCAGACCGAAGCCGCCGCGCGCTGCCGCCACTACGCGCACACGGCGCGGCTCGGGCTCCGGTTGGAGCTTCCCGGACCGGTCGGCGAAAGCAACGTCTACCGGCTGCATCCCCGCGGCGCGGTCCTCTGCGTGCCGACCAGCGAGTTCGGGCTGCTCGCGCAGATCGGCGCAGTGCTGGCGACTGGAAACCGCGCCCGCGTGTTCGCGCCGGCACACCGCGCACTGCTTGACCGTCTGCCGGAGGTGATGCGCCGGCACGTCACGACCGCCGACCGACCGGATGCCACGGACTGTGCGGCTGTGGTGTTCGAAGGCGAGGCGGAACAGCTTCACACGCTCGCTCGCGACATCGCCGCACTCGACGGACCGGTCCGGCCGGTATTCGTCACCAGTCCGGCGCGGCTCGGCGCGGTCGCCGACGACGACCTGACCTGCCTGCTGCTGACGGAACGCTCCGTCAGCACCAACACCGCCGCGGCGGGCGGCAATGCGAGCCTGATGACGCTCGCCTGAGCGCGGCGTTCAGTGGAAGTCGCGGCTGTCCGGAAGGAACCCGCCAGGTGACGCGCCAGGCCGCGGCCGTTTCGCTGGCGTCACGCGCGGATCGTTGTGCGCCGGGCGACGAACCTCGTCGGCGCGCGCCATCGCGCCGTCCCAGGTGGCCTCCGCGCCGCCCTTCTCGTGCAGCACGCCGAGCAGATCCGTGCGGTTCTCGATCCGCAGCACCCGCACATGGATGATCGGCGCGGCGCCGTAGTCCTGCCGCTCGATCACGCCCTCCACCAGCATCAGCCGCGCGCCCAGGAACGCCGAGCGGTCGCGTCGCAGCACGTCCGGCATCACCACCAGATTGGCGTGACCGTGCTCGTCCTCGATGGTGACGAACACCACCCCCTTGGCGCTGCCGGGGCGCTGGCGGACCAGCACGAGCCCGGCGAGGCGCACGCGCGACCCCGGCCGCGCCGCGAGCAGCGCGCGGGTGTCGGTGCACCGCAATGCCGTCAACTCTGGGCGCAGCAGCGCGAGCGGATGCGCCTTCAGCGACAGCGCGAGCGTGGCGTAGTCGGCGACCACCTGCTCGCCCAGCGTCATCGCCCGCAGGTCCGGCGCGGGCTCGGCGAACAGGTCGCCCTCGGTGGCAGCGAGCAGCGGTGACGGCGGCTCGATCGCGCGCGCCTGCCACAGCGCCTCGCGCCGTGAAAGCCCAAGTGCTGCGAAGCCATCGGCCTCGGCAAGACGTTCCAGGGGTGCCGGGCCGAGCCGGGCGCGGCGGGCGGTCTCCTCGATCGTCTCGAACGGGCGCGCATTGCCGGCCTCGCGGGCCGCGACGAGCGCCTCCGCGTCGGCCTGCTTCAGGCCCGACACCTCGCGCAATCCCAACCGCAGCGCGACACCGCCCGCGCTCTCCGTGCAGGGTTCGAGCGTGCAGTCCCAACCCGACGCGTTCACGTCGGGCGGCCGCACCACCACGCCATGGCTGCGCGCATCGCGCACGATCTGCGCCGGCGCATAGAACCCCATCGGCTGGCTGTTCAGCAGCGCGGCCGCGAACACGGCCGGGTGATGGCACTTGATCCAGGCCGAGACATAGACCAGCAGCGCGAAGGAGGCGGCGTGGCTCTCGGGGAAGCCGTAGGTGCCGAACCCCTCGATCTGCTTGAAGCAGCGCTCGGCGAAGCCGCGGTCGTAGCCGCGCGCCGCCATGCCCTCGATCAGCTTGTCGCGGAAGGTGTGGATCGTGCCGACATTGCGGAACGTCGCCATCGCGCGGCGCAGCCGATCGGCCTCGTCGGGCGTGAAGCCGGCGGCGACGATCGCGATCTTCATCGCCTGCTCCTGGAACAGCGGCACGCCGAGCGTGCGCCCGAGCACCGCCTCCAGCTCGGCCGAGGGGAACGTCACCGCCTCCTCGCCGTTCCGCCGGCGCAGATAGGGATGCACCATGTCGCCCTGGATCGGGCCCGGACGCACGATCGCGACCTCGATCACCAGATCGTAGAACGTGGCCGGCCTGAGCCGCGGCAGCATCGCCATCTGCGCCCGGCTCTCGACCTGGAACACACCGAGACTGTCAGCGCGCGAGAGCATCGCGTAGACCGCGCTGTCCTCGGGCGGAATGGTCGCCAGCGTGTAGCGGCGGCCGTGATGCACGGCGATCAGGTCGAACGCCTTGCGCACGCAGGTCAGCATGCCGAGTGCCAGCACATCGACCTTGAGGATGCCGAGCGCGTCGATGTCGTCCTTGTCCCACTCGATCGTGGTGCGCTCCGCCATTGCGGCGTTGGCGACGGGGCAGAGCTCGACGAGCGGCCCGCGCGTGATGACGAAGCCGCCGACATGCTGGCTGAGATGGCGCGGGAAGCCGACCAGTTCCTCGGCGAGCGCCAGCGTCGCCATCAGCCGCGCGTCGCTGCGGTCGAGGCCGAGTGCCTCGACGTGGTCGGCAAGCCGGCCCTCGCGCCCGGGTCCCCAGGCTTCCTTGGCGATGCGCGCGGTGACGTCCTCGGAGAGCCCCATCGCGCGGCCGACCTCGCGGATCGCCATGCGGTGACGCCAGTGGATCACGGTCGCGGCCAGGGCGGCGCGCTCGCGGCCGTAGCGGGCGTAGATCCACTGGATCACCTCCTCGCGCCGCTCGTGCTCGAAATCGACATCGATGTCGGGCGGCTCGTTGCGCGCGGCCGAGACGAAGCGTTCGAACAGCAGGTCGTGCCTGGCCGGATCGACCGCGGTGATGCCGAGCGCGTAGCACACGGCCGAATTCGCAGCCGAGCCGCGCCCCTGGCAGAGGATGTCCCGCTCGCGCGCGAAGCGGACGATCTCGTGCACGGTGAGGAAGTAGGGCGCGTAGCCGAGCTTCTCGATCAGCGCGAGTTCGTGCTCGATGCGCGCACGCACCTCGATGGGCACCCCGCCCGGCCAGCGCTCCGCCGCACCCTCCCAAGTGCGCGCGATCAGCGTCTGCTGCGGCGTGCTGCCGGGCTCGGCGATCTCGTCCGGATACTCGTAGGCCAACTCGTCGAGCGAAAAGGTGCAGGCGCGCACGACGTCGAGCGTGCGCGCGACCGCCTCCGGATGGCGCCTGAACAGACGCGCGACGTCGTCGGCCGGCTTCAGGTGACGCTCGGCGTTCGCCTCCGCCGCGCGCCCGAGCACATCGACCGTGCAGCGCAGCCGGATCGCGCTCAGCACGTCGGCAAGGCGACGGCGTTCGGGTGCATGGAAGCGCACGTCGCCGAGCGCCACCAAGGGTGTCGTGCACGCCCGGGCGATCGCGGCGAGTTCGTCCAGCCTGCGCTGGTCGTCGCCCCGATGCAGCACGCTCGCACCGAGATGCAGCGGCAGGGCGGTGCGGCCCGCGAGCGAAGCGGCATCCTCGCGCAATTGTTCACGAAATGTTCCCAAACCGGCTTCGGGTGGCAGCGCGATCAGCACCTGTCCGTCCGCGTGCGCGAGCAGATCCTCGCGGCCGATCCAGCATTCGCCCTTCGGCGCGCGCCGCCGCCCGAGCGAGATCAGGCGGCACAGCCGGCCCCAGGCGGCCCGGTCGGTCGGGTAGCAGAGGAAGGAGGCGCCGTCGGTCAGATCGAGCCGGGCGGCGGGCACGAAGCAGAGCCCGTGTGCCTTTGCGGCGAGATGGCCGCGCACGACCCCCGCCACAGAGTTGCGGTCGGTGATCGCGAGGGCCGCGAGCCCGAGCGCGCGCGCCGTCAGCACCAGCTCGTCCGCGTGGCTCGCGCCGTCGAGGAACGAGAAGTTCGAGAGCGCCTGGAGCTCGGCATAGGCGGGGCGGGTCATGGCGCAGAGGCTACAGCAGTTCGCTGTAGGGCAGGAACGCGACCGTCTCGCCCGGCGCCACCGAGGTCGCCGCCTCGTCGAGCTCGACCAGCCCGTCGGTCTCGACCAGGGAGGACAAGAGCCCCGCCCCCTCGCGCGGGAAGTTGCGCGCCTCGATCGCGCCTGCCTCGCCGCGCACCAGGCTCGCGCGGACGTACTCGCGCCGGCCCGCCTTCTTGCGGTAGCGGAATCCCGCGCGCACCGGGAAGCGCAGCGGCGGCACGACCGCCCCACCCGCAAGCAGCAGCGCGAGCGGGCGAACCACATGCACGAAGGTCACGACGACCGCGACCGGATTGCCCGGCAGTCCCGCGAAGGCGGTGCCGCGCACCTGGCCGAGGGCGACCGGCCGGCCGGGCTTGATCGCGAGCCGCCAGAAGAACAAGGAGCCGGCCGCCTCGACCGCCGCCTTGACGTGGTCCTCCTCGCCGGTCGAGACCCCGCCCGAGGTCAGCAGCAGGTCATGCGCGGGCGCGGCCTCGGCGAGCGCCGAGGCGACCGCGTCGGGACGGTCCGGCAGGATGCCGAGATCGGTGACCGCGCAGCCGAGCCGCGTGAGTGCGGCGTGCAGGGTGAAGCGGTTGCTGTCATAGACCTTGAGCGGCGGCAGTGGCGCGCCGGGCGGGGCGAGCTCGTCGCCGGTCGAGAACAGGGCGACGCGCAGCCGCGCGCGCACGGCGAGGCTGTCGTGCCCGAGCGCCGCCGCCATGCCGACATCCTGCGGCCGCAGCAGACGCCCGGCGGCCAGCGCGACCATGCCCTTCGGCACGTCCTCGCCCGCGTCGCGCGCGTTCGCCCCAGGCTTCAGCCCGGCGCGCAGCCGCACGCGGCCCTCGGGAAGCTCCTCGGCATCCTCCTGCATCATCACCGTGTCAGCGCCCTCGGGCATCGGCGCGCCGGTGAAGATGCGGATCGCCTCGCCCGGGCGGATCGGCCGGCCGAGCGCGCCGCCCGCCGGCACGCGCGCGCCCACGGGCAGGAGCGTGTCGGAATCGGCCGCCAGATCGGCGTGGCGCAGCGCGTAGCCGTCCACCGCGCTGTTGGCGAAGGGCGGCAGATCGACGCCGGCGATCACGTCCTCGGCGAGGATGCGTCCGACCGCATCCCGCAACGCGATGCGCTCGACGCCGGTTACGGGCGCGAGGCGCGCGCGCAGTTCGGCGAGCGCCTGGTCGACCGGCAGCAGCGCGCCGCCGAAGGCGAAGCAGTCGTCCGAGAGCTGCGCCATGCGATCAGCCGACGGCGCGCACGGGCTCGTCGATCCCGACCGCGCGGATCACGAACCCGGCGATCGCGTCGAGCTCGTCGAGCCCGAACTGCGGCAACGTGCAGCCGGGTACCGCGCCGTCCGAGGCGACGGCCAGGATCTGCGGATCCTCCGGGAACAGTGGCGCCTTGCCGGTCGCCGAGCGCCAGACCTCGAGCTTGGGATGCGGGTTGCGCTTGAACCCCTCGACCAGCACGAGATCGACCGGGCTCATGCGCGCGAGCAGTTCGGGCAGCGCGGGCTCGGGCACGCCGCGCAGTTCGTGCATCAGCGCCCATCGATTGGCCGAGCCGATCAGCACCTCGGTGGCGCCGGCGCGGCGATGCTCGTAGCTGTCCTTGCCGGGCCGGTCGACGTCGAAGCCGTGATGCGCGTGCTTCACGGTCGAGACGCTGAGCCCGCGCGCGACCAGCGCGGGGATCAGCCGCACGAGCAGCGTCGTCTTGCCCGAGCCAGACCAGCCGGTGATGCCGAAGACCTTCATCCGCGCAGTATGCGGCCGGCGGACGCGCTCCGCCGGCCGGTTCCCTGTCGCCGCGCGCGGCTCAGTCGGCGCCGGCGCTGCGCGCCCCAGAGGGTGCCGCGGCATCGCGGCCGCCGCTCATCATCTCATCGACCCAGAGGCTGTGGTGCTCCTTGGCCCAGTTCAGGTCGACGCGGCCCGAGCCCATGGCGGCGAAGGCGCCCTCCATGCCGAGCGAGCCGATATAGATGTGCGCGAGGATGATCGCGATCAGCACCAGCGCAATGATCCCGTGCAGCTGGATCGCGAGCTGCATCCCGGCCACGTCGGTGGCCCAGAACTGGAACGGGAACATCATGATGTAGCCGGTCACCGCGATCGCCGCGCCGCCCAGCACCACCGACCAGAAGATGATCTTCTGCCCGGCGTTGAACTTCTTCGCCGGCGGATGCGAACTGCCGATCAGGCCGCCGCCCTCGGCGAACCAGCGCACATCCGTCCGCGATGGCAGGTTGTCCTTGATCCAGATCACCAGCATCAGCGCGATGCCGAGGGTGAAGGGGAAGGACAGGTAGTTGTGCGCCACCTTGCCGAGCTCGGACCAGACCGTGAAGGCGTCAGGCCCGAGGATCGGCAGAAGCAGCTCGCGCCCAAAGGTGATGTTCAACCCAGTGATGCCGAGCACGATGAAGGTCGAGGCGGTGAGCCAGTGGGCGAAGCGCTCCAGCCCGTTGAAACGCTGGATCGTGCGTCCCGACGGCCCGGCCGAGATGCGGATGGTGCCGCGCACCAAGTAGAAGACCACCAGCACGGCCAGCATGCCACCGACCGCGATCCCGCCGATCCACTTCATGGTGGAGCGCCAGAAGTCCTGGAAGTCGCGCCCCGCGGGCTGGATCAGCGTGGCCGCGCGCTGATCGGGGATGGTCACGCGGCCCTGCACGTTGCCCTGCAGGTAGTTGAACAGCATCTGCTCGCTGGCGGCTGGCGGCGCGGCCGGTGCCTGGGCGAGCGCCTCGGGCGCGCTCGCCGGCGCGGCAGCGAGGCCGATGCCGAGGCCCAGCACGACCGCGACGAGTGCCGCGCGCAGCCGGGTGGTGATGCCCTTCATCCGGTGTTCCTCCCGTGGAAGAGGCCGGCGGCCGGGTCGCTTCCCGCCGCCGGCGCGCTCCAACTCAGCCTGCGACCATGTCCTTGTATGCGGTACGCCAGCCCCACGCGCCCGAGCCGTAGCCGCGCGTGGTGACGCGCTCGGCGTAGATCTGGGCGATGATGTCGCCATCGCCGGCGAGCAGCGCCTTGGTCGAGCACATCTCGGCGCAGAGCGGCAGCTTGCCCTCGGCGAGGCGGTTCGAGCCGTACTTGGCGTACTCGACCGGCGTCGAGTCGGCCTCGGGGCCGCCGGCGCAGTAGGTGCACTTGTCCATCTTGCCGCGGCTGCCGAAATTGCCGAGCCGCGGATACTGCGGCGCGCCGAACGGGCAGGCGTAGAAGCAGTAGCCGCAGCCGATGCACAGATCCTTGGAGTGCAGCACCACCCCGTCGGCGGTGGTGTAGAAGCAGTCGACCGGGCAGACGGCGGCGCAGGGCGCATCCGTGCAGTGCATGCACGCCATCGAGATCGAGCGCTCGCCCGGCTTGCCGTCGTTGATGGTGACGACGCGCCGGCGGTTGATGCCCCAGGGCACCTCGTGCTCGTTCTTGCAGGCGGTGACGCAGGCGTTGCACTCGATGCAGCGGTCCGCGTCGCAGAGGAACTTCATGCGGGCCATGACGATCTCTCCTCCCTAGCCCTTCACGCCGGCCGGATCTGGCAGAGCGTGCACTTGGTCTCCTGCATCGAGGTGACCGGGTCGTAGCCGTAGCTGGTGACGGTGTTCACGCTCTCGCCGAGCACGATCGGATCGGTGCCCTGCGGATACTTCCGGCGCTGATCCTCCTGCATGAACCAGCCGGCGAAGTGGAACGGCATCCACGCTACGCCGCGGCCCACGCGCTCGGTCACCAGTGCCTTCATGCGCACGAACTTGTCGCGCGGCATCTCCGGGCCCTGGACCAGCACCCAGGCGCCGTCGGCGATGTTGCGCGCGGCGGCGTCGGCCGGATTGATCTCGACGAACATGTCCTGCTGGAGCTCGGCGAGCCACTTGTTCGAGCGCGTCTCCTCGCCGCCGCCCTCGTACTCGACCAGCCGGCCCGAGGTGAGCACGATCGGGAAGTCGCGCGGAATGTTCCGCTCGACCGCCTGCTTCTGCACGGTGTGGCCGATATTCGGCACGCGGTGGGCGACGAAGTTGTCCCGCGTCGGGTATTGCGCCACCAGTTCCGGCCGGGGGGTGTAGATCGGCTCGCGGTGCACCGGGATCGGATCGGGCAGGTTCCAGGCATTCGCCCGCGCCTTGCCGTTGCCGAACGGGATGCAGCCGTGCTCGAGCGCGACCCGCTGGATGCCACCCGAAAGGTCGATCGCCCAGGAGACGTTGTCGGGGTTGTTGCCGCCGATCCTGAGGATCGTATCGAGCTCCGCCTGGGTGAGGTCGGCGTCCCAGCCAAGCCGTTTCAGCACACCATAGGTGAACTGCGGATACCCATCCTGGATCTCCGAGCCCACCGAGTAGCTGCCCTCGGCCAGCAGCGTCTCGCCGTTGCGCTCGACGCCGAACCGCGCACGGAACGTCCCGCCGCCATCCTTCACGTGCAGATGCGTGTTGTAGAGCTGGTGGGTCCCGGGATGGCGGTACTCGGGCTTGCCCCAGCAGGGCCACGGCAGGCCGTAGTAGTCGCCGCGCACCTCCTCCGGTGCATCCGGCCCGGCGCGCAGGCTCACCAGGTCGAAGTGCTGCTGGTTGCGCATATGCGCCTTCAGACGCTCGGGGGACTGGCCGCAATAGCCGGTGGACCAGCCGCCTGCGTTGATCTCCCGCAGGACGCTTTCGGGCTCCGGCTCCTTGCCGCGCACGGTGATGTTCTTGAACATCTCGGCCGCGAAACCGAGCTTCTCGGCGAGACGGTAGAGCGCTTCGTAGTCGTTCTTGCTCTCGAAGATCGGCTTCACCACCTGCTCGCCCCATTGCAGCGAGCGGTTCGAGGCGGTGCGGCTGCCGTCGCACTCGAACTGGGTGCAGATCGGCAGCAGGTAGGTGCCCTCGCGCCGCTCGGCCAGCACCGCGAAGGTGGTCGGGTGCGGATCGGCGACCACGAGGAGGTCGAGCTTGGCCAGCGCCTTCGCGGCCTCCGGCATGCGCACGACCGTGTTGCCACCGTGGCCGAACACGACCATGCCGCGCAGGTTGGGCTGGTCGCGCAGATCGTTCTCCGGCAGCAACGTCGCGTCGAGATAGCGGGTCGAGGTGATGCCCGCCGTCTCCATCAGCTTCTTGCGTGTCGCATCGTCCGCGTCGGCCTTGCCGAACCGGCCGCGCATCCAGTCGTACGGGACGTCCCAGACGCGCGTCCAATGCCGCCACGCACCCTCGTCGATGCCGTAGTAGAGCGGCAGGGTGGTGTTGTCGACGCCGAGGTCGGTCGCGCCCTGCACGTTGCAGTGGCCGCGGAAGATGTTGGCGCCCACGCCCTGGCCGCCCACGTTGCCGGTGGCGAGCAGCAGCACGCAGGCCGCGCGCACATTCGCCGTCCCGACCGTGTGCTGGGTCATGCCCATGCACCAGACCAGTGTGGCCGGCCGCTGCTTGGCGAACATCTCCGCCACCTTGCGAAGCTGCGCCCCCGGCACGCCGCTCACACGCTCGACCTCGTCGGGCGTCCACCTCGCGACCTCCTTGCGGACGTCGTCCATGCCGTACACGCGCTGGCGGATGAACTCCTTGTCCTCCCAGCCATTCTCGAAGATGTGCCAGAGGATGCCCCACAGGATGGGGATGTCGGTGCCGGGGCGGATGCGCACGAACTCGGTCGCGTGCGCCGCGGTGCGGGTGAAGCGCGGCTCGATCACCACCAGGTTGGCGCGGTTCTTCTCCTTGCCCTGCAGCACGTGTTGCAGCGACACCGGATGCGCCTCGGCGGGGTTGCCGCCCATGATGACGATCGTCTTGGAGTTGCGGATGTCGTTGTAGGAGTTGGTCTGCGCGCCGTAGCCCCAGGTGTTGGCCACGCCGGCGACCGTGGTGGAGTGGCAGATGCGCGCCTGGTGGTCGACGTTGTTGGTACCCCAGAAGGCGGCGAACTTGCGGAACAGATAGGCGCCCTCGTTCGAGAACTTGGCCGAGCCGAGGAAGAAGATGCCCTCCGGTCCCGTCTCCTGACGGATCTGGAGCATCTTGTCGCCGATCTCGTTGATCGCCTGGTCCCACGAGATCCGTTGCCACTGCCCGCCCGTGAGCTTCATCGGGTACTTGAGCCGGCGATCGCCGTGCACCAGCTCACGCACGGCCGCACCCTTGGCGCAGTGCGTGCCGCGGTTGATCGGGCTGGTCCAGGTCGGCTCCTGGCCGACCCAGACGCCGTTCTGCACCTCGGCGGTGACGGAGCAGCCGACCGAGCAATGGGTGCAGATGTTCTTCTTGATCTCGACCGGCACGCCGGGCTGCATCGGCCCGGCCTCGGCGCGCTTCACCGTGCCGGCGCCTAGCCCGGCCACGGCGGCGAGCCCGCCCGCCGCGACGCCCGAGCGGCGCAGGAAGGCGCGGCGGTCGAGCGCGCCGGCGGAGAAGGATGCGAAGGCCTGGGCGATGCCGCCACGGGCCCGGGTTGCGTCGCTGCGCTTGATCAGCATCGGCGTTCCTCCCTTGCGTCCGCCTCAGCGCTCGTACCGGTTGGTGCGGTAGAACGCCTGCACATGCGGCGAGTCCGGCTGGTAGCGGCGCTTCTTCATCTCCTCGCGGCTCTCGCGCGCAGCGGCCGGCTTCGCGGCCGCCAACGGCAGCGTCGCGGCCGCCGCGCCCGCGACACCGAGCGTGCGCAGGAAGCGCCGGCGCGCCCCGGTCTCGATGGTGTCCTTGCTCATGCCCGTCGCTCCCTTTCGACCTCGATCGTCGCGCGCCCACTCAGGCAGGCAGCGCGAACGCCTCCGTTTCGATCCCGATGAAGATCCGCCCGAGCCGGCCGACCGCGCGATAGAAGCGCGCGGCCTCGGCCTGCTCCAGGTCGGCAAAGAACCGTTCCGCCCAGGGGCGGAGGTGCCGCTCGAAGATGCGCCGGTCCTGCTGCGGGCCATCGCCGAGGCTGCCATCGATCAGTCCGGCCATCACCTCGCACAGCGTGGCGATGTGGTCCTCGGGCTCGGCGACACCCTCGGCGCGCTCGATGCCCAGCCCGGCGAGATCGCCGCGCAGCTTGGCAAGCGGGCGTTCATGCAGAAAGCCGGTGAGGTAGTAGCTCGCATAGGGCAACAGTTCGCCGCGCCCGAGCCCGATGAAGAGATCGTGGAACTCGCGCTCGACTGCCTCGGCCCGCGCATCACGCGCAGCCGCGCCGAGCGCGCCAAGCGCCTCGCCCAGCGCCGTCCCCTCGCCGCCCAGACCGCTCAGCCGGGCAAGCAGGGCGTCCTGCGGCGCGCGCGCGAGCAGCGCCGCAAGCAGGCCGTAGACGCATGCTCGGCCCGCTTCCGTCTCGCGGTCAGGCGCGGCATGAGCTGGCAGAAGGTTCCCCACGCTCAAAGGTCCCCGAACGCTCCTGCTGGCGCGCCTCTTCGCTCCGGGGCGCGTCATTGGTGGGGAGTCTATGCCGAAGTTTCGTCGGAATCCAAGCTCCATCGTACGCCTCGCCGACGGCACGCCGCCGCGTCAACGGAGCCCCGGACGGAGCCAAATCCCGACAAATTTGGTCGGATTTGTCAGACCGGCATGGCGCCGCCGTGGCGCGGGCGGGCGGGGGGGATGGCGGGGCCGGCGGCAGCCTCGGCGGGGGCGGCGGCCGGCGCGACCGCAGGCCGGTCTGCGGCC
>CAZHMM010000084.1:0-17402 GCA_964533585.1 uncultured Elioraea sp.
CGCCAGACCGGGAACGCATTGATCGCGTAGGCCGCGATCATCGCCGCACCCGCCGAGCCGAAGAAGGTCTCGCCGGCCGCCAGCGCCCGCGCGTTCCGCGCCGACCGCCAACGCAGCACCGAGGCGAGCGTCAGCGCGTCGAGATGGCTCGCATGGTTCGCGATCAGCACGAAGGGCGGCTCGGGCGGCAGATGCTCCGCGCCGGTGACGCTGAGGCGATGGAACAGCTGGAGGTAGAACCGCACCAGCCGGCGCCAGAACGCGTTCACCACCACGCCGATCAGGCCGGGCTCGCGGTTCAGGCTGCGCAGCCGCGCGGCGGCCGGCAGGCCGAGATCACGCGCCGGGCGGAGCTTCCACTCCATCAGAGGCCGGTGATCACGCGGGTCGGCCGATCCAGTCCGAAGCCGACGAAGTAGGTGATGAAGTGGAACACCGCGGGGGCGACCAGCAGCAGCGAGTTGAAGCGGTCGAGGATGCCGCCATGGCCGGGCAGCACCACGCCCATATCCTTGATGCCGAGATCGCGCTTGATCGAGGAGAGCGTCAGATCGCCCGCCTGGCCGCCGACCGCGACGATCAGCCCGAGCGCGACGAGCCATGCCGGGTTCGCGATCGACGTGCCCTGGAAGATGAACCAGCCGAGGCCGGCGACCAGCGAGGTCGTCACCGCGGCCGCGCCGAGCGCGCCCGAGATGGTCTTGTTCGGGCTGGTCGCCGGCAGCAGCTTCGGGCCGCCGACCAGCTTGCCGACAGTGAAGGCGGCGACATCGTTGAGCCCGACCGCGGTCAGCAGCAGCAGCACGATCGGCCGGTAGCCGCTGTCGTTCGCCATGTAGCCGAGATGCGCGAGCCCCGCCCCGAACAAGGCGTAGCCGAACACCGCGAGGGCGACGCGCTGGATGTAGCCGGACGGCCGGTCGAGCGGGATCGAGGCGACCACCAGCACGCCGATGGTGAGCGGCCAGAGCGCCATGAAGAAGCCGTACCAGTGATCGAGGGAAGCGAAGTTCGCCGCCAGGATGCCGACCACGACGCAGAACGACAGCAGATGCTCGCGGAACAGTCCGGTCGCGCGCGCGTACTCGCGGTAGCAGGCGAGCGAGAGAGCCGTGACCGCGCCGATCGTCCAGACCCGGCCGGCCAGCACCGGGCCGATCATCAGCGGCAGCAGCACGCACCAGGAGCCGAGGCGGAGCCAGAGTTCCCGCCGCAGCGCCGGCGCGGCGCGGCCTGTCACCGACAGCCCTGCGATGACCAGCGCCGCGGCCGTGACCACACCAGCGGTGACCGAAACGATCCACACCGTCACCGGATGGGCGAAGGCGGTCGCAGCCCAGCCGCTCATCGCGCGAGCGCCCGCGCAATGCCCGCCAGCCTTCGTCCGGCCGTGACAACGGAGAGCGCGGTGATCACCACCAGGGCGAGGGCCGGGAGGCCGAGGCCGCTCCAGCTCAGCTGCCACGATGGCGGTGCGAGCCCGCACCAGAGTGCCACCAGCGTGGCGATCGCCATGCGCTGCTGCTTCGCCATCGGCCCGCGGAAGTCGCTCGGTGCGCCGGCGGCCTTGCCGGCCGCACGCACATAGGCCGTCGCCATCGCCGCGAGCGCGGCGGCGAGCCCGAGCGACCAGCTCGCGCCGGCAACACCCAGTCCGACCAGCACCGCCGTATCGGAGACCCGGTCCGGCACCTCGTTCCAGAGCCCGCCGAGCGGCGAGGCGATGCCGCGCCCGACCGCCACCATTCCGTCGAGCAGGTTGGCGAGCAGGCGAAGCTGCACCAGCACCGCGCCGATCACCCAAAGCAGGCCGGCAGCCGCCTCCACATGGGCGGTGGCTGCGAATGCGAGCCCGGCGACGACCGCCGCGAGCATGCCCGCCGCGGAGATCGCATCCGGCGAGGTGCTGCGGCGGATCAGCCAGTCGGCGATCGCGCCGGTCA
Source organism: uncultured Elioraea sp. (assembly GCA_964533585.1). Taxonomy (GTDB): domain Bacteria; phylum Pseudomonadota; class Alphaproteobacteria; order Acetobacterales; family Acetobacteraceae; genus Elioraea. The sequence goes on from CAZHMM010000084.1 coordinate 1,944, forward strand.
CGGCAAGGTTGCGCGCGGCGATCGGCCGCCGATGGGGCTCGGGTGTCATCGGTCTCCGTCCTTACGCTAGCGCAAGTTAGGGCCAGGCGTGGGGGCGGGATAGGGCCATGCGCATCCGTTGCCGTTCGTGCATGATGGTCGGATCGCCATGCCGGGGGGGCGTCCTGGATCAGCAGCTGAAGCCCGATCGGGCCGACGTGTTCGACCTCGTCGTCACGGACGGCGAGCGGCGCTTCGTCATGCGCTTCGATGATGCCGGCATCGCCCCGACGGAGGAGGCGCTGGTCTTCACCCGCTCGGGACGCTGGATGAGCCGCCGCTACGGCGACATCGCCTCGGTAACGATCAGCACGCACAGGGTCGGGCCGGGCGGTACGATCGGCCAATGCATCATCGCGTTCCGCCACGGCGCGCGCACGATCGTCATGACGGCGAACGCGGCGGGGCTGCCGGACGCGAGCCGGGTGCGGGTCTACCGCGCCTTCCTCCGCACCTTCCATGAGCGTCTTGTCGCTAGCGGCACCTCCCGCATCGCCTTCAGCTCCGGCTACAGCGAGGCCCGCCTCGGCGGGCTGACCGCTGCGCTTCTGGCGGGGGCCGCCCTGTTCGTGCTGGTGCCGCTGGTGCTGTTCCTCGCCACCGGCGAGGAGCGGGCGCTGTGGCTGATGATCGGCGGCGCCGCCCTGCTGTGGCCGGCCATCAAGACCCGCCAGCAGAATGCGCCGCAAAGCTACGACCCGCGGAGCCCGCCCGATCTCCTGCGCTAGCCCGCGAGGCCAAGCACGCGCGGAAAGACGTGCAGCGCGGCCATTGTCAGCGCGAAGGCGGTGAGCAGTTCCAGGCCGAGCCCGAGCCTGACGATCAGCAGATAGTCGACGCCCCGCGTCTCGCCGAGGACCACGGCGTTCGACGGCGCCCCGGTCGGCGACATGAACGGTACGGTCGACATCAGGCTCACCCCGACCAGCGCCGCGACCGGCTCGATCTCGAGCGCGGCGGCCGCGCCGTGCACCACAGGAAAGAACACCAGCGCGACCACGGTGTTGCTCATGATCTCGGTCAGCAGCCCGGCCGCGAGGATCAGCACGAGCATGATCTCCCACGAGGTCAGGCCGTAGCCCTCGGCGAGCCCGACAATGTGCCCCACAGCCCGGTCGAGCCCGAGCACGCGCGTCGCGCCGAGCGAGACCATCACCGCCAGCGCGATGAACGCGAAGCCGCGCCAGGGCAGACGTCCCGCCGCCGAACGCAGCGGCAGCAGCGGCTCGCCGTTCTCGCGCCGGATCATCAGGGCGTGGCAGAACCAGCCGGCGAAGGCGAGGCTCGCCGCGGCGGGGTAGGCGTCGTGCAGCCTGAGGCCCATCGCGAGGCCGGTGCTCGCGGTCCAGAAGCCGAGGAAGGCGGCGGTCAGCACGAACACCCGCCGCTGCGCCTGGCTGCGATGCACCGGCAGCGGCTCCCGCGCGCCCTCGATCCGCACCGCCGCGGCGAGCTCGGCGCGGAGCATGACGCGCAGCAGCAGGAACGTGACGGTGCAGAGCAGCAGCACGGTCGGCACGCCGAACATCGCCCAGGTGAGGAAGTTCAGCCGCTCCGCCCCCGCGATCTCGGTCGCGCGCACATAGACCAGCAGCAGGGCATTCGCCGGGCTGCCGACGATGCTGCCCATGCCGCCGATATTCGCGCCCCACATGGTCGCTGCCGCGAAGCCGGTGGCGACGCGCCGGCGCACCTGATCGTCGGGGTAGCTGAAGCGGTCGACCAGCACCGGGATCATCGGCGTGAGCGCGAGCGCGGTGACGGCATTGGGCAGGATCGCCGAGAGCGCCGCCGACAGCGCGAGATGCCCGAGCAGCAAGCCGCGGCAGCGCCGCCCCGTCAGCCGCTCGACCGCGTCGAGCAGCCGCTCGCCCGCATCCGTCGCGACATAGGCGCGCGAGAGCAGGAAGGCGGTGGCGAACAGCACCACCAGGGGGATGGCGGAGAGCACGGGGAAGGTTCAGTCGGGCGGGGCGGTCATCGGGGTCCCATGGGGTCGGGCGCGATAGAGACCTTACGCGCGGCCCGGCGCCAAGGGGGGAACGCTTGACGTGCCGTCCCATGCGGCGCACCTGGGAGGGATGCGGATCGTCGTCGCCATGTCGGGCGGGGTCGACTCCTCGGTGGTCGCCGGCCTGATGGCCGAGGCCGGGCACGAGGTGATCGGCGTCACCATGCAGCTCTACGACCACGGCGCGGCCGTCGGGCGGAAGGGGGCGTGCTGCGCCGGCCAGGACATCCACGACGCCAGGCGGGTGGCCGACCGGCTCGGGATCGCGCACTACGTGCTGGACATGGAGGCGCGGTTCCGGAGCGCGGTGATCGAGGACTTCGCCAATACCTATGCGCGCGGCGAGACGCCGATCCCGTGCCTGCGCTGCAACCAGCACCTGAAGTTCACCGACCTGCTCGGGCTGGCGCGCGACCTCGGCGCGGAGGCGCTGGCGACCGGGCACTATGCGCGGATCGAGGTGGCGCCCGACGGCCCGGCTCTGTATCGCGCAGTCGATGCGGCGCGCGACCAGTCCTACTTCCTGTTCGCGCTCAACCGCGCCGATCTCGGGTTCCTGCGCTTTCCGCTCGGCGGGCTGCCCAAGCCGGCCGTAAGGGCGGAGGCGGCGCGGCTCGGCCTGCCCGTCGCCGAGAAGCCCGACAGCCAGGACATCTGCTTCGTCCCCGCCGGCCGCTATGCCGATGTGGTCGCGCGGCTCCGCCCTGAGGCGGCGGAGGCCGGCGAGGTGGTGGCCGAGGACGGGGTGGTGCTGGGCCGGCACGACGGGATTGCCCGCTACACGGTCGGCCAGGCGCGCGGGTTGGCCGGAGCCTCCTGGCGCGGCGCGGAGCGGATGCACGTGGTGGCGATCGACGCCGCGCGGCGTCGCGTGGTGGTGGGGCCGCGCGCGGCGCTCGGCCGGCGCGAGGCGGTGGCGCGCGAGGTGACCTGGCTGATCGATCCGCCCGAGGCGCCGCTGCCCTGCGCGGTGAAGCTGCGCGGCCGCGAGCCGCCCCAGCCGGCGACGGTCACCTGGGACGGGGCGCGGGCGCGGATCGCGCTCGCCGCGCCGGCGACGGTGGCACCCGGCCAGGCGGCCGTGTTCTATGACGGCGACCGGGTGCTGGGCGGCGGGATCATCGCGGCTGCTTCGGTTGACAGCGCGGCGGTGCGGGACGTATCTCCCGCCGCCTGACGGGTGCGCAGGGCCGGTGTGGCGGCTCCGCGCCGACGGAAGCTTTGGCGGCGTAGCTCAGCTGGTTAGAGCACGGCACTCATAATGCCGGGGTCGGCAGTTCAAGTCTGCCCGCCGCTACCACCCCTCGCTCATGCCCTCCGTTCGCGTCCTGCCCACGACTCAAGCCGCCGCGTCGCCAGCGCGATCGGCCAGCAGGTGCAGAAGAACGCGACCAGCAGCGCGCCATAGAACGGAATAAGCAGCTCGCTCCGCCGCTCCGCGCCCAGCGCGTTGCGCGTCATGGTCAGCGCCTCCTCGACCCCGACGATGCTCGCGAGCGGCGTGGACATCAGCAGGATGGCGTAGAGGTTCATCCACGGCGGCAGCATGCGCTTGACGCATTGCGGCAGGATCACAAGCCAGAGCGTCTTCCGCCGCGACAGCGCGAGGCTCGCCGCCCCCTCCCACTGGCCCGACGGCACCGACTGCACCGCGCCGCGCACGATTTCCGACACGTTCGCCATCACCGGCAGCGTCAGGCCGGCGGTCGCGCGCAGCCAGTTCGGGATGTCGATCGTCGTACCGAACAGTGTCACGCGGAACGGCAGGATGAAGATGCAGTAGAACAGCAGCACGAGCCACGGCGCGTTGCGGAAGAACTGCGTCGCGACGACCGAGGGGCGTGCGATCCAGCGCGACGGCGCGACCTGGCCGAGCCCGAGGAACAGTCCGAGCCCCGTGCCGAGCGCCATCGCGATCACGCTGATCAGCACATTGAGCACGAAGCCCTGGCCGATCAGCGGTGCCCAGCGGATCAGCGCCGTCAGGGCTCCATCGGCGGCCGGTGCGGCGGCCTGCGCCCAGGCCGAGCCTGCGAGCACAAGCATGAGCGCGAAGCCGGCCGCCTTGCCGTCCGGCGCGCGCGTCATCGCTCGCCGAACCCGGGCAGGCGCAGCGCCCGCTCCCAGCGATGCATCGCCCAGACCAAGAGCGTGACGAGGCCGATATAGAGGATCAGCAGCGCCGTCATCATCTCCGGCACGTTGAGCGCATCGGACCAGATCTGGTTCGACACGTAGAGCATCTCCGGCACGCCGATCGCGTAGGCGAGCGTGGTCGTCTTCACCAGGTTGACGAGGTTGTTGTTCAGCGCCGGCAGGCAGATCCTGAACGCGAGCGGCAGCACCACCAGGCGGTAGGACTGCAGGCGGGTCAGCCCGAGCGCGGTCGCGGCCTCGGCGGTGCCCTGCGGCACGGCCTCGACGCCGCTACGGAAGATCTCGACGTTGAACGCGCCCGCGAACAGCGACAGCGCGACGATCGCCCAGGCGACATTGCCGATCAGCGGCGTGGGGAAGCCGAGATCGTCCGGCACGCTCGGCGTGATCGAGCCGAGGCCGAAGAAGAAGAAGTACATCTGCACCAGGGGCGGCGTGTTGCGGAAGAACGCGACATAGCCGTCGGTCAGCCAGCGCAGCGGCGCGACGGGCGATTTCTGCGCCGCCGCGCCGAGGATGCCGAGCACCACGCTCGCCACCACCGAGGTCGCGGCGAGGTACACGGTCATCAGCAAGCCCGCCCAGAACCGCGACCGGTCGAACGGGTCGTAGAGGATGGTCAGGTTGATCCCGGCGGACTCGTTCAGTCCCCGGAAGACGGACTCGATCAGGTCCAAGATGCATGGGCGGGGGTGTGACGCCCCCGCCACCCTCAGGACTACTGGATGTGATCCTTCAGTGCGTCGTGCATGCGGCGCAGGAACGCGCTCTCGGCGATCCCGGCTTCCTTCTCCCAGGCCAGCAGCTTCCCCGAGCGGTGCCAGTGCGCGACCATGCCGGACATGAAGCGGCCCCAGGGCTTGTCGAGATCGTCGAGCCGCACCGCGAGCCCCCAGGGTGTGTCGCTCTGGCTCGGCAGCGGCATGTGGAACTCGTCCCACTGGCCGGAGGCGATCATCACCGCGATCAGGTTGTCGTCATAGAGCCAGCCGACGCAGCGGCGCTGGCGCAGCGCGGTCTCGACCTCGGCGATGCCGGTGAAGGCGACGATCTCGACACCGTACCGTTCCGTCGCCGGGCGGTTGTACCAGGCGCCCTGGATCGCGCAGAGCTGGCGCCCGCGCAGCGCGGTCCAGTCGGTCGTGGTGACCTGCTTCGGCAGCAGCACGTTGAAGCCCGAGGAGTAGTAGTTCGGGTGGACGATGCCGACCACGCGCCGCCGCTCGGCCGTGTCGGACATGGTCGCGATCATCAGGTCGATCTGGCCCTGGGCGAGGAACTGCATCCGGTTCGCCGCCACGACGGGCACGAACTCGGGCCGAACGCCGAGCGTGGCGGCGACGTCGCGCGCCATCGCGATTTCCATGCCGACGAACTCGCCGGCCGGGTTGCGGAAGCCCCAGGGGCGGTAGTCGGCGCGCACGCCGACCTTCAGCACGCCTTCGCGCAGGATGCGGCTCAGTGTGTCGCCGGCCTGCTGTGCCGCGGCGGGCAGCGGTGCGGCGAAGGCCAGGCAGGCGGCGATCGCGCCGGCGATCGTCCAGCGTCGTGTGGGTCGGGTTGTCATCGCTTGTCTCCCCCGTTCTGCGGTCTGCGTTGAAGCTTGCCAGAGGTGTCTTGCCTCCGGCCAGTCCGGATCATGTGACGACACCGAAGCCGCGTCCGGCGTCGATGCAGGCGTGCCAGAGTTCGGCACCAAAGGAGCGGTAGCAGCCGAGCACCACGTCGTCCTCGCGGCGCCAGACCAGCACGCCGATATGGCCGGCGAGCGTGTGCGCGACGCTGCCGGGCGGAAACGTCGCCGTGTCGAGGTCGATCGGTAGCAGCCGGGACAGCGCCTCGGTCGCATCGGTGCCCGCGACTGTGACCATCATGCGCGCACCGGCGAGCGCCGTGACCGCGCCGGCATCGCCGATCGCCTCGGCGAGGCGCGTCGCCGCGTGCAGCCCGTCCGCCGGCAGCAGGACAAGATACTGGCCGAGCCCGCCCCACAGCACGGCCACGCCGTTCTGCCCGACGATCGCCCGGCCGGGATCGGGCAGGCCGACGCCCAATGCTGTGCGCAGCCGCGCGGCGAGTTCGTCGTGCTGCCCGCGCCGCGGCGCGAGCGCGACGAGGCCCTCGCTGTCCAGGGTCGAGAGCCGCACGCCGGGCTCGCCGTCCGGTCGGCCGGATCGGCCCGGCTGCGCAACGCCATCGAGCGCAGGGCGGCGCGCGAGTTCAGCCACGGCTGCGTCCTCCGTCGGGATCGACGAACACGGGCGCACAGACCTCGGCGAGCGTGTCGCCGCCACGCAGCGCGTCGTACACGCGCACCGTCTCGCCGATGCGCGCGGGACCGCGGCGCAGCAGCGCGAGCGCGATCGGATGGCCGAGCGTGGGCGAGACACAGGCCGAGGTGACGTAGCCCTCCCCGCTGGCGGTCGTCTCCGCCGCGTCGGGCGAGAGCAGATGCGATCCGGCGCGGATTTCGCTCCGCCCGTCGCGCGGCTTCAGCCCGATCAGCGCCGGTCGGTCAGGGTCTGCCAGCGCCGGGCGCTGGGCCATGCGCGCGCCGATGCAGTCCTTGCGTGCGGAGACGAGCCGCGCCAGGCCGAGATCGGCCGCCGTCGTGTGGCCGTTCAGCTCGCCGCCCGCCGGGTGGCCCTTCTCGATGCGCAGCACGCCGAGCGCCTCGGTGCCGTAGGGCATGACGCCGAACGCTGCGCCAACCGTCATGATCCGCTCGATCAGCGCGGTGCCGTAGTCGGGCGGGATGCCGATCTCGTAGGCACGTTCGCCGGAGAAGGAGAGGCGGTAGAGCCGCACGGCTACGCCGCCGACCGTGCCGGTCGTCACCGCCATGTGCGGCAGTGCCGCGTCGGCGATGTCCGTGCCGGGATCGAGCAGAGCGGCCAGCAGGTCGCGTGAGCGCGGCCCGGCGATCGAGAGCTGCGCCCAGGCATCCGTCACCGAGAGCATCGCGACGTCAAGCTCCGGGCGCAGCACCTGGTGCGCGTGTTCGAGATGCTGCATCACGCGGCCGGCATTGGCGGTCGTGGTGGTGAGGAAGAAGCGGTCCTCGGCGAGCCGCGCGACCGTGCCGTCGTCGAGCACGAATCCGTCCTCGCGCAGCATGAGCCCGTAGCGGACACGCCCGGTGCGCAGCGTGGAGACCATGCCCGCATACACGAAGTCGAGGAACGTCGCCGCGTCGTGCCCGACAACCTCGATCTTGCCGAGCGTGGAGACGTCGCAGACACCAACCGCCTCACGGACCGCGCGCACCTCACGCGCGACGCTGTCCTGCCAGCGCGTCTCGCCCGGGCGCGCGTACCACTGCGCGCGCAGCCACGGCCCGACCTCGACGAAGCTCGCGCCATGCGCCGCGGCCCAGCCATGGGTCGGCGTGCGGCGGGTCGGGCGGAACGCGCGACCGCGATGCGCCCCGGCGAGCGCGCCGATCGCGACCGGAGTCCAGGGCGGGCGGAAGGTGGTCGTGCCGGTGCCATTGATGTCGCGTCCGGTCAGCGCCGCCATGATGGCGATGCCGGGCACGCTCGCGGTCTTGCCCTGATCGGTCGCCATGCCGAGCGTGGTGTAGCGCTTCAGATGCTCGACCGAGCGGTAGCCCTCGCGATGCGCGAGCGCGACATCGTCGGCCGTGACATCGTTCTGCAGATCGACGAAGGCCTTGCCGCGCGAGGGCACGTGGAACAGCCCGGTGCCGTCACACAGTTCGTCCTCCGCGCGCGGCGGCTGCGCGGGCGAGGGCGTGAAGCCGCAGTCGCGCGCGGCGGCAGCGCCGGCGGTGAGCCCATCGGCGAGCGCCGCGGCGAGAGTGCCGCGCCCCGCCGCCGCGCCGGCGAGTGTCACGCCCTCGGGCGGCGCGTCGAGCAGGAAGCCGCGCGCGGCCTCGTCCCAGCGCGGCCGCGCGCCGAGATGGCAGGCGAGATGGATCGAGGGGTTCCAGCCGCCCGAGACCGCGAGCAGATCGGCCTGCATGCGCGTCACCTCGCCGCGCGCATCGCGCCAATCGACCGCGGCGAGGCGCTGCCGCCCGACCGTGCCGACCACCGCGCCCGTGATCAGCTGCGCGCCGGCGCGATCGGCGAGCGTGCGCAGCGGCGGCGCGATCTCGGCGCGGGGATCGACCACGGCCGCGACCTCGACACCGGCATCGGTCAGCGCAGCGACCGTGCGCCAGCCATCGTCGCCGGCGGTGAACACGACGGCGCGCCGTCCCGGGCGCACGGCATAGCGGTGCACATAGGCGCGCACGGCGCCGGCGAGCATCACGCCCGGACGGTCATTGCCGCCGAATACGATGGGCCGCTCGATCGCCCCCGCCGCGACGACGATGCGCCGCGCAACGATGCGCCAGGCGCGCTGACGCGGCAGATGCGCAGGCGGCTCGGGCAGGTGGTCGGCGACGCGCTCCACCGCGCCGACCACGCCATGGTCGAACAGTCCATAGGCAGCGGTGCGGCGCAGGATTCGGCAGCGCGGCTCGGCGATGAGTTCGGCCTCCACCGCTTCCACCCAGTGCGCGGCAGGTGCGCCGTCGAGCTCCTGCGTCTCGGCGAGCGCGCGGCCGCCGAGCCGCCAATCCTCCTCGACCAGCACCGTGCGCGCGCCGGCGCGGCTCGCCGCGCGCGCCGCCATCAGTCCGGCCGGACCGGCGCCGATCACCAGCACGTCGCAATGGAGGTGCGCCTTCTCGTAGCGGTCCGGATCGGGCGCCGCCGCGGCGCGGCCGAGGCCGGCGGCGCGGCGGATCAGCTTCTCGTACACGCGTTCCCAGAACGCGGCCGGCCACATGAAGGTCTTGTAGTAGAACCCTGCCGCGAACAGCGGCGCGAACAGCCCGTTCACCGCCATCGCGTCGAAGCGGAGCGAGGGCCAGCGGTTCTGGCTCGCCGCGGCCAGCCCGTCGAACAGCTCGACCGTCGTTGCGCGCGTGTTCGGCTCGCGCCGCGCGCCGGTGCGCAGTTCGACGAGCGCGCTCGGCTCCTCGGGTCCGGCGGAGAACACGCCGCGCGGGCGGTGCAGCTTGAACGACCGGCCGACCAGGTGGACGCCGTTCGCGAGCAGCGCGGAGGCGAGCGTGTCGCCGCCATTCCCGGTGTAGCGCCTTCCGTCGAAGGTGAAGGCGAGTGTGCGCGCACGGTCGATCGTGCCGCCGGCGGCGAGGCGGTGCGGCTGCGGGGCTGCGTCTCTCACCGCGCGCCCTCCGGGTTCCGCGCGAGCTCGGCACCCTCGATCCGATGCGTGCGCACATCCCGCGTCACGACGATCCAGGCGCGGCAGCCCTGGCCGTGCCACCACAGCTCGCGATGCCGCCCGGCGGGGTTCTCGCGCTCATGCATGTAGGCATGCCAGTCGTCGTCCGACGCATCCGGCGCCGGGCGCGTCAGGTCGGCCGGGCCGAGATAGGTGAACTCCTCGTTGCCGCGGGTGCCGCAGCAGGGGCAGGGAATGCGCATCAGTGCAGATTGGGCGTGGCACCCGCCCCCTTCTCGTCGAGCACGGCGCCGGTGCGGAACCGGTCGAGCGTCATCGCGGCGTTCAGCGCGTGCGGTGCGCCGGTGGCGATCGTGTGGGCGAAGCACCAGCCCGAGGCCGGCGTCGCCTTGAACCCGCCATAGCACCAGCCGCAGTTGAGGAAGAGCCCCGCGATCGGCGTGGTGCCGATGATCGGCGAGCCGTCCATCGACATGTCCATGATCCCGCCCCACTGGCGCAGGTAACGCAGCCGCGAGAAGGCCGGGAACAGCGCCACAGCCCCCTCCATGACCTCCTCGACCACCGGCAGGTTCCCGCGCTGCGCGTAGCTGTTGTAGCCGTCGATGTCGCCGCCGAACACGAGCCCGCCCTTGTCGGACTGGCTGATATAGAAGTGGCCCGCACCGAAGGTGACGACCGTGTCGAGCACGGGCTTCACGCCCTCGCTGACGAAGGCCTGGAGCACGTGGCTCTCGATCGGCAGCCGCAGCCCTGCCATCGCGGCGACGCGCGAGGAGTTGCCGGCGGCGGCAAGCCCGATGCGGCGCGCGCGGATCGCCCCGCGCGTGGTCTGCACGCCCGTCACGCGGCCCTGGACGACGTCGATCCCCGTCACCTCGCAGTTCTGGAGGATGTCCACGCCGCGCTGATCCGCCGCGCGCGCATAGCCCCAGGCGACCGCGTCGTGGCGCACCGTGCCGCCGCGGCGCTGGAGCAGGCCGCCCTTCACCGGGAAGCGCGCATTGTCCATGTCGAGCCCGGGCACCATGGCGCGCACGGCGGCCGCGTCGAGCAGCTCGGCATCCACACCGGCGAGCCGCATCGCGTTGCCGCGCCGGGCAAAGGCGTCGCGCTGGCCATCGGAATGATACAGGTTCAGCACGCCGCGCTGGCTGACCATGGCGTTGAAGTTGATGTCCTGCTCCAGCCCTTCCCAGAGTTGCAGCGACTTCTCGTAGAAATGCGTGTTTGCCGGCAGCAGGTAGTTGGAACGGATGATCGTCGTGTTGCGGCCGACATTGCCGGAGCCGATATGGCTCTTTTCCAACACCGCGACGTTCGTGATGCCGTGCTCCTTGGCGAGGTAGTAGGCCGTGGCGAGCCCGTGCCCGCCCCCGCCGACGATCAGTGTGTCGTATTCGGGCTTCGGCTCCGGCTCGCGCCAAGCGGGTGTCCAGCTTCGCTGGCCGGTGAGTGCGCCGCGAAGGAGTGCGAAGGCGGAGTAGCGCATGGCGGGTCGGTCCGTGGGGCTGTCAGCCGCGCCGGAACTCTGGCAGGGTCGCGCGCGCGAACATGCCCAAAAACGACATTGACTTGACCCGACGAGACATACCGCCACGACAGGGCGGCCGGGCCGCGATCCGCTTCCGCGCCGCCGAGGACACGCCGCGCCACATCGGCGTCCTGCTGATCCCGGGCTTCGCGCTGCTCACCTATGCCTGCGCGGTCGAGCCCTATCGCGCCGCCAATGTGCTGGCGGGGCGCACGCTGTATCGCTGGAAGCACGTCTCGCCCGATGGCGGGCCGGTGCAGGCCTCGAACGGCGTGGCGGTGATGCCGGACCAGGGGATCGACCGTGCGTTGGAGGTGGACGATCTGTTCGTCTGCGCTGGCGGCAACCCCGGCGCGTTCGACGATCCGGCCACGCTGGTCTGGCTGAGCCGCCAGGCCCGCCGCGGCACCCGCATCGGCGGATTGTCAGGCGGGCCGCTGCTGCTCGCGCGCGCCGGGCTCCTGCGTGACCGGCGCTGCACGATCCACTTCGAGTACCGGCCCGCCCTGGTCGAGGCGTTCCCCGATCTCGACGTCACCGACAGCCTGTTCGAGGTCGACCGCGACCGGTGCACGGCATCCGGCGGAACGGCGACGCTCGACCTGATGCTGGCGCTGATCACCGAGCGGCACGGCCGCACGCTCGCCGCCGCGGTCGGCGAATGGTTCCTGCATACCCAGTTGCGGCTGCCCGGCGCGCAGCAGCGGAGCTCACTGCGCCATCGCTACGACATCAGCAGCCCGGCGCTGCTGCGCGCACTCGAGCGGATGGAGGTGACTCTCGAGGAGCCGCTTGCGCGCGCGGCGCTGGCGCGTGTCGCGCGGGTCTCGGTGCGCCAGCTCGAACGGCTGTTCGCCGCCCAGCTCGGCCGGACGATACGTGCGCACTACCGCGCCCTGCGGCTCGACCGGGCGAGGGCGCTGTTGCAGGAGACGACGATGCCGGTGCTGCAGGTGGCGATGGCCGCGGGCTTCGTTTCCGCAGCGCACTTCGCCCGCGCCTATCGCGCCGAGTTCGGGTATCCGCCGCGCGACGAGCGTCAGCGCGCCCGGGCTCAGCGGTAGAAGATCTCCACCAGCGTCAGCGAGAGTGCGGGCACGTAGGTGACCAGCATGAGCAGCAGGATCAGCACGGAGATGAACCAGACATTGATCCGTGTGACGCTCCAGACATCGGCCCTGGCGATCGAGCAGGCGGTCATCAGCACGCTCGCGACCGGCGGGGTCTGCTGACCGATCGCGAGGTTCAGCGTGACGATCAGGCCGAAATGCACCGGGTCGATCCCGACCGCGCGGGCGATCGGCAGCACGATCGGCACGATCAGGATGATCGCCGCGGCGCCGTGCAGGAAGAACCCGAGCACGAAGAACAGCAGGTTCAGCAGCGCGAGCACGAAGTAGCGGTTCTGCGTCAGCCCGATGATCGCCTCGGTCAACATCTGCGGCACGCGCGCCTGGGTGAGATACTGGCCGAGCAGGGCCGAGGTCGCGACCAGCAGCATCACCACCGCGGTCTGGATCGCGCCGTCCTTCATCGCGGTGTAGAGCTCGCGCAGCCCGAGATCGCGATAGATCAGCGCGCCGATCAGCAGGGCGGCGGCGACCGCGAGCCCCGCGCCCTCGGTCGCGGTGACGAAACCGCCGAAGATGCCGCCCAGGATGATGAAGGGCAGCGTCAGCGCCCAGGCTGCCTCCTTGAGGGTGGTCCAGACGCGGCAGAGCCCGAACACCTGCTCGACCGGGAAGTTCAGCCGCACCGCGAACCACCAGGCGAGCCCCATGAGCATGAAACCGCCGAGGATGCCCGGCACGATCCCCGCGACGAAGAGCTGCACCACCGAGGTGTCGGCCATCACCGCGTAGAGGATCATCGGGATCGATGGAGGAATGATGATCGCGAGCGAGGCGGAGGACGAGGTGACGGCGGCGGCGAACTCCTTGGAGTAGCCGCGGTTCTTCATCGCCGGGATCAGGATCGAGCCGAGGGCGGCGACATCCGCCACCGCCGAGCCCGAGATCTCGGCGAAGAACATCGAGGCGGCGATGTTCACCATCGCGAGCCCGCCGCGCACGAAGCCGACGAGCGCGGAGGTGAAGGCGATCAGCCGGCGCGAGATGCCGGAGGTGTTCATGATCGCCCCGGCGAGCGTGAACAGCGGGATCGCCAGCAGCGGGAAGTTGCGCGAGCCCTCGTAGAGCGTGACCGCGCTCATGATCAGGTCGTCGAAGCCGTGCGCGTACCAGAGCCCGCCCATCGCGACGATGCCGAGCGCCACCGCGATCGGCACGTTGACCAGCACCAGCAGCAGCATCGCGCCGAGCATGACGAGCGTGGTCATGGCCGGCGCTCCTCGAAGTAGCGCTCGGGGTCGATGCCCGCCGCGCCGCGCCAAGCCTCGCCGAGCCGTTCGGGGAAGGTCAGCAGCTCGGCGATGATGAACAGCACCGCCCCGATCGGGATCACCGACTGGGTGAACGACACCGGCACCCAGGGCAGCGAGATCAGGTGATCGCCTTCGAGGATGATGATCACCTGGAGACCGAACCAGCCGACGAGGGCGAAGAAGCCGATCACCAGGATCTCGCCGCCGATCAGCAGCCCGACCCTGGGCCCGCGTGAGAGAGCGGTCACGATCGAGGGCACGCCCAGATGCGCGCGGTTCAGCGCCGCCAGCGCCGCGCCGTAGAAGGTCAGCCACGCGAGCATGATCGAGGCGACCTCGTCGTACCAGATCAGCGGAGCGCCGAACTTGCGCAGCACCACCGCGGCGCAGACCAGCAGCGCCAGCATCGCGACCTGGAGCACGCAGAACGCGGTCAGCACCTGTTCGAGCAGGCGGCGCGGGCCGGCGAGCGACGTCATTGCCGAGGACTCGGGACGGCATGGGTGCCGCCCCGCGCCATCGCGCCCTGCACGCGCGGGCGGATCAGCAGCCGTTCGCCAGCGCCAGCGCGCGCTCGATCAGCGCCGCACCACCGGGAACCTCGGCAGCGAACTGGTCGTAGACCGGCTTGCTCGCGGCGACGAAGGCCTCGCGGTCGGACTGGTTGAACTGCATGCCCGCCGCGATCAGCTTGTCGCGCACCTCGTTCTCCAGCCGTTCGGCAAGCGCGTAGGTCCACTCCTGCACGGCGGCCGCCTCCTCGAGGATCGCACGCTGCACCGCCTCCGGATAGCCGCGGAACCTGCGCAGCGACGCGGTCGGGAAGGACGGCGTGTAGATGTGCCGCGTCTCGGTCAGATAGCGCTGCACCTCCTGGAACTTGCCGGCATCGACATTGACGTAGGGGTTCTCCTGCCCGTCCATCACGCCTGTCTGGAGGGCGACGAACACTTCGGCGAACGGCAGCGGCGAGGGGGAAGCGCCGTAGGCCTGGAACATCTTCACGCGCCACACGCCCTGCGGCACGCGGATCTTGAGCCCGCGCAGATCCGCCGGCGTGACGATCGGGCGGACGTTGTTGGTGATGTGGCGGAAGCCGTTCTCCCAGATGCCGATGATCTTGTAGCCTCGCGCCTCGACCTTAGGCGCGAGGATCGGCCAGACGATCTCGCGCGCGATGCACTTCATGTGCGCGCGGTCCTTGACCAGGTAGGGCAGGTCGAACATGCCGAACTCGGGCGTGACCGACGACATGATGGTCGAGGGCTGCGACATGTCCTGGGTGCCGAGGCGGAGCTTCTGGAGCATCTCGCCATCGCTGCCGAGCTGGCTTGAGTGATAGAGCACGATCCGGCCGTAGCTGCCGATGCGCGCGTTGACGCGATTGATGAACTCCTCGGAGGAGTAGTACTGCACGTTGCCCGGCGGGCTGGTCGTGCCGTACTGGATCTCGACGTTCTGGGCCGTGACCGGGCTCGTCAGCATCCCGGCCAGCAGCATCGCGGCGAGCACGCCACCCGGCGCCTGAGTGCGCATGTTTGCTCCTCCCTGCGTTCGTTGGCGACCGCCCCTGTCGGATCGGTCACCCGTGCGAGCGTGGCAAGGATCGCCCGCTCGCGCAACATCGGCGGCTCACGCGCGGCCGCCGGGCGTCGCGCAAGGTCAGATTTCGACGCAGAGATCGAGGCCCGTGTTCGTCATCGTGCCTCCGCCGAGCGATTCCGCCTGATAGTTCTGATAGTAGAAGCGCCAGGAGTTGCCGGTGCGAATCCCGATGACGGTCGCACGGTAGTCCTCCCCGCCGATCGGGGCGCGCTTGTAGTCGGTCTTGATCAGCCGGTTCGCCGGAGGCGGGCCGCCGAATGCCGCGGTGAGCGAGTTGGTGATCGCGTTCTGGTCGGTCAGCGTGGTCAGCGGATCGACGAAATTGCTATGCGCGACCGACGGGTTCGGTCCGTTATCCGAATAGACAAAGGTGCAGCCGTTCAGCGTCGGCGTGAAGAAGTAGTCGGCATTGATGCCCAGCCGACCGCAATAGGACTTGCCGCTGCCCCAAGGCAGGAAATAGGCATTGATCGGCCGCGTGTACCGGCCGATGTTGCGCTGGTTCAG
>CAZHMM010000085.1:0-17179 GCA_964533585.1 uncultured Elioraea sp.
GCCCCGGCCGGCACCCGCCCCGGCGCCACGTGCGGCCGAGCCGGGCCGCGTGCGCGCCACCCCCGCCGCCCGCCGGCGTGCGGCCGCGCTCGGCATCCCGCTCGAGCGGCTGCGCGGGAGCGGCGTGGACGGGGCGATCTGTCTGGCCGATCTGCCGGCGACCGCGCCGGCGAAACGGGCGCCCGCAGGCTTCGATCCCGCGGCGATGCGCGCAGCGATCGCGGCGGCGATGAGCCGGTCGAAGCGCGAGATTCCGCACTACTACCTCAGCGAGACGGTCGATCTCTCCGCCGCACTTGATCGGCTCGCCCGCATCAACGCTGAGCGCGACCCGCCGGCGCGACTGCTGCCGGCCGCGATCCTGCTCCGTGCCGCCGCGCTCGCCGTCGCGGCAACGCCGGAACTGAACGGCTGGTGGGAGGAGGGGCGGTTCCGCGCCGCCGACGGGGTGCATGTCGGCTGGGCGGTGGCACTGCGCGGCGGCGGCCTGATCGCGCCGGCGATCCGCGATGCGGACCGCCTCGCGCTCGATCCGCTGATGGCGGCGTTGCGCGACGTGGTGCAGCGCGCGCGCAGCTTCGCGCTGCGCGGGTCCGAACTGACCTCGGCCAGCATCACGATCACCAGCCTCGGCGAGCGCGGGGCGGAGAGCGTGCTGCCGGTGATCCATCCGCCGCAGGTGGCGATGCTCGGGTTCGGCCGCGTGCTGACGCGGCCCTGGGTGGTGGCCGGCACGATCCGGCCGCGCCAGGTGGTGACGCTGACGCTCGCCGGCGATCACCGCGCGACGGACGGGCATGTCGGCGGGCTGTTGCTGACGCGGCTCGCGGCCCTGCTGGATGACCCCGAACGGCTCTGACACCGCCGCCACCGATGGCCCGGAGCGAGGATGCGCAATGACCCCGAGCGAGACCAAGACACTGGTGGCCGAGATCCTTGGCGCGATCGCGCCCGAAGCGGACATCTCCACAGTCGCCGACGATGCGGATCTGCGCGAGGCGCTCGATCTCGATTCGATCGACTTTCTCAATCTGGTCACCGGCCTGCACCAGCGCACCGGCCGGCCGATCCCGGAGGCGGACTATCCGCGCCTGTTCACGCTCGACGGCATCGCTGCCTATTTCGGCGAGGCCGCAGCCTGAGCCGGTCCAGCCGCGTGGCCGTGCCGGACGAGGAACGCATCGATCGCCGTACCGAGCCCCGGCGTGTCCATCTCGGCATAGTCGTAGCGCGCACGCACGACCGGCCGGATCCCGGCCAGCAGCCGGGTCAGATCGGCCGGCGTGCCGGTGACCACGACCTCGGCGCGCGAGGCAGCGATGGTCGCAACCAGTTGGCGGCACTGCGCCTCGCTGTAGCCCATCGCCGGCAGCACCGGGCCCAGCTGCGGATGGGTGTCGAACAACGCCGCGAGCTCGGGCGTCGCCGAGTGGCGGGGATCGATGATCTCGTCCGCACCCGCCTCGCGCGCAGCGAGCAGACCGGCGCCGTGTGGCATGCCGCCATGCGTGAGCGTCGGCCCGTCCTCGACGACCAGGACACGTCGGCCACGCACGGAAGCGGGATCGTCAAGCCGCACCACCGAGGCGCCACGCAACACCGCGGCGCGCGGATTGAGTGCGCGCACCGATCCCGCGACCGTTGCGACATCTGGCGCCGGCGCCGCATTCGCCTTGGCGATCAGCGCGATGTCGGCCCGCCGCAGCACCGCCTCGCCGGGATGGAACAGCCGTTCATGGCCCGGACGCAGCGCATCGGCGAGCACGATCAGGAGGTCA
The DNA here is from genome assembly GCA_964533585.1 of uncultured Elioraea sp. Taxonomy (GTDB): domain Bacteria; phylum Pseudomonadota; class Alphaproteobacteria; order Acetobacterales; family Acetobacteraceae; genus Elioraea. The sequence continues at coordinate 1,779 of CAZHMM010000085.1, forward strand.
GGGCGGATGAACGGAAAATCGTTGTTGCCGCCGTCCCAGAGCAGCAGATCGTTGTCCTGCGCAGCGGCCGCGAGCACCGCCGCGGTTTCGGCGCCCGCATAGACGACCAGCCCGGCCGCGATGTGCGGCTCGTACTCCTCACGCTCCTCCAGCGTGCAGCGCGCGGCGTCGAGGTCCTCGGCGCGCGCGAAGCGCTGCACCGCCTGCTTCGTGAGGTCGCCATACGGCATCGGGTGGCGGATCACGCCGACGCGCAGCCCGCGCTCGACCAGTCGCCGGCCGATCCAGCGCGCGACCTGCGACTTGCCGCAGCCGGTGCGCACGGCGCAGACGGCGATCACCGGCAGCGGTGCGGGCAGCGTGCTGCGCTCTGGATCGGGCAGGACGAACTCCGCCCCCGCCGCAAGCACACGGGAGGCGCGCTGCATCACCGCGACATGCGCGAGGTCGCTGTAGGCGAACACGACGCGATCGACCGCCCGGTCGCGGATGAGGGTTTCGAGCTCCGTCTCGTCGTGGATCGCAATCCCGTTCGGATAGAGCTGTCCGGCGAGCGTCGGCGGATAGCGGCGACCAGCGATGCCGGGGATCTGCGCGGCGGTGAACGCGATCACCTCGTGTGCCGGATCGTCGCGGTAGAGCGTGTTGAAGCTGTGGAAATCCCGCCCACCGGCGCCCATGATGATGGTCCGCGCCCGTCGTGCCATGGCCGCGTCTCCTCTCTGCCCGCCTGCGGGCTGATGCTTGGCCAGGCGCGCCCCAACGGCAATCCCATGGTTGCACCCCGGCAGGACGGTTGGCTTCTCTCGCGTGCGGGGCGATGCTTGGAGGCCGAGGCAACGCGTACGGCAGGATGATGTGATGGCTGAGCCGAGTGCAGACGTCCCCCCGGGGCTGCCAGAGCGGTTGCCGCCGGAGCGCCTGCGCCGGGCCGCGTCGTTCCGGCTCCCGGACGCCGCGCCCGGGCCCGCGCAGACGCCGATCGAGGCACTCTCGGGCTATCCCCGCGCGGCGGAGGCGATCCGGTTCGGCGCGACGGCCGCGGCGCGCGGCTTCAACATTGTCGCGATCGGCAGCCCGGGCGCGCAGATCCGCGAGGTCGCCACGGCGCTGTTGGCCGAGGCGACCCGACAGCGTCCCGCACCGCCGGACTGGGTCTACGTCAACAACTTCACGACGCCGCACCGACCCATCGCGCTCAGCCTGCCGCGCGGCCGGGCGCCGCTGCTGCGCCGGGCGATGAACGGCCTGGTGGACGATCTGCGTGCGGCATTGCCGGCGATGTTCGAAAGCGAGGACTATGCGCGCCGGCGCAGCGCGATCCAGGACGCGTTCAACACCAAGGCCTCGGAGGCCTTCAACGCGCTCGGCGAGAAGGCCTCGGCGCGCGGCATGGCGATCCTGCGCACGCCGATGGGCTTCGCCGTTGCGCCGGCGAAGGACGGCAAGGTCGTGCCCCCGGAGGAGTTCGCCTCCTGGCCCGAGGAACGGCAGGCCGCGATTCGGGCCGTGATGGCCGAACTTGAGGCGGAACTGGAGGCGACCCTGCGCGGCCTGCCGCGGCTGGAGAAGGCGCGGCGTGACGCGATCCGCGCCCTTGATCAGGAGACCGCCGCGGTGGTGGTCGATCAGGAGATCGAGGAGGTGCGCGCGGGCTTCGCCGATCAGCCGGCGGTGCTCGACCACCTTGCCGCCGTGCGCGCCGACATGATGGAGAACCTGCCGCTGTTCCACGACGGCGAACGCGAGGGTGAGGAACGCCGACCGGGCGCCGCCGCCGGCATGGTGCGCGACCACTACGACGTCAACGTGCTGGTGACCGCCGAGGATGGTGCTGCGGGCGCGCCGGTGGTCGAGGAGCTGCATCCCACGCTCGGCAACCTCATCGGTCGCGTCGAGCATCTCTCGCAGTTCGGCGTGCTGGTGACGAATTTCCGTCTGATCAAGTCCGGCGCGCTCCACCGCGCCAATGGTGGGGCGATCCTGATCGACCTGCGTGCCCTGCTGTCCGAGCCGTTCAGCTGGGCCGCGCTCAAGCGGGCATTGGTGCAGGGCCGGATCGTGATCGAGGACGTCGCACGCATCGTGGGGCTCGGCAGCACGGTCACGCTGGAGCCCGACCCGATCCCGCTCGACGTCAAGGTCGTGCTGTTCGGCGAACGACTGCTCTACTACCTGCTCGCCGCTTTCGACCCCGAGTTCGGTGCGCATTTCAAGGTGCTCGCCGATTTCGACGACGAGACCGAACGGACGCCGGAAAGCGAGGCGATGCTGGCCGGCATGATCGCCGAGGTGCTGCGGCGGGAGGGCACAGCACCGGCCGACCCCCGCGCGCTCGCGCGCGTTGTCGAGCATGCCGCACGTCTCGCCGGCGACGGCACCAAGCTCACGCTGCTGGTCGAGCGGCTGCGCGATGTTGTCATCGAGGCGACGCACCATGCCGCAACTGCCGGCCGGAGCATGGCGGATGCGGAGGATATCGAGCATGCGATTGCCGCGCAGCGGCGGCGGGCGGCGCGCGTGCAGGAGCGGACGCAGGATGCCATCCGCCGCGGCGTGGCGCTGATCGATACCGAGGGCGCGCGAATTGGCCAAGTGAACGGGCTCAGCGTCATCACGCTCGGGGCGGAGAGCTTCGGCAGGCCGACCCGCATCACCGCGACGGTTCGTCCGGGCACGGGACGGATCGTCGATATCGAGCGCGAGGTCGAGCTCGGAGGGCCGATCCATTCCAAGGGCGTTCTGATTCTCGGCGGTTTGCTCGCGAGCCGGTTCTCGCCCGAGATCCCGATGTCGCTGCACGCCCAGCTGGTGTTCGAGCAGTCCTACGGCGCAGTCGAGGGCGACAGCGCCTCGGTTGCCGAGTTCTGCGCCCTGGTCTCCGCCTTGGCCGAAGCGCCGCTGCGCCAGGACATCGCGATCACCGGCTCGGTCAACCAGCACGGCGAGGTGCAGGCGATCGGCGGCGTGAACGACAAGGTCGAGGGCTTCTTCGAGGTGTGTGTCGCGCGCGGGCTCACCGGCACGCAGGGCGTGATCGTGCCGGAAGCGAACGTGCAGCACCTGATGCTCGACCGCAGGGTGGTCGAAGCCTGCGCTGCCGGCCGGTTCGCCGTCTGGCCGGTCCGCCGCGTCGAGCAGGCGCTCGGCCTGCTCGCGGACCGCCCGGCCGGTCTGCGCGGCTCGGATGGGCTGTTCGCGGAGGGCAGCGTCTACCGTGCCGCCGAGGATCGGCTGCGCCGGTTCGCCGCCTGGCGCCGGGACTGGGCGAAGGACGCGCGCGAACGGGCGGAGCGTGAGCCATGACCATGCAGCGATCCCGCTATCGCCGGCTGCTGCTGGATCTCCGCCATGCCGGCGGCGATCCGGCGGCGCTGTCGGCGATGCTCGGCCTCGCCCGGCTGCTCGAGCTCGATCCACTCGGCATCTTCATCGAGGACGAGGACGTGTACTGCCTCGCCGGGCTGCCGTTCGCGCGCGAGCTCTGCCTGCCCATGGGCGCGTGGCGCGCGCTCGACCCGTCGCGTCTCGCCGACGAGATGGCCACGCTGGCCGAGCAGGCGCGGCGTGCCCTCGAGCGCGCGAGCGCCGAATTCGGGCGACCCGCGCAGTTCACGCGGCTGCGCGGCGATCCGGGCGCGCTGCTCGCGGAGCAGGCGAGCGAGGCCGACATCATCGCGCTTGCCGCGTCCGCTGCCCCGGCCGGGATGGCGGATGCGGCGATGCGCCGCTTGGAGGAGGCGGTGCTCGGAACCGCACGGACCGTGCTGATGCTGCCGCCGCGTCTGGCGCGCACGCGCGGTCCGGTCGCGGCCGTGATCTCGGGGGCGGGTGCCGGCGAGCTCGAGCTCGCGGTGCGCGTTGCGGTGACAGCGGACGAGCCGCTCCTGCTGCTGTCAGCCGCGGGCGATCAGCAGACGGCCGAGGCGATCGCGGCCGCCGAGGCCTCCGGCATGGCGGCCGCGCGCATCCTCGTGCGCGCGCTGGCGGCACCCACCGACAAGGCGATCCTCGCCGGGCTGGCCGGCGCGACCGAGCGGCTGCTGGTGCTGCCGAGGGCTCGGGCCGGCGTCCGACTGTCGCCGCTCGCGGCTGCGCGCGGCATTCCGATCCTTGCCGTCGAGACGAGATCGTAACAGGATCGCCTGCCTAGCCGTCGTCGTTCGCTTCGGCGTGCAGCCGGCCAATGCTGGCGACCACACGGGCGACTTCCTCGTCTGGCAGCGGCGGTCGGCAGCGGACACGGTTCCAGGCGAGCAACAGTTCAAGCACGACCTCGGCATCGACGCCGTGCCAGAGCAGATGGCCGCAGAGCGAGGCGATGGTGGTATTGCGCTCGCCCTCGACCACGCCCTGGTGCACAAGCGCGCGCCACTCGCGCAGGCTGCGCCCGCGCCGCCCGGCCGGCTGGATCAGCCAGCGCGGCAGCGGCGGCACGGCCAGATCATCGGGCGTGCGGCCGTCCCGCCAACGATAACGCTGGCCCGAAGGATGCATCGACGGCGGCGCGACGACATAGCCGCCATCGCCGCGCAGATCGAGACCAGGGCGCACGCCGACCCGGTTCGGCACCTCGAAGCCCGGATGGCGGAAGTAGAGATGTCGCCCCCCGCCGCCTGTGCGCACCTCTGGCGTCGGCGGCAGCGGCCCGGACAGCGCTTCCTCGCCGATCAGCGACTCCTCACCGCCGCTCTTGGCATCCACGTCGAGCACGACGAGGCCCGAGACCGCGCCGGTGACGATGCCGAGATTCATCTCCCGCCATGCGGTGAACCATGCCCGCACCTGCGGCTCAGACGGCCGCGCGTGCTGCCACTCCTCCCAGCGCCGCATCGGCCGTTTGTCGCGCGGCCGCAACGGCAGCACCGACCAGCCGCGCGCGAGATAGGAGAGGGCGGCGGCGAGCGTCGGCGACCCACCCTCGCGCGTGCTGCGATCGCGCCGCGCCGGCATGGACCGCCGCTATCCCTTGATGCAGACGATCGGCCGCAGACGCGCCACGCGGCGTGCGAGCCCAGCGCGTTCGGTCGCCAGCACGACCGCGCCGACATCCTTGTACGCCCCCGGTGCTTCCTCGGCGATGCCGCGCGTCGAGGGGCTCTTCACGAGGATGCCCTGGGCGGCGAGTTCATCCTGGATCTTGCGGCCACTCCAGCGCTTGAGTGCGGCGTGGCGCGACAGCGCGCGTCCGGCGCCATGACAGGCGGAGGAGAAGGCGCGCGCCTTGCTGCTGGCGAGGCCAGCGAGGACCCAGCTGCCGGTGCCCATGCTGCCGCCGATCAGCACTGGCTGGCCGACCGAGCGGAGCACCTCGGGCAGGCCGGGATGGCCGGGGCCGAGCGCGCGCGTGGCCCCCTTGCGGTGCACGAACAGACGGCGTGGCGTGCCGTCGATCGCATGCGCCTCCTCCTTGCAGGTATTGTGCGAAACGTCGAACAGCAGGCTGAGCCGTGCCCCGGGCAACAGCTCGTGGAACACGGCGCGGGCGCGGTGGCCGAGAATCTCGCGATTGGCAAAGGCACAGTTGATGGCCGCGCGCATCGCGCCGAGATAGCGTTGGCCGAGTGGCGAGGCGATCGGCGCGCAGGCGAGTTCGCGGTCGGGCAGCCGCGTGCCCTCCGGCATGCCACGCGCGGCCATCTCCAGCAGGAACTCGCTCGCCACCTGATGGCCGAGCCCGCGCGAGCCGGAGTGGATCGTCACGACCACCTCGTTGAGCCTGAGGCCATAGGCAGCGGCGATCTCGGGTGCGAGGATTTCAGCGACGACCTGAACTTCGAGATAGTGGTTGCCCGAGCCGAGCGTGCCGAGCTCGCGCCGCATGCGCAGCCGCGCGCGCTCGGACACCTGCGCCGGATCGGCGCCCGCCATGCGGCCGTTCTCTTCGATCCGGGCGAGATCCTCGACCTCGCCCCAGCCCTGCGCCACCGCCCATTGCGCGCCGCCCTCCAGCATCGCGTCCATCGCCGCCGGCTCGACGGTGATGTCGCCCTGCCGCCCCATCCCCGCCGGCACCGACGCGAACAGCCGCTCGCCGAGCGTGGCGCGCAGCGTCTCGACCTCGGCGGCCGGCAGCCTCGTCAGCATCGTGCGCACGCCGCAGGAGATGTCGAAACCGACACCGCCGGCCGAGACCACGCCGCCGAGCGACGGGTCGAACGCGGCCACGCCGCCGATCGGAAAGCCGTAGCCCCAGTGCGCATCGGGCATCGCGTAGGAGGCGCCGACGATGCCGGGCAGGGCGGCAACGTTGCATGCCTGGTCCAGCACCTTGTCGTCCATGCCGCTGAGCAGCGCCTCGTCGGCATAGATCACCACCGGCGCGCGCATCGTCCCCGAAGGGTCCAGCCGCCACGCGGTTTCGTCCAGCCGGTTCAGGCGTGTCGGATCCATCGCGGCCTCGGCTCAGACATCGATGATGCAGCGCGCATGCCACATACCCTCGGCGTCCTGCTTCACCTCGGCCATGGCGCAGGTCGCGCCCTTCGGTTCGCAGGCGGGCGCATGCCGCAGCGGATCGATCGGCTCGCCCCACAGCTCGGCGTCCAGTTGCGTGCCTTCGATGTGGACGCGGAACCGGGCGAACAGCATGGTCCGAACTGCCATCTCGGCGATCACCGCGTTCAGCCACGTCACCAGCAGCAGCTCGCGATCGGGCGCGGCGCAGCTCAGCGCCACGCGATCGGTCTCTTCCACCGGCGTGTCGGTGATCGCTGCCGTGATCGCGCGCGCGGCCTGCTCGAAGGCGATCTCCACGGTCGGTCCCTGGCCGTGCACACCGAGATCAGCGTCATGCGGCAAGAGGGCAAAGCCGGCGACAGCCGCGGCGCGCCCCGCGTCGTCTCGTGCCTCGCCGCTCCCGGGTCTCCGATCGACCGCGTCCATCCGCTGGGCATCCGCCTGGGTTGGACGACATTCTCCAAGGCCCAAGCCACGCCGCGCCTTGATCTCGATCATTGAGCGGCCGGACCTGCCGGGGCACAAGCGAACATGGCGCGTCGGGTGCCCGCGAGGCGTGAGGGCGGAGACATCGTCGCCATGCCGCACACCGTCGATGACTGGACCATGCTGATCGGCGAGGGGGAGGGCGTGCTGCAGGGCACGCTGCAGCTGCCGCCCGCACCTGAGGGCCTGGTCGTGTTCGTCCACGGTAGCGGATCGAGCCGCCTGAGCCCGCGTAACCGTTTTGTCGCCGACGCGCTTGGCGGCGCCGGCTTCGCGACGCTGCTGTTCGACCTGCTGACCAGCACCGAAGCCGAGGATCGCCGCAACGTCTTCGATATCCCGCTGCTCGCCGGCCACACGGTGGCCGCCTGCACGACACTCCGACGCGATCGGCGCACCGCGGCGCTGCCGCTTGGGCTGTTCGGCGCCAGCACCGGCGCCGCGGCCGCCCTCGTCGCCGCCACCTCCCTTGGCGACGCGGTAAAGGCCGTCGTCAGCCGCGGCGGCCGTCCTGACCTTGCCGGTGCTGCGCTCGCGTCCGTGCGCGCGCCCACGCTGTTGCTCGTCGGCGGCGACGATCTCGCCGTCCTCGCGCTCAACCGGGCGGCGGCAGCCGCGATGCCCGGAACGGTTGAGCTGATCGTCGTGCCGGGCGCCTCGCACCTGTTCGAGGAGCCGGGCGCGCTGGACGCGGTCACGGAGCACGCCGCTTCCTGGTTCCGCCGCTGGCTTGCCGTTTCGGAGGCAGCTCCGTGATCGACCCTCGCCTGCCCGTGCTGTTCGCAAGCCGCGCCGAGGCCGGCCAGCTGCTGGCTGACCGGCTTGCAGAGCTGGCGCCTGTCCGCCCGGTGGTGCTGGCGCTGCCGCGCGGCGGCGTCGCCGTGGCGTTCGAGATCGCACGCCGGCTCGGCGCGCCGCTCGATCTGCTGCTGGTACGCAAGATCGGCGTGCCGATGCAGCCGGAGCTGGCGATGGGAGCCGTGTGCGATGGTGAGAACCCGATTCTGGTTGTGAACGACGACATCGTCGCCCTGACCGGAGCGACGGAACGGGATCTCGCCGATGGCAAGCAGCGCGGACTCGCCGAGATCGCCCGGCGGCGGGCGCTCTACTGCGGTGACCGCCCGACAGTCGACGTCGCCGGGTGCACGGCGATTGTCGTCGATGACGGCATCGCCACCGGCGCGACGATGCGCGCAGGCCTGATGGCGCTGCGCCGGCGCAAGCCGAAGGAGATCGTGCTCGCCGTGCCGGTCGCACCGCCTGAGGCCCTCGCGACGATGCGGCAGGAGGCGGACCGGATTGTCTGCCTGCGGGAATCGCACCTGCCGTTCGGCATCGGCGGCCACTACGAGGACTTCCACCAGCTCGCGGATGACGAGGTGATCGCCCTGCTGCGCGCCGCCGATGCCGCGCGCGCCGGCGGAGCCGCATGAGCAGGCCGTCCTCCGGCGCGGCCAGCATCATCCTGCTCGGCGACGTGATGCTCGGCCGTGGCGTCGATGCCGAGTGGCGCGCCGGCAAGCGGGCCGACACGTTCTGGGGCTCGGTCCTGCCGGTGCTGCGGGATGCCGACGCCGTCCTCGCCAATCTCGAATGCGCGATCACCGCCCATACCGCACAGTGGTCGCGCACGCCCAAGGTGTTCCACTTCCGCGCCTCGCCGGCGACGACGGCGATCCTGCGCGCGGCCAATATCCGCTGGGTCAGCCTGGCGAACAACCACAGCATGGACTTCGACCAGGAAGGGCTGCTCGATACGCTGGCCCATCTCGATCAGGCCGGGATCGCGCATGCGGGCGCCGGACGCGATCGCGCGGCGGCGATGGCGCCGTCGCTCGTCACGGTCGGCAGGCTGAGGATCGGCCTGCTCGCGCTCACCGACAATGAACCGCCCTTCGCCGCGACCGACGCGCGGCCAGGCACCTGGTACAGCCGGATCAGCACCACCGACGCGGTGCTGGCACCGATCGCCGAACGGATCGCGACGCTGCGGCGAGCCGGCGCGGCGCTGGTCGCCGTCTCGGTGCACTGGGGGCCGAACATGGTGGTCGAGCCGCCACCGCACCACCGCGCCTTCGCGCGCGCGCTGATCGGCCTCGGCGCCGATCTCGTGCACGGGCATTCGGCCCATCTCGTGCAAGGCGTCGAGGTCTGGCGCGGGCGGCCGATCCTCTACGACACGGGCGACGCGCTGGACGACTTCGCGGTCGATCCATTCCTGCGCAACGACCACGGCATGGTGTTCAGCCTCAGCGTCGACCCGGACGGTCCGGTGATGCTGACCATGCGGCCGCTCAGCCTCTCCTTCGCCCAGGTCGATCTCGCCGAGGGGGCGACCGCGGCGATGATCTGCGCGCGCATGGAGCGGCTGAGCGCAGCACTGGGCACCACGCTGGACCCCTGCCCGGACGGATTGCGGCTGGATTTGCGATGAGCAGGCGCCGCGGGCTGCTAGGCGGGAGCCGCGTGCCGCGCCCGCAGCGCGGCCAGGAGGGCGGCGAGCCGCGGACTGATCGTGACCGGATAGGCCGGCTCGGCGGGGTCGAGCGCGCGCAGCCGGGGCGGCAGGCGCGCCACGTTCTCGGCCGCGGCGCGGCGCGCCTCGGCGAGCGTCGCGCGCGACGCCACGCGCGCGCCGTTGCGCACCACGGGGCGAAGCTGGGGGGTGCCGTCCAGCCGCTCGTCGGCGCGCGCGATCACATCGCCTTCGCCGCGGAACACCTGCTTGCGACCGGGCAGGATGCGCTTGCCTGGGGCGAGCTTGGTGCGCGGCTCGCCGGCATAGGCGGCAAGCTTGTAGGCGAGGTCGAGCGAGGGCGCATCCGCCGACACGCTCATCTCGGTGCCGACGCCGAAGGCGTCGATCGGCGCGCCCGCACCGACGAGCGCCGCGACACGATGTTCGTCGAGCCCGCCCGAGGCGAAGATCTGCAGCCGCTCCAGCCCGGCCGCATCGAGCATCACCCGCGCGGCGCGGGCGAGGGCTCCGAGATCGCCGGAATCGAGCCGAATGCCGCGGATCCGGCAGGCGTCGCCGAGCGTCCTGGCCAGCGCGATCACGCGACGGACGCCGTCGAGCGTGTCGTAGGTGTCCACCAGCAGCGTCGTTTCAGGATAGAGCGACGCGTAGGCCGCGAACGAGGCTGCCTCGCTCGGAAACGCCTGGACGAAGCTGTGTGCCATCGTGCCGACGACAGGGATGCCGTGGCGCGCGCCGGCGAGCACGACCGAGGTGGCCCCGACGCCGGCGACGTGGAAGGCACGCGCGCCGGCGAGCGCAGCATCGATGCCCTGCGCGCGCCGCCCGCCGAAATCCACCACCGTGCGACCGGCGGCCGCGAGCACGACGCGCAACGCCTTCGAGGCCAGCAGCGTCTGCACGCCGACCTGGTTCATGACCAGCGTCTCCAGCAGCTGTGCCTCGGCGATCGGCGCGGTGATCTCGAGCAGTGGCTCCTCGGCGAACACCGGCGTGCCGTCGGCCACCGCATCGATGTCGCCGCTGAAGCGGAACTGCGTGAGCCAGCGGAGGAAATCCTCAGGAAACTCGCCGAGCGCGCGCAGGGCCGCCAGCGCCGCCGCGTCGAAGCGGAGCCCGAGGACGAGATCGATCACGTCCTCGATGCCGCAGGCGAGCAGCAGGTTGCGCGCCGCCGGCAGCGTCCGCACCGACAGGCTGAAGGTCGCGTGCTCGGTCATGCCGAGTGCGAGATAGGCGCGCGCCATGCGCAGCTCGTAGAGATCCGTGAACAGGGCAAGCTCGCCCGCGCGCTCGTCTGTTGTTCGTCCCTGCATGTGGAGCCGTCATCCGTGGCCGGTCGATCGCGGCGTTGACGCGATCGCGCAATGCTAGGATGGAGGCGCGCCGGTCGGGAAGGAGACCGTGGTGAAGATCTTCGCTCTGGATGCCAGCCGTGCCTTCGGCGAGGGGATCGCGGCCGCGCTCGAAGTGCCGCTGGCCCGGCATGAGGAGCGTGGCTTCGAGGATGGCGAGCACAAGGCGCGCCCGCTCGAGGTGGTGCGCGGCGAGGATGTCTATGTCGTGCAGAGCCTGCACGGCGACCCGGCGCAGAGCGCCAACGACAAGCTCTGCCGCCTGCTGTTCTTCGTCGCCACGCTGCGCGACTGCGCCGCCGCCCGCGTCACCGCGGTCGTTCCCTATCTCGCCTATGCGCGCAAGGACCGGCGCACCAAGCCGCGCGATCCGATCACCACCCGTTACCTCGCGCAGCTGTTCGAGGCGGTCGGCACCGAGGCGGTGGTGACGCTCGATGTGCACAACATCGCCGCCTTCGAGAATGCGTTCCGCTGCCGGTCCGTGCCCCTCGACAGCCGCCGCCTGTTCGCGCCCAGGCTGAAGGCGCTGGTCGGCGGCGCGCCTGTGGTGGTCGCCTCGCCCGATCCGGGCGGCGTCAAGCGGGCGCAGTTGTTCCGCGAGAGCTTCGAGCGGATGCTCGGCCGGCCGGTCGGTGCCGCCTTTCTCGACAAGCGGCGCAGCGGCGGCGTGGTCTCCGGCGATCTGCTGGTCGGCGAGGTCGCCGGCGCGGTGGTGGTCGTGATCGATGATCTGATCAGCACCGGCGGCACCATGCGCCGCGCGGCCGAGACCTGCGTGGCGCAGGGGGCGGCGCGGGTGTTGGCGGTCGCGGCGCACGGGCTGTTCACCGGCGACGCGGCGCGCGCGATCGCCGCGCCGGCACTGGCCCGCGTGCTGGTGAGCGATACGGTGCCGCCGTTCCGCCTGCCGCCGTCGCTGCTCGAGGAGCGCGTCGAGGTGATCAGCGCGGTCCCGCTGTTCGCCGAGGCGATCCGGCGCCTGCACGGCGGCGGTTCGATCACCGCCCTGCTCGAGGCCTGAGCATCGCGGCCGCCGTCCAGGCCCTGTCCAGATACCAGCGCGCCTTCGGCAGCCAGGTCTCGGGCGCGCGCGGTGCCGCGTCCTGGAGATGGCCGACACAGAGCCGGGCGCGCAGAGAGGCGCGGAAGGCGGTGTAGAAGGCCGCGACCTCGTCCGGCGCAGCCGCGCCGCGCGCGCGGGCGCAGTGGTCGCGGAAGATCGCGCCGGCCCAGGGCGCGCCGAGCCGATCGCATTCGAGCGCGAGGAAGGCGATCTCCTCGGCGGGGTCGAGCAGCCGCAGCACCCGGTCGAACTCGAGTCCGTCGATCACGGCCGGCGGCGGGCCGAGGAAGATGTGCTCGGGGCGGAGATCGCCGTGACCCTCGATCACGTACCCGGCGTGCAGCCGCGCGAGCAGTGCCTCGCGCCGCGTCTCCAGCCAGAGGCAAAGGCGGTCGAGCAGCCGGTCGGGCGCGACGTCGGCGAGCGCGAAGGCGGGATCGCAGAGCAATGTGCGATCGAGCGCGAGGTCGTGTGCGAACCGGCCGAGATACCGCGCATCGGCAATCCGCTCGGCCGTCGCGGCGCGGAAGAAGCCGGCGAGCAGCGCCGCCGCCCGCCCGACATCCGCGCGCGTCGCCGTACCCGCCGCGAGCGCGACGTCGAGCATGCGTGCCTCCGCAAGGCGGTGCATCTTGACCAGCCACTCCACAACCGGGGCTTCGGCCTCAAGCCGCAGCGTTCCGTCGGCACCGCGCGCGAGCGGCACGACGCCCAGATAGACCGTCGGGGCGAGGCGGCGGTTCAGGCTGATCTCGGCCTCGCAGCAGGCGCGTCGCCGTTCCAATGTCGTGTAGTCGAGGCTGTTCAGCCGCACCGGCTTCTTCAGCTTGTAGACGAAGCGATCGGTCAGGAAGACGCAGGACATGTGCGTCTCGCGCGCCGTCACCACGCCTGGGGGCTCAGGATAGGTGGCAGGATCCCGCAACGCGGCCAGGACCTCGGGCGAGGGAGGGCCCCCCGCCGCAGCGTGGGAGATCGGGGCCGGCACGGCCGGGTCGTCTGCTGTCATGGCGCCTCGCGGCTGCGTTTTCCGTCATGGCGGCGGACGCGCCGCCCGGTCAATCCCGGGCACGAGGCCAGGACACGGCTCCGTCGTCCGCGTTGATCTGCGTCATGGTGCTGCGCCAGGGCCGGAACGATTGTAGACATCAATGCGAGCAGCGCGTCGGCGGGCGACTCGACGCGCTCCTGAACGGCCGGCGCGGACCTATCCAGGGAGAAGAGAACGATGCGGCTCCGTGACATCCTCGTGCATCTCGACGCGACCGGACCGGGGCGCACCCGTCTGGCGCTGGCCGCCGATCTGGCGCGCCGGCACGAGGCGCATCTGACCGGGCTGTTCGTCGTCGACATCCCACTGCCGGTGATCGCGGCCGGCGACGGCAGCAGCGGGGCGGCGCTCGCGGAGCTGATGGACCGGATGCGCGAGGATGCGCTCGCCGCAGCCGCCACGGTGGAGGCGGAGTTCCGCGAGCGGCTGCGCCGCGACGGCCTCGCCGGCGAGTGGCGCCTGGCGGAGGGCGCGGCGCCTCGGCTGGTGACCGTGCACGCCCGCTACGCCGATCTCGCGGTCCTCGGGCAGGAGGACCCCGAGAGCGACCAGCCGGCTGCCGGGGCGATCGTCGAGGCGGTGCTGTTCTCCTCCGGGCGGCCGGTGTTGGCGGTTCCCTATGCCGGCCGGTTCGAGACGGTGGGACGGCGCGTGCTGATCGGCTGGAATGCGAGCGGCGAGGCGGCGCGCGCGGTCAACGATGCGCTGCCGCTGATCGCCGCCGCCGAGACGGCGACCGTGCTGGCCGTCAATCCGCGGCCCGGCCTGGACGGTCACGGCGAGGAGCCCGGTGCCGACATCGCCCGCCACCTCGCGCGCCACGGCGTCACGGTGCGCGTCGAGCACACGGCCTCGGGCGAGCTCGCGGAGGCGGATGTGCTGCTGAACCGTGCCGCCGAGTTGCCGGCCGACCTGCTGGTGATCGGCGCCTACGGCCACTCCCGTCTCCGGGAGATGGTGCTCGGTGGGGTCACGCGCACGCTGCTGCAACAGATGACGCTGCCTGTGCTGATGGCACATTGAGCGCAGCGTGGCCTGCCGGCTCAGTCGCGCTCGGGCCCGAGCTTGGCGGCATCGAGGAGTGCCATGACCTCGACCACGGTCGCGGTCGCTGGCCGCCGCGCCACCGGCCCGACGGCGTCGTCCTCCTCGAGCCGGGTGAAGGCCTCGAGCACCTCCGCCGCGCTCGCCCCGGTGCGCTGGATCTCGATCAGCGTGGTGTCGCCGATCGGACCGAGAATCGCCCTGATCTCGGCGGCGGATGCGGCCTGGCCGGATGGTTCGGCGCGGTCGGTCATCGGATGTCTCCCTGATGCGTCACGGCGTCGGCTGCTCCTTGCCGATGCGGTGCACCATGCTCGCCTGCGGGCCTTTCTCGCCCTCGGCGACGGTGAGGCGGACCTCGTCGCCGACCTTGAGCCGGTCGAACGACCCATCGGTGACGCTGTTGCGATGGAAATAGACGTCCCGGCCGTCGGCTGTCTCGATGAAGCCGTAAGCCTCACCGGCCACGAAGCGCGCCACGCGGCCATGCAGTTGGGCTAGCTCGTGCAGCTTGACCCTGCCGTCGAGCTTGCGCACGTGATCCTCGAGCTGACGCACGGCGGCGTCGAACGCGTCGCGCACCGCCACATAGGCGTCCTCATGCGCGTGGTCCTGCGGGCTCTCGCGCGTCACCACGATGTCGCCGCGCGGCACCACCAGCTCGATCGGTACCCGGTACATTTGCCCCTGCCGATGGTGCCGATGCGGCGCCTCGATGGTGACGTGGCAGCGCACTACCCTCTCGGCGAACCGCTCGAGCCGCGCGGCCTTCTCGCGGATGCGGGCCTCCAGCGCAGGCGAGGTGTCCATGCCCGTGAAGGTGACCTGCAGCGGAATCGTCATGGCATATCCCCCTCGCGCGCTTCGGCTCCTGCCGCCCACCATACGGGCGCGGGCCGGCGTCGCCTTGATCGCGGTCAAACCCGCGGGCGGAGCAGAGCGATGGTCGGGCTCACGAGCGCGTGAATACACCCGTGATCCCGGTCAGCACCGCCGACGACGCCGGCGGGCGGGGTCGGCAGGACCCCCGACGCTGGTCTGCCGGCATCACGACCGCCTCGACCTTCCCGCCGCCAGGCCTGTTCACGGCGCGCGCCGAGGTCATCGCCGAGACGATGGCGCGGCCCGAGGTCTCGCCGGGCGGACTCGGCGCGGCCATCCGGATGGTCACGTTCTTCGCCAATCGCGCCGGCCGGGCGCTGCCGGCGCCGCGGGCAGCCGAACTCGCGCGCGCGAAGGCGCTGTTGCGGCAGCGCCGTGCCGCCGCCCCGGTGTGGCCGGCGGCGGCGCGTGCACCGGGGCGCTACCGCCACGTCGCGCTTGGGCCCGTGCTGGTGGAGCGGCGCGGCCGTGGCTGGGTGATGCGCCGCGGCACGGCCGAACCGCCGATCCCGCTCGGCCCCGACGCCTGGGCGTATCTGCGCCGCACATGATGGGGCGCGGCGCGGCGGTCCGGGG
>CAZHMM010000086.1:0-3339 GCA_964533585.1 uncultured Elioraea sp.
ACCCGGCCGGAATCATCTGTTCCGCGCCGGTGCCTGCGCCTCCCTCGACACGATCGGCGATCGCCTGCGCCATGGTCCGCTCGGGCACCAGGAGTTCGGTCAGCCCCACCTCGATCGCAACGTTTTCCAGTTCGGGATCGGAGACCTTCGGCATGACGCGCTGGAAACCGACCGAGCGGCCGACCAGCGCGGCGAGGATGTTGTCCTGATCGCCATTGGTGAGCGCGAGCAGCGCCTCGCACTCGTCGGGCGAGGTCTCCTTCAGGATGGAGGGCCGGATTCCGTCGCCGGCGACAAAGGCGGCATCCAGCCGCTCGCCCAGCTCCTCGATCCGGCCGCGGTCGCGCTCGACGATCACCACCTCGTGGCCCCGCTGGGTCAGCGACTCGGCGGTCGCCGCCGCCAGGTTGGACGCGCCAACGATCACCACCCGCATCGCATCATCTCCCCTCGTCCTGCCGCCGGCCGATCCAGGTGCGCGGATAGACCAGCACCAGGATGGCGACGATCTCGAGCCGGCCGACCAGCATCGTCACCGTGAGCACCAGCTTCAAGGGCCAGGCGAGCGCGTGCGAGGCGACGCCCACCGAGGCGCCGCAGATCGAGAGCGCCGAGGCACAGTCATAGAGCGCATCGACCGGCTCGATCCCGGCGCCCAGGAAGAGGCTCCAGCTCAGCAGCAGCATCACCGCGAACAGGGTCACCACGGTCGCAGTGCCGCGGATCAGGTCGGCCTCGCCCGCGCGCGTCGGGATGACCGCGTGCGGGGCGAGCGCGGTGCGCGCGATCGCACCCCGGGCGAGCCGCAGCATCGCGATCAGCCGGAACATCTTGATGCCGCCGGCGGCGGAGGCTGTGTCGCCGCCCAGCAGCATTTGCAGCGTCATCACCAGCTTCGAGACCGGATCAAGCGGCGCAAGGTCGAGGGTCGAGAAGCCGGTGGTCGCCTGGCAGGACAGCGACATGAGCGCCGCATCCCACAGCGCCTCGCGCCACGGCAATCCCGACAGCCATGTCATGGTGCCGAACAGCACCGCCGCACCCAGCCCGCACAAGGTTGCGAAGGCACGCAGCTCCGGCGCGCCC
This sequence comes from uncultured Elioraea sp., assembly GCA_964533585.1. Classification (GTDB taxonomy): domain Bacteria; phylum Pseudomonadota; class Alphaproteobacteria; order Acetobacterales; family Acetobacteraceae; genus Elioraea. Next base: position 1,087 of record CAZHMM010000086.1, read on the forward strand.
AGCACCTCCCGCCAGCGCCCCTTGCGCAGCTGTGGCCAGATCAGGAACGACAGCGCGCCGAACACGCCGCCGACCATGCCGACCGCCTGGATCGGGCGGCCGCCCACCCCGCCGATGCTGGCGTCGTCCGTCGCGAAGCCACCTCCGCACACGGTGGTCAGGCCGTGCAGCAGCGCGTTCCAGGGATCCAACCCGACCGCGAGGAATCCGGCGATCGTCACGCCGGTGATCGAGCTGTAGACGATCGCCATGGTGCGCATCCAGGCGCGCGAACCGAGCATCACCTCCTCGGTGGTGAGCTGATAGGAGAGCCACCGCCCCGCCACCGCGCCACGCTCGAGCGTCAGGAACAGCGCCAGCAGCACGATCATGAGCCCGCCCGACCACTGGCCCCAGGCGCGCGCGAACAGGAAGGACCAGGGCTTGTTCTCGACGCTGTCGAGCGTCGAGAGCCCGGTGGTGGTGACTGCCGAGACGCCTTCGAACAGCGCGTCGATGAACGGCACACCCTCGGCCCACCAGGGCAGTGCCAGCGCGGCCGAGCCGAGCCCGAAGGCGATCACCGAGAGCACCATCGCCTCGTTGGTCTGCGGCACCGCGGCCGGCTTGCCGCGCGAGAGCAGCGTCCAGAGCCCGAGCAGCACCGCCAGCACGCCGGCATGCGCACCCGCCCCCTGCCACTCCCGGTCGATCAACGACATCACCACCAGCGGCGCGTTGATGCCGGTCAGCAGCAGCGCCACGCGCCCCGTCAGCCGCGCGAGCACGCGCGGGCGCACGGCGAAGGAGAGGCTCGCGGTCGAGGCCAAGGCTCAGTCTGCCCGTGCGGCGCCGAGGCGCGACGGAGATCGGTTCCCCGGGCCGGGGATGACGGAGAGCATGGCGGAGGACACGTGCGGCAGAATGCGTGGCTGTGTCACGGGCGGCGGGTCACGCAGGGACCCTAGCATGTGTCCGGCGGTCTGCACGCGGATTGACGCCGGCCGCCCCTTTATGCCCGACTCCCCGACGCACCGGGCACGTCGCTGCCTGCAACGAAACACCAAGGGAGGACTGGAATGCTCACACGTCGCAGCACATTGGCACTCGCGGCTGGGGTCGGGGCGGGGCTGCTCGCCCGCCCGGCCATCGCGCAGACGCGCTCGATCCAGGGCCTGCCGGGCACGATGGTCTGGTCGGTCTACGATGTGGGCTCGACCGGCTATGTCGAGGCCTCGGCGATCGCCGATGCCTTCGGTCGTGCCTTCGGCACGCGCGTTCGGCTGCAGCCCTCCGGCACCTCGATCGGCCGCATCCTGCCGCTCAAGCAGAAGCGCGTAAGCCATGGCTGGCTCGCCAACGAGCTCTACTTCGCGATGGAGGGCCTCTACGAATACGCCGCACTCGATTGGGGACCGCAGGATTTCCGCACGCTGGCGGGGCGGAAGAACTCGTTCTCGGTGGTCGCGACGAAGGAAAGCGGCATCACCAAGCCGTCCGACCTCAAGGGCAAGCGGATGGCCTATGCGCCGGCGAACTCGTCGGTGAACATCAAGGTCGAGCCGATCCTCGCCTTCGCCGGCCTCACCTGGAACGACGTGCAGCTGGTGCAGGTGCCGTCCTACGGCGCCAGCCTGCGCGCGCTGATCGAGGGGCGCGCGGACTGCGCCGGCGCCGCACCGGCGGCCGCCGCGCTGCGCGAACTGGAAGCCTCGCCGCGCGGGATCTCCTGGGTGCAGCTCGATCCCGCCAATGCCGAGGGCTGGGCGGCGGCGAAGCGCGCCGTGCCCTTCGTCGAGCCGTTCCAGGAGCCGATCGGCGCCGGGCTCTCCGAGGCCTCCCCTGCCTGGCTGATGGGCTACCGCTACCCGATGGTCACCGTGCCGGCGGATGCCTCGGGCGACGAGGTCTATGCGCTGATGAAGGCGCTCGCCGAGACCTTCGATCTCTACAAGGCCGTCAATCCGATCATGCCGCGCTGGGCGATGGCGCTCGCCGGCACGCCGCCGATGGATGCGGCGTTCCATGACGGCGCGATCCGCTATCTGCGCGAGGCCGGGCAGTGGAGCGCCGAGCACCAGGCCTGGCAGGACACGATGCTGAAGCGCCACCGGGCGTTGCAGACGGCCTGGGCCGAGTTCCTGCCGGGGGCGCAGAGCCGCAACCTCGCCGGCGAGGAACTCGCGACCGCATGGGGCGAGCGCCGGACTGCGGCCCTGGCTGCCTTGGGCTGAGGCAGGCCGCGTGACGGGCCCCGGCGCCGCGCCGGCCGGG
>CAZHMM010000086.1:3349-17067 GCA_964533585.1 uncultured Elioraea sp.
GGCCGGGGCGCCGGAGGAGCCGCCGTCCCGGCTGCACGGCGCGGCCTTCGCGGCCGCGTTCGTGCTGTCCGCGGCAGGTCTCACGATCGCCGTCAACCAGGTGTTCAACCTGGGGCTGTTCGGCTTCCGCCCGATCAGCACCGCGTTCCACTACCTGGTGATCGGCCTGTTCGGCGCGATCGCGCTGCTCGCGTTTCCGGCGATGCGCCGCCACGCGCACGGTGTCCCGTGGTTCGACTGGCTGCTCGCCGCCGCGCTCACGGGCCTCGGGATCTGGCTCGCCACCTCGGCGCTGACCATCCAGTTGCGCGGCTGGAACGCTGCCGCGCCGTTCTGGCCGACCGTGCTGGCGGGCGTCTTCGCCGCGATCGTGCTGGAGGGGGTACGCCGGACGGGCGAGACCGTCCTGTTCTTCGTCTGCCTTGTGTTCGGCGCCTATCCGCTGTTCGCGGATTCGATGCCCGGCTTCCTCTGGGGCGTGCAGCTCGACCTGCCGGGCACGATCCAGGAGCACGTGTTCGGCACCGAGAGCGTGATCGGCATCCCGATGCAGGTGGTCGCCGACATGCTGATCGGCTTCCTGGTGTTCGGCGTGGTGCTGTCCGCCACCGGCGGCGCGTCGTTCTTCATGAACTTCGCGCTCGCCCTGATGGGTGCCAGCCGCGGCGGGCCGGCCAAGGTGGCGGTCGTGTCCTCGGCGCTGTTCGGCATGCTCTCGGGCAGCCCGACCTCGAACGTGCTGACCACCGGCACGCTGACCATCCCGACCATGAAGCGCTGCGGCTATCCGGCGCACTACGCCGGCGCGGTCGAGGCCTGCGCGTCCACCGGCGGGGCGCTGATGCCGCCGGTGATGGGGGCTGCCGCCTTCATCATGGCGAGCTTCCTCAACGTGCCCTACGCCGAGGTGGTGCTGGCCGCCGCCCTGCCCTCCGCGCTCTACTACCTCGCGCTGTTCCTCCAGACCGACCTGTTCGCGGCCCGCAACCACCTGCACGGCGTGCCGCGCGAGGAGATCCCGCCGCTCTGGCCCACGCTCGCCGGTGGCTGGTACTACCTCGCCGCCATCGTCGGGCTCACGGTGCTGCTGATCGTCTACCGGATCGAGGCGCAGGCACCGTTCTGGGTGTCGCTGTTCCTGCTCGCGGTCGCGGTGCTGCGCCGGCGCTCGACCGGGTTCGGGCTCCGCGCCTTCGTCCGGCTGGTCGTCGAAGCCGGCGAGGCGGTCGCGCGATTGGTGGCGCTGATCGCCGGGATCGGGCTGATCATCGGCGGCATGTCGGTGACGGGGGTGGCGAACTCGTTCTCGCGCGAGCTCGTGCAGTATGCGGGCGACAACATCGCGCTGCTGCTGGCCTTCGGCGCCGCGACCAGCTTCATTCTCGGCATGGGGATGACCGCCTCGGCCTGCTACATCTTCCTTGCGATCGTGCTCGCCCCGGCGCTCGTCACCGCGGGCCTCGATCCGATGGCCTCGCATCTCTACGTCCTCTACTGGGGCCTCGTCTCCTTCATCACCCCGCCGGTGGCGCTCGCCTCGATCGCGGCCGCGTTCGTGGCGAAGGCGAGCCCGATGCGGACGGCGGTGACCTCGCTCAGGATCGGCATCCTGCTGATGCTGCTGCCGGTGTTCTTCGTGCTCCAGCCGGCGCTGATCCTGCGCGGCGAGCTGGGCACGATCCTGCTCGCGACCGCCACGGCCTCGGTCGCGATCCTGATCCTCGCCGCGGCGTTCGAGGGGCACCTCTACCGCGTCGGCGCGCTGCCGCTCTGGGCGCGCGTGGTGCTCGGCGCCGGCGCGCTGCTGATGCTCGCGCCTGAGCCGACCACCGACCTGATCGGCCTCGGCATCGTCGCCTCCGGGATCGTCGCGGCCACACTCGCGCGCCCGGCCACGCGCTCAGGGTGAACGGACGCGCACCTCCGCCGCGACGGCGGCGCCCTCGGCGTCGATCACGGTGACCCTGTAGAAACCCGGCCCGCCGGGCTGCCACGCGGTGTCGCGGCGATGCCGCGGCGAGGCGATCGGCGCGCCGTCCACCAGCCACGTCAGCGGCCGCTGCCCTCCCGCCGCGCGCAGCGTGACCGGGGCACCCTCGGCGAGCGAAGCCCCTTGCGGCGGGAACACCAGACGCAGCCGATCCACGCTCGTCTCACCGAGCCGCGCGAGCGCCGGCGCCGGCGGCAGCGGCAGTGCGTCGGGCAGCGGGCCTGGATCGGGCAGCAACGCGAAGACGCGCAGCATCAGCGGCGTGGCCGTTGCGCGCCCGGTCTGGCCGGGCAGCGGTGTGCCGTCCGGCCGCCCGACCCACACGCCCACCGTATGCGTCGCCGACACGCCGAGCGCCCAGGCATCGCGATGGCCCCAGGAGGTGCCGGTCTTCCAGGCGATCCGCGACGGATGGAGCTGCGGCGGCATCCCGGGTGGCGGTGTGCTCTCGGCGAGGATCGCGCGCACGGCACCGGCCGCCTCGCGCGAGACGAAGCGCTGCCGCGAAGCGGTCTCGCCGGCGCGCCAGACAGGGGTGGCCACCATGCCGTCCTCGGCGAGGGCGGCGGCGAGCGCGGTTGCCTCCATCAGCGTCGTGCCGAACCCGCCGAGTGCCACCGGCAGGCCGGGCCCGGCATCCGCAGGCGGCAACCGCGGCGGGGCTCCTGCCCGCCCGAGTGCGGCGACGAAGGCGAGCGGGCCGAATGCATCCGCGACCGCCACCGCCGGCAGATTGAGCGACAGCCTGAGCGCCTCGGCGGCAGTGACGTCGCCGGCGAAGCCGCGATCGAAGTTCTCCGGCGCATAGCCGTCGAAGCGACGCGGCAGGTCGGCGATGCGCGTCTCCGGCCGGACCGCGCCGGCATCGAAGGCGAGCGCGTAGAGGAACGGCTTGAACGCCGAGCCGGGCGAGCGGATGGCGCGGGTGAGATCGAGCGTGCCCGCGCGCGCCTCGCCCGGCACCGCGCCGAGATGGGCCGCGACGGTTCGATCGGCGTTGCGCAGCACCACCACCGCGAGATTGGCGCGCTCATCGAACGCGCCGGCGGTCTCCGCGCCGAGCCGTTCCAGCGCGGCCTGCAATGGAGCCTCCAGCGTGGTCGCGACGCGCCCCTGGCCGGCCTCGCGCGCGGCGAGGTGCCAGGCGAGACGCGGCATCTCATGGCGCGCGGCCGCGACCCGCGCCGTCCGCGCCTCCGCCGCCGCGCGCGGCGAGATCACCCTGGCCGCTTCGGCAGTCTCCAGCACGCGATCCCGCGCCGCCGCCGCGCGCGCGGGAAAGCGATCGGGACGCAGCGCCGAGGGCCGCTGCGGCAACGCGACCAGCAGCGCGAGCTCGGCTGGGTCGAGCCCCATCGGTGGCCGGCCGAACAGCGCGAGCGCGGCGGCGCGCACGCCTTCGAGATTGCCGCCGAACGGCGCCAGCGTCAGCCACAGCCCGAGGATCTCGTCCTTCGAGTGGCGCGCTTCCAGCTGATAGGCGCGCGCGATCTCGATCACCTTCGATGCCAGCGTGCGCGGCCGCGGCTCGAGCAGCCGCGCGACCTGCATGGTGATCGTGCTGCCGCCCGAGACCACGCGTCCGTGCGCCACCGCCTGGACGCTCGCGCGTGCGAGTGCGAGCGGATCGACGCCGGGGTGATAACGGAATCGCGCATCCTCACGCGCGAGCAGCATCGCGACGAAGGCGGGCGGCACGTCCTCGACGGTGGTGCCGAGGCGCCACACGCCGTCAGCCACGGGGAAAACCGACAGCGTCGCACCGGCGCGGTCGGTCACCTCGGCCGAGACCTCCTGCGCGCGCGACAGATCGGGCGGGAGCGCGCGATCGAGCGCGATCACGCATCCCGCCAGCAGTGCGAGCGCGAGTGCCGCGCGGCGCATGTCAGTCGGCCGGCGCCACCGCGATCCGCCCGGTGTTCTGGCGTGCGAAGAAGCGCGGCTTGTACATGTCGGTCAGCACCGCGCCGGGCAGTTCGAACCGGCCTGGCGTGACCGCGCGGATCAGGAAGGCAAGCTTGAACGCGGGCTCGTCCGGCGAGAGGTCGATCTGCGCCACCAGCCGGTCATCGCGCAGCGCGAGCGCGCGCGGCCGCGAGAGGTCGCCGAGAAACGGGAACGCCGCCACCTCGCCCGGACCGAGCCGCGCGCGCTCCGCCTCCCATCCGGCCGGCAGGCCGTGCACCAGCAGCGCCTGGTGCAGCACGCGCGTCTCCGACCGGCCCTCGATCACCAGGATGAACACGTCGTTCTGGCGGACCGTGTCGAGGTTGAGCGGCGTGCCGTCGCGGTTGAGGAAGTTGCGCCGCACGGTCAGCCCGTCGCGCGCGGCGGCTGGCGCCTGGGCCGTGATGCCGGTCGCCGCGACCGAGGGCCAGATCGCCGTGCGGCCCATGTTGCGCAGCGCCACCGGCAGCGCCGCCGCATCGCGCGCGAGCGTCGTCAGCACGGCGGGTGCGCGCTCGCGCCCGTCGACCGCGAGCGCCACCGGCTGCCCGTCGCGGCCGAGCATCGCGCCGGCGGCGACCAGCCAGGCCTGTTCCTGCGTGGAGGTGCGCCCGGGCTGGGTCTGCTCCGCCGGCAGGCGGTCGATCAGCGCCGGGATGCGCTCGGCGAGCACGCCGGCTTCCTTCACCAGCACGATCATGGCCGCGGCATCGCGCAGGGTCGTGCCGTAGTCCTGCCACCACCAGTCGCGCGCGGGGTCGGCGGTCGCGTCGCGCAGCAGCGCCTCGCCGCGTCCGCGCTCGCCCATGCGGATCAGCGCTGCGCCGAGCTGCGCGCGCGCGAGCCCCGTGGGCAGCCGTTCCGCGCCCTGATCCGCCATCACGCGCGCGGCCCCCGGGCGCGGTCGTCCGGCGATCGCCAGCACGTTCAGCGCATAGGCCTGCGCGGCGCGATCCCAGGGCTCGCGCGCGGGGTTGTCGGTCGATCCACTGAGGTAACGCAGCGCATCCTCGAGCGGCGCGTCGGGCACGGCAGCACCGGCCGCGCGGGCGCGCAGCAGGAACTCGACCGCGTAGGCCGAGAGCCACGGCTCGGCCTCATCGTTCGCGCTCCACAGTCCGAACGCGCCGTCGAAGCGCTGCTTGTCCAGCACCTGGCCGACCAGCGCCTGCAGCCGCGCACGGCGATCGGCGCCGATCATCGCCTCGTCGTCGAGGAAGACCAGCGGGAATCCCTTGCTGACGGTCTGCTCCAGGCACGCATAGGGCCAGAGGTCGAGCGTGCGGGCGAGTGCGGCGAGATCGACCGGCGAGCCGGTATTGACGGTCACGGTGACGCGCGCCGTCCCCGGAATGAACGCCGCGAGCGCATCACGCCCGACCGTCAGCGTCTGCCCGGCCGGCAGTTCGCGCCGGCTCAGCGTGGTGGTCGGCGGACGCGCCGGACGCACGGTCATCGGGAACACGCGCGTCGCGCTGAACCCGTCCGGTCCCTCCGCGCGCAGCGTCACGGCGCCGACACCCACGCCCGTGCCGCGCAGGCCGAACAGCACGCGCCCGCGCGCATCCGGCGCGAGTGTCAGCGCCTGCGGCCCGCCGTCGATCGCGAGCGGACCCTCGGCGGTGACGGCGACGCGCATCTCGCCCGCCGGCAGTTCGACGTTGTGCAGCGAGACCGCCATGCGCGCCTCGTCGCCCGGGGCGAGGAAGCGCGGCAGCGCGGGTTCGGCAACGAGCCGGTCGCGCACCGGTACCGAGACCGACGCCGCGCCCGTGCGCGCGGCATCCCACGCCACCGCCATGAGCCTGAGGGCGGTGTTCACATCCGGCACGTCGAGGGTGAAGCGCGCCGTCCCGTCCGGCCCGGCCGCGACCGGGCCTTGCACCATGCTGGCGATCACGAACGGGATCGCGGGCAGCGCCGCGCCGCCATCAGCATCGCCGCCCTGGCGCAGCAGGCCGGGCGCACCCTCGGCGGGCGCGATCAGCCGGCCGTAGTCGTCGCGGATGTCGATGCCGAGCCGGCGCTTGCCGGTGAACCAGCCGGCCGGATCGGGCGAGGCATGGCCGGTGAGCCGCAGGATGCCTTCGTCAACGGCGGCGAGCAGCACCTGCGTGCCGGGGGCTGCGCGCACCACCACCTCGGCCGGCGCGCGCGGACGCATCAGGTCGGGCGCCTGCACCGCGACCGGAATGGTCCGCGGGGCGGGATCGAGTCCGAGCCAGACGAGCCCGAGTGCCCGCACCGGATTCGCGCCCGCCTCGGCGCGGCCGCGCAGCAGCGTCACGGCCGCATAGGCGCCCGGCCCCCAGGCGGGATCGGTCGGGATCTCGACCGTGCTGGCACCCTGCGCCACGCGCAGCGTCTGCACCGAGTGCACGCGATCGGTCAGCACCATCACGGTGGCAAGCCCGGGATAGGGTGCTTCGATGCGAACCCGGGCCGTCTCCCCGCGCCCATAAGCAGGCTTGTCGGCGGCGACGTCGAGCATGTCGGGCGTGTCGCCGAGCCCGGCGGTCGGCACGAAGCCGACCCGGAACCGCACCGAGGTCGCGGCCAGGCTGTCGCCGTCGGCCACCTCGATCCGGTAGCGGCCCCAGTCGAGCCGACGGCCGACGCGCAGCGGCTCGGTGGTGACGGCGAGATCGCGCGCCTCGACCGGCTCGTCGCGCCAGACGAGCTCGTAGCGCGCGAGCCGCTCGCGGATCACCACGCGCCAATCGGGCCGTTCGCGCACCAGGCGCAGATGCAGGCGTGGCGCGGCGATCCGGTTGCCCTCGGCGTCGAACGCCGCGACCTCGAACTCGGCATCGCTGCCGGCCTCGACCGCGCCGCGCGCGAACAGCGGACGGATGCCGATCAGCCGCGGCTGCGCGCGCACGGGCACGGTGGCGCGCGCACGCGTCGGGCGGCCGCCGGGCTCGGAGACCTCGATCGCGACGGTCGCGCGCAGCGGCCGCGTGGTGTCGGGCGCGCGCGGCAGCAGGAGTGTGGCGGTGGTGCGGCCCTGCGCATCGGTGTCGGGCAGCGCGAGATCCTCGCGGATCGTGTCGGGCGTGTCCTCGATCAGGCCGAAGCGCCACTCGGCGAGCTGCGGAAACGGCTGCGGATCAGGCGCGATGGTGATCTCGCCGCGCGCGGGCAGCCCCGAAGCCGGCGGGCCGTAGAGGAAGCGCGCGGTCACCGGCAGCGCGATCGGTGTGCCGGGCACCAGCGGGCCGGGGGCTGCGCCGATCTCGACCGCGAGACGCTCGGGGACAAAATCGGCGACCTCGAAGGAGGCGCGGCCGATCGGCGCGGCACGCGGATCGGCGAGCGCCTCGACGGTCCAGCTGCCCTGCGGCGCGCCGGCCGAGAGCGCGATCGCTGAGGTGCGTCCGCCGGCCGGGTCGGACTGCGGCACCATGTCGGCCGCGATAGTGCCGTTGGGGCGGCGCAGCCGCAGCGTGAGCGGCACCGAGGCCGCATCGCCGGACGCGTCGCGGAGCAGGGCCAGCAGGTTGACCGTCTCGCCCGGGCGATAGATGCCGCGCTCGGTCCAGAGCCAGGCATCGAGCGGGCCGGGATGCGCGCGTCCCTCCACGCCGCGGTCGGAGAGGTCGAAGGAGGCGGAGTCGAGATCGAGCAGCGCGAGGTCGCCATCCGCGCCGCGCGCGGTGACGTGGCGTGGCGCCGCCCCGCCCGTGCCGCGCAGCACGGGCGCGGCGATGCGCGCGACCCCGTCGGCGTCGGTCTGCACCACCGCGAGTTCCTCGTTGTCGCGCGCGACCACGGCGACGCGGAGATCGGCGAGCGGACGTGCATCCGAAAGCGCGCGCGCGAGCACCGTCAATCCATCCGCGCCGCGCAGCACAGTGAGCCCGATATCGGTCAGCACGAACCACTGCGTCGCGACCTCGCCCCAGCTGGGGAACGGCGTGCCGTCGCCGGGCGCGGCCGTCAGCGCGAACAAGCCGGGGGCGGCGCCGGCGAGCATCGGCGCGAGGTCGAGCAGGGTGCGCGCGAGCACGTTGCGCTCCCACTGCCCCACCGTGAGCGTCCCCTCCCAGAGCAGCCGCCCGCCGCCCTCCGCGAGGCTCTGCGCCGACCATTGCGAGAGCGACCGGAAGGCGCGCCCCGTGTCGCCAATCTGGCCGGCGAGCCCGCGTTCGCCGACGCGGTAGAGCTTCACCGCCACCGCCGAGAGATTGACGGTGCCGACCGAGAGCCGCGGCGCATCGCCCTTCGGCAGTACGAAGGCGCCGGATTGCAGCAGCACGCGCGGCGCGCGGTCGGGCATCGCCACCGCCAGCGTGGTCGCGCGTTGCAGGGTGGCGCCATCCGCGCCGGGAAGGCCCTCGCGCAGCGTGACGTCCCAGCTTCGGCCATGCGCAAGGCCGGCAACGCAGAGCCGGCTGCCTTCGGCCGTGACGGCCGTGCGGGTCGCGGGCTCGACGCGCACCCAGTCGGCCCAGGCGATGTCGCGGCGCGGCGAGAGCGCGCCTGCGAACTCGATGCAGGCGCGCGGCGGATCGCTCTCCGGCTCGGTGACGAGGCGGCGGACCGCCAACCCGACGCTGCGGCGGAGCTCGGCGAGGCGCTGGCGATAGACCGGGTTCGCCGGGTCGCGCTCGATCACCGCCTCCAGCGCCTCGATCGCCTGGGCCGGCCGGTCGAGCACATGCCGGAACACATCGGCGATGCGCAGGATCGAGGGAATCTCGGGCGCGCCGCCGGGAACCATCATGAACGCCTGCCAGGCCGCCTGGAGCGCCCGGTTGCCCTCGGGCGGCGTGCGGCGCTGCCACGCCTCGGCAAGCGCCAGCCAGTGCCGCTCCTCGGCCGAGCCGAGGCGGATGCGCGCCTCGAGCGCGGCGACGGCCTCGGCCCAGTTGCCGGCGCCGATCGCGGCATCCGCGCGCCGATCCGCCTCCGCGCGCGCCTCGGCGCTGGAGGGGGCGCGTGCGGCCAGCGTGCGCGCATAGGCGTCGGAATCGGCCGAAAGCCCCGGCACCTCGAAGCCCAGCGCCTGCCCGCCCAGCCCCAGCGCGAGGAGCAGGGGTGCGAGGAAACGACCGATGCGCGTCATGGTCCGCCGCCTTGAGCGTTGCCGGGGCGGTGAGGATCGCAGAGCGACGGGGGCGCCGTCCACCACGGCGCCCCGCCGACGGGTCAGACGCTCAGGGTGCGCGCGACTTCAAGAGGTCGCGGATCTCCTCGAGCAGCACCTCGCTCTTCGGCGGCGCGGGCGGCGCGGCTTCCGCCTCCTTCGCCTTGAACCGGCTCAGCACCTTGATCAGCCAGAAGATCGCGAAGCCGACGATCACGAAATTGATGATCGCGTTGATGAACGTGCCGACCGCCAGCACCGCCGCCCCGCTGTCGCGCGTCGCGTCCAGCGTGGCCATCCGCTCACCCGAGAGGACGATGAACACGTTCGAGAAGTCGATCCCGCCCATCAGCAGGCCAAGCACCGGATTGAAGATGTCCTTCACCAGACTGCCCACGATGGCGGTGAAGGCTGCGCCGATGATGATGCCCACGGCAAGGTCGATCACGTTGCCGCGCATGATGAAGGCCTTGAACTCCTTCACCCAGGCGGGCTGTTGGGGCAGCGAAGGCGTCATGTGAGTTCTCCCATTCAGGCGCCGCCGCTACGGCGCCTCGGCGGATTAGGCGCGGCGCTGGACCGTTCCGCAAGCGCCGCATCAGCGCAGCGCGCCGTCGCGGATCAGCGCGATGTGGCTGCGCAACTGGTAGAGCGGCTGGGCATGGGTGAGCGGCACGCGCACCCGCCCGACCCGCTCCTGCAGCGCGTCCAGCTCGGCCAGTACGCGGCCCCGCTCCTCCTCCGTCCGCGCCTCCTTGAGCGCAGCCTCCAGCCGCTTCACGTGGCGGTACCAGCGATACACCTTGCGATCGATCTGCCAGCGCCAGAGCGGCGGCGCGATGCGCGACAGCGGGATGGCGATCGTCAGCAGCGGGATGATCAGCACCCACATCCGCTCGATCCAGACCGCCACCCAGAACGGCAGGTAGCGTTTCAGGAAGCCCGGCCCATGGCGCAGGTAGCGCGCGGCGTCGGCATGCAGCGGCCAGTCGGTCGGGTCGGCGGAGGGGAACCGCCCGGCCGGGGCGAACAGGTGCCGGCCGCGATGCGTCTCCGTGAACGCCTCCATCAGCAGCGCGACGATCTGCGGATGGATTCCCGCATGCGCCACCACCTCAGCCATCGGCGCAACCAGGACGACATTGTCCGGCGGCAGGTCCTCGGCGAGGTCGATCGCGCCCGCCGGCAGCACGACGCGCGTCAGATAGGGGAAGGCCGCGACATAGGCATCGGCGCGCGGGCCGAAATCGACCAGGGTGATCTCCGGTGCCCGCAGCAGGCGGGCGATCGCCTCGGTCGGGCGGGCCGAGACGAACATCGCGACATCGGCCGTGCCCGCGACCAGCGCGTCGGCCGCCGCCATGCCGGCGAGCGGCAGCAGGTCCGTGTCCTCTGTCCCGATCCGGTTCGCCGCGAGCAGGCGGAGTGCCAGCGCGCGCGTGCCGCTGCCCTCCGGGCCGATCGCGATGCGCAGTCCGCGCAGCTCCGCCAGCCGCGTCTCCGCGTCCGTCCGGCGCACGAACACCCAGAGCGGCTCGTAGAACACCGCCCCCAGGCTCTCCAGCCCCGGATACGTCTCCTCCCCGCCAACCCCGCCCTGCACCAGCGCGAGATCGACCTCGGGCGGGTCGGCGGTCAGCAGGCGCAGGTTCTCGATCGAGCCCTCGGTCGGACGCAGGCGGAGCGTGATGCCCTCGCGCGCCAGCAGCCGCGCCCAGGCCTCGGCGGCCGCGTGATAGGCACCACCTGGGGCGGCGGTGGCGACGACGACCTCGCGCGGCGGCGGCGGCGCGACGAAGCGCCAGGCGAAGGCGAGCGCGCCGAGCACCACGAGCGCGATCAGCGCATAGACCCACAGGAAGGCGCGAATCGCCGTCCACATGGGCAGGAAGGCTAGCAGAGAACCGGTGGTGTTCCGCGACGCCTCATGCCGGCCCACGAAGCCGCGCGCGCAGCTCGAACTTCTGGATCTTCCCCGTCGCCGTCTTCGGCAGTGGTCCGAAGGTCACGCGCTTCGGCGCCTTGAAATGCGCGAGCCGGTCGCGGCACCAGGCGATGATCTCGGGCTCGCTCACCTGCCCCTCCGCCTCGGGCTTCAGCGTGACGAAGGCGTGCGGCACCTCGCCCCAGGTCGCGTCCGGCGCGGCGACCACGGCCGCCTCCATCACCAGCGGGTGGCCGTACAGCACCTCCTCGACCTCAAGGCTGGAGATGTTCTCGCCGCCCGAGATGACGATGTCCTTGGCGCGGTCCTCCACCTCGATATAGCCGTCCGGGTGCCGCACGCCGAGATCGCCGGTGCGGAACCAGCCATCGGCGAACACCGCCGCATTGGCGGTCGGATTGCGCAGATAGCCCTTCATCACCGTGTTGCCGCGCAGCGCAAGCTCGCCGAGCGTCGCCCCGTCCGCCGGCACCGGCGCGCCGGTGGTGCGGTCGAGCACCGTCGCCTCCTCGAGCGTCGGCAGCGCCACGCCCTGGCGCGCCATGAACGCTGCCTTCTCGCCGAGCGGCATGGTCTCGAGCCCCGGCTGCCAGGCGCAGTAGAGCGACGGGCCGAAGCTCTCGGTCAGCCCGTAGAGGTGCACGACCTCGAACCCCAGCCCCTCCATCGCCGCGATCACCGGCGAGGGCGGCGCCGCACCGCCGGTGGCGATCCGCACGCGGTGCGGGAAAGCGCGCCGCTGGTCGGCCGGCGCATGGATCAGCATGTTGAGCACGACGGGTGCGGCGCAGAGATGCGTCACCCCATGCTCGGCGATCAGGGCGAAGACGCGCGCAGGCTCGACGCGGCGCAGGCAGACATGCGTGCCGCCCTGCAAGGTCACGGCCCAGGTGTAGCACCAGCCGTTGCAATGGAACATCGGCAGCGTCCAGAGATAGACGCTCTGCGGCGAGAGACCGAAGGCGAGCGCATTGCCGCAGGCGTTCAGATAGGCGCCGCGATGATGCACGACCACGCCCTTGGGGTCGCCGGTCGTGCCGGAGGTGTAGGAGAGCGAGATCGCCTCCCATTCATCGGCCGGCGGCTCGATTGCGAAGGCGGAATCGCCTGCGGCGAGGAAGGCCTCGTAGGACGTCGCATCAAGTGCCGCGCCGCCGGGGCCTTCCGGATCGTCCACCACCACCACGCGCGGCGGCGCGGCGAGACCATCGAGCGCCCGCGCCGCGAGGGCGGCGAACTCGCGATCGAGCAGCAGCACCTTCGCGCCCGAGTGGCCGAGGATGAAACGCACCGTCGCCGCGTCGAGCCGGGTGTTGATCGGACACAGCACGCCGTGCGCCATCGGCACGCCGAAATGGGCCTCCAGCATCTCGGGGATGTTGGGCATCAGCGCCGCGACGACATCACCAGGCGCGACACCGGCGCGACGCAGCGCCGAGGCGAGACGTCGGCTCCGTTCAAGCAGGTCCGCGTAGCCGAGGCGCCGTGCGCCGTGGATCACCGCCACACGGTCGGCCCAGACCTGCCCCGCGCGGCGGAGGAACGAGACCGGCGAGAGCGAGACGAAGTTCGCGCTGGTCTTCGGCAGGTCGTCGTCCATCGCCTTATCCCTTGCCCAGGGCCCGTGGTGCGCTGACCGCGCAGCGCGCGCGTGCGACCTCGCGCAGCAGCGCCGCGGCTTCCTGATGCTGCCGGGTGCCCGGATCGAACCTGCCTGCGCGGATCGCGGCGGCGAAGGCGCGCAGCGGGTCGGTCGCATCGCCGGCGAGCGCCGCCATGCGCGCCCGCGCATCCGCGATCCAGCCGCGATCCTGTGCGGCCTCGCGCGCGGCGATGCCCATCGCGTTCGCCACCATGCGCGCGGCCAGCACCTTGTCCGCAGGCAGATGCGGCAACAGCTCCGTCAGCAGCACCTCGCGCGCGATCGCAAGCAGGTCAGAACCGGCCGGCAGCTCATGCATGCGCCCGCGCCTCCACCATCGCCAGCACCTGCCATTCCAGCTCCGGCACAAGATGGCCGGTGAGTGCCAGTTCCAGGCTCGGCTCGGTGCCGGACAGGTGCCGCTCCGCCTGGTCGAGCGCGATCGTCGCCCAGCGGATGTGTGCTGCGAGTTCCCACCACAGGACGCGCGCGTGATCGGGGGGATGCCCGGAAACGTCAGCGTACCCGGCGTAGAGCGGCGCGCGCGGGCCGATCCCGCCGGCCTCCTGCGCGGTATTGCCGAAGCGCCAGCACCCCGCGCAGAGCCAGCCGAGATCGGCGTGCGGGTCGCCCCAGCCCGCGAACTCCCAGTCGAGCACGGCCGTGACGCCGGATTCGTCGAGCATGATGTTGCCAGTGCGGAAATCGTTGTGGCAGAGCACCGGAGCGATCGGCGCCAGCGCCTCGCGTTGCAGCGCACGCAGCCCCCACTCCAGCGCCGGGCGCGGCATGCGCTGGCGATCGAGCGCCGCGTGCTGCCCGGCGATGAAGGTCGCGCAGGCATCGTCCGGCGGGTCGCCGAGGATGGCGAGGTCCACCCGCGGCGGGCGAATCGCATGGATGCGCGCGAGTTCGCGCCCCAGCGCGCGCGCGCAGGCCTCGCGCCCGCCGCCGAGCGTCTCGCTCCTGACCACGCGATGGCCCGCGGCGATGCCGCCGACGCGGCGCATGACGAAGAACGGCGCGCCGATCACCTGCGCATCCGTGCAGAGGAACAGCGGCTCCGGCACCGTCACGCCGGCGCCATGCGCGGCGCGCAGCAGCG
>CAZHMM010000087.1:0-15939 GCA_964533585.1 uncultured Elioraea sp.
CACCGCCGCGCCGGGAGCAGACCAGGTGGCGAGCGCGTCCGTCGCCGCGGCGCGGTCGGGCGCCCAGGGCAGCGGGCGCAGGGCCGCGACCCGTTCGCGCATCTCCGGCGCCGGCATGATGGGCGAGAGCCGCGGCGCCTCGCCGCGGGCGGAGGGCGCGGTGGTGAGCAGCGCGACCGGCCGCCCCGCGCGCTCGGCCTCGGCCAGCGCCGCCTCGGCGGCGGCGAGCCTCGCTCCCCAGTCGGGCCCCGCGGCCCAGCCGTCATCCACCACCAGCAGCAGCGGCCCGGCGCCGCCGGGGGCGGGGCCCGCGTTCAGCACCGGCCGGGCGAGGCCGACGATCACCAGCGCGGCGGCGAGGATGCGCAGCGCCAGCAGCCACCACGGCGTGCGCGCCGAGCTCTCCTCGCGCCGCTGCAGGTCGAGCAGCAGCCGCACCGCCGGGAAGGCGAGCAGCTTCGGCGCCGGCGGGGTGACGCGCAGCAGCCAGATCAGCAGCGGCAGCAGCAGCAAGGTGGCGAGCAGCCACGGATGCGCGAAGCCGATCGTGCCGAGCGCCTCGATCATCCCGGGCCTGGCCTCACGCGGCGCGGCCCCGCCCGGCGCGGTCCGGGGCAAGGGCGAGATAGAGGCCCATCAGCGCGGTCTCGGGCGGGTGATCGGTGATGTGCACGGCGAAGCTCCAGCCGGCGGCGGCGGCGATCGCGCGCAGCCCCTCCTGCTGCGCGGCGAGCTTCGCCTGGTAGTCGCCGCGGATGCCCTCGACCCTGCCGATCAGCGCCGCCCCCTCGCGCTTCAGCCCCTCGAAGCGGATGCGGCCGCGGAACGGCAGCGCCGCCTCGGCCGGATCGAGCACCTGCAGCAGGTGGCCCGAGACGGGGATCTGCGCGAGCCGTGCGACCGCCTGCTGCACGTCGGGCAGGGGCGAGAGGAAGTCGCCGATCAGCACCACCCTGCCGTAGCGGGGCAGGCTCTCCATCGGCGGCAGGCCGGAGAGCGCACCGGGATCGCCGCGCCGCGACACCGCCTCGGACAGCAGTTCGATCATGGTCCGGCCAGCCACCGGACGCATCCCCGCCCCCAGCAGGGCGACGCGCTCGCCGCCGCGCAGCAGCAGCGACGCCAATGCCAGCGTCAGCAGTTCCGCCCGCTCGGCCTTCTCGGGCAGGCGGCGGTCGGAGCGCCAGCGCATCCCGGCCGAGGCGTCGCGCCACAGCCAAACGCTCTGCGCCGCCTCCCACTCGGTCTCGCGCACGAAGGTGCGGTCGCCCTTCGCCGACTGGCGCCAGTCGATCCGCTGCACCGAGTCGCCCGGCAGGAAGGGCCGGAACTGCCAGAAGCTGTCGCCCTGGCCGACGCGCCGGCGCCCGTGCACGCCCTGCGCCACCGTCGCCGCGACGCGCTCGGCCGCCACCAGCAGCGGCGGCAGGCGGGCGGCCAGCTGCTCGGCGCGCCGTGCGGCCGCCGCGGCATGGCCCGGCGCGCCCTCGCTCACTCCAACAGGCCCGTCAGCCGGCCGATCACGTCGGCGAGCCGCACGCCGTCGGCGCGCGCGGCGAAGTTGAGCGCCATGCGGTGGCGCAGCACCGCCGGGGCAAGCGCGATCACGTCATCGACGGAGGGCGCGAATCGGCCGTCCAGCACCGCGCGGGCGCGGCAGGCGAGCATCAGCGCCTGCGCCGCGCGCGGCCCCGGCCCCCAGGCGAGGTGGCGCTTCACCGCCTCGATCGGCGAGGTCTCGGGCCGGCCGGCGCGCACCAGCGTCAGGATCGCCTCGACCACGCTCTCGCCGACCGGCATGCGCCGGATCGTCGCCTGCGCGGCGAGCAGTTCCTCCGCACTCATCGCCCGCTGCGGCCGCGCCATGGTCGCGCCCGTGGTGGCGAGCAGCATGGTGCGCTCGGCCTCCAGCGCGGGATAGGAGACCTCGATCTCGAGCAGGAAGCGGTCGAGCTGCGCCTCGGGCAGCGGGTAGGTGCCCTCCTGCTCGATCGGGTTCTGCGTGGCGAGCACGTGGAACGGCCGCGGCAGCGGATGCTCGACGCCGCCGACCGCGACCTTGATCTCCTGCATCGCCTGGAGCAGGGCCGACTGCGTGCGCGGGGAGGCGCGGTTGATCTCGTCGGCCATCAGCAGCTGGCAGAAGATCGGGCCCTTGATGAAGCGGAAGCTGCGCCGGCCTTCGGCGCTCTCGTCCAGCACCTCCGAGCCGATGATGTCGGCCGGCATCAGGTCGGGGGTGAACTGCACCCGCTTCTCGGCGAGCCCGAGCACGGTGCCGAGCGTCTCGACCAGCTTGGTCTTGCCCAGGCCCGGCACGCCGACCAGCAGCACATGTCCGCCGGCGAGCAGCGTGATCAGCGTCTGATCCACCACCTCGGGCTGGCCGAAGATCACCTGCCCGACCGCCTCGCGCACCCGCGCGATCCGGTCGGTCAGGCCCTCGACCTCGGCCACCAGATCGGTCGGACCGCCGGGTGCGCCACCCGCGATCACGGTCGTTTCGGCCACGCTGATCTCCCTCCGCATCTACACGGCATGGTGGGATGCTACCTATATGTGTGCGCGGCGGAAAACCGGACGCCGGAGGGTCACGCGGACGTGACGCCGGTCGAGCAAGGAGGCTGCGCCGGAGACGGTGCGGAGACGGTGTGGCGGCGTCTGACCGGATGCGAGCGCTGGGCGGCGCGCGGGAACGGGAGAGCGACCCGTCCTCGCCGATCCCCGGGCTCGCGCTGACGCCGCCGGTGCGCCGGGCGCCGCGCGCGCCGGTGTTCTGCGGCGACATCGCGATCCGCATCGCGCGCGACGGCACCTGGCACTACCAGGACAGCCCGATCCGGCGGAAGGAGCTGGTCTGCCTGTTCGCCTCGGTGCTGACGCGCGAGGCGGACGGCTCGTTCTGGCTGATCACGCCGGCCGAGCGCGGCCGCATCGAGGTGGAGGACGCGCCGTTCCTCGCCGTCGAGCTGTTCGTCTCGCAGTGCCGCGGCCGGCAGATCCTGTCCTTCCGCACCAATGTGGACGAGGTGATCGAGGCCGGGCCCGAACATCCGATCCGCGTGGCGCGCGACGTCGTGACCTGCCTGCCCACGCCCTATGTCGCCGTGCGGCCGGGGCGCGGGTCCCTGCCGGTCGAGGCGCGCATCGAGCGCTCGGTCTATTACGAACTGGTCGCCCTCGCGGTGCCGGAGACCCTGCGCGGCGAGACCCTGCTCGGCGTCTGGTCGGGCGAGAGCTTCTTCCCGCTCGGCCAGGCCGACGAGGCGTGAGCGGGCCCGCCGGCCCGGACGCGGCCGATCTGCTCGCGCTGCTGCGCCGCGCGGCGGCGCGCGACCACCAGGACGATCCGGCCGAGGCGGCCGCGCCGCTGCTTGCGGCGGTGCTGGTGCCGATCGTGCTGCATCCGGCGCCGAGCATCGTGCTGACGCTGCGTGCCGAGCATCTGACCCGGCATCCGGGCCAGGTGAGCTTCCCGGGCGGGCGGATCGACCCCGGGGACGCCTCGCCGGAGGCGGCGGCGCTGCGCGAGGCGGAGGAGGAGATCGGCCTCTCCGCCGCCGCTGTCGAGGTGATCGGGCGGCTGCCGACCCATGTCACCGGCACCGGCTATCGGGTCACGCCTGTGCTCGGCCTGCTCACGCCCCCGGTTGCGCCGAAGCCCGATCCGCGCGAAGTGGCGGAGGTGTTCGAGCTGCCGCTCGCCGCCCTCACCGGCCCGCCGGGTCCGTACGAGGAGGAGGCGGTGTTCCGCGGCCGGCTCCGACGCTATTGGGTGGTGCCGCACGAGCGGTATCGGATCTGGGGGGCGACCGCGGCGATGCTGGTCGCGCTCGGAAGGTTGCTCCGGGAGGGCTGACATGCGCGGCATCGTGCAGGGGATCCTGCTGTTCCTGATTCCCTTCGCGCTCTATTTCGCCTGGTTGTTCCTGATGCGCCGTGTCGGACCCGACAACGGCGAGGGGCAACCCGCGATCGCCTGGCGCGACGCGCCGTGGCTCGTGCTGACGGTGGCGGGCGTGATCGTGCTGGCGGTCGGGCTGCTCTGGTTCGCCGAGCAGCGCTCGATGCAGCCCGGCGAGCGCTACGTGCCGGCGCGGCTCGAGGATGGCCGCATCACCGACACCGGCCGGGGACGGTAGCGGGTTCCTGGCGCGCATCTCCACCCGATCCGGCGGGGCCACCCGGTCGGGATCCGCGCGAGGCGCTACAGCGCGGCGCCGAAGTCGCTCGCGAAGCCGCGCCAGACGCTGTGGATGTGGCGGGCGCCGTCGCGGCTGTTGTCGTGCTCGAGCAGGAAGGCATCGCCCTGCACCGCCCAGTAGTGGAAGCGATCGGGCACGGTCGCGCCGCGCCACTGGAAGGTGAGCGAGGCCGGATCGGCTGAGGCGAGCCGCGCGCGTTCGGCGGCGGCCAGCGCCGGCGGCATCATGCCGAGATATTCGTGGATCGCGCGCGCCAGCCGCTCGCGCGACTCGGCCGGCAGGTCGGACCAGGCGATGCCCTCGCCCGGCAAGGGTTCGACCGCGACGGCGTTCTGCGTGCGGGTGTCGCGCGGCGTCCGCTCGGCGACGATCGCGCGGGCGCGCAATCCGGCGGGGAGTGCGAGCAGCGCGGCCCGCGCCTCGTCCTCCTCGACCGCCATCGCCCGCAGCCCCGCGCGCTCGCCGGCCTCGACCCGGGTCGGGTGCGCGCCGAGGAAGATCGGGCCTGCGGCGATGCGGTCCTCGTGCACGGCGTAGTTCAGCGACAGGTGGTGGCCCTCGATGCCCCAGCCCCAGCGCCCCTCGCCCGGCGTGCCGTAGACGCTGACGAAATAGGCGCCCGGGTCCTGGTTCAGCTCGTGCTGGAGGCTGATGATCGCGCGCGCCTTGGCGGCACCCGGCCCGGTCGTGCTCGCCTCCAGCAGCGCCTCGGCGGCGCGGCGCAGCGGCGCCGACATCGCGCCGATCGGCACGCCCTCGCGGTTCGGGCGGAAGCGCGGCGGGAACCAGTGCCAGTCGGTGCGGCGCGGATCGCCCCAGTCGAGCCGCGCGCGCGGATCATCGGCGGCTTCGCGCAGATAGGCGGTGGCCGCCTCGGTGATGGCGGCGGCGTCGGAGCCGGCACGCACCGCGCGCGGCATCGCCGCGGCCAGCGCGGCGAGGGTGATCAGGCGGCGTCGGGGCAGGGCGGTCATCGCACTCCTCCTCGGTGGCGGGCCGGACGCTAGCGGCCTGTCCCGCCGGCGGTGATAAAAGCGCCGCGATGGACCCGCCCGCCTTCCGCCTCGCCGGCCTGCGCGTGCTGGACGACCCGGCCTTCCGGCGCGTGCACGAGGTGCTGCCCGAGTCGCGGCTGGTCGGCGGCTGCGTGCGCGACGCGATTGCGGGCGTGCCGAACGCGGATATCGACCTCGCCACGCCGCGCGTGCCGGAGGATGTGATCGCGGCGCTCGGCGCCGCCGGCATCGCCGTGGTGCCGACCGGGCTCGCGCACGGCACCGTCACCGCCGTGGTGGATGGCCGTCCGGTCGAGATCACCACGCTGCGCCGCGACGTCACGACCGACGGCCGGCACGCCACGGTCGCCTTCAGCACCGACTGGCGCGCGGACGCCGCCCGGCGCGACTTCACCATCAACGCCATGAGCATGGATGCGGCCGGCCATGTCTGGGACTGGTTCGGCGGGCGGGACGATCTCGCGCAGGGCGTGGTGCGCTTCGTCGGCGATCCGGCGACACGGCTCGCCGAGGACTATCTGCGCGCGCTCCGCTTCTTCCGCTTCCACGCCCGCTACGGGCGCGGCGCGCCGGACGCGGCCGCACTCGCGGCGATCCGCAACGCCGTGCCGGGGCTCGCGATCCTCTCGGCCGAGCGGGTGTGGTCGGAGCTGAAGCGCATCCTCGCCGCCGCCGATCCGCGCGACGCCGTGCGACTGATGGACGAGACAGGCGTGCTCGGCGCGGTGCTGCCAGAGGCGGTGGCGCGGCCGCGGCTCGACGCGCTGGTCACCGCCGGCGCGCCAGCCGAGCCGCTGCTGCGCCTTGCTGCCCTCTGCCCCGGCGCGGACCTCGACGGCCTCGCCGCGCGGCTGAAGCTCTCAGGGGCGGAAGCGGCGACGCTCGCCGCATTCGCCGAACCCGCGCCCTCGGGCGACGAGCGGGTCTGGCGTGCAGCACTGGCGGCGCGCGGGCCGGAGGCGCTGACCGGTGCCGCCTGGCTCGCCGAGGCGGCGGGAGAGCCGGGCGACTGGCCCGCCCGGCGCGCGTGGATCGCCGCCACGCCGCGCCCGGTCTTCCCGCTGCGCGGTGCCGACGTGCTCGCGGCAGGGGTCGACCCGGGGCCGCGCGTCGGCGCGCTGCTCGCCGCGCTCGAGCACCGCTGGGCCGAGGCGGGCTGCCGCGATGATGCCGAAACGGTCAGGCGCTGGCTGCGCGATCTCCTCGCCGCCACAGGCGCCTGAGCGCCAGGAAGCCGCGATAGGCCGCCTCGGCGATCGGCGCGATCAGCGGATGCCCGACCAGCCGGCCGAGCCAGCGGAACCCCGGCATCGCCCCCCAGATGACGGCGAAGGCCCGCGCTCCGGCGACCAGCCGCCCGTCCGGCAGGCGCACATGCATCCGCGCAAGCGCCGCCGTGCGCGTCAGCCCTGCCCCCGGCGACGCATCGGGCGCCGAGACATCCACCCAGGCGATCGCCGCGCCGCCCGGCCGGCCGCGCCAGAACGCGACCTCGCGCGCGCAGACCGGGCAGGCGCCGTCGTAGTAGGCGGTCGGGCGCTCGGGCGTCTCCAGGGCCATGGACCGGAGGTGGCGGCCCGCGCTCCGGCCGCAAGGGGTTGGAATCGCCCGCCCGCCGGCCATCTGACGAAGATGGACGCCGCCACGCTCGACCGCCCGGCCCCGCCGCGCACCGATCGCTCCGCCCTGCCGCCCTGGCTGGTGGCGGAGCTGCGCTCCGACCACGCCGGCGAGACCGGCGCGGTGATGATCTATCGCGGCATCCTCGCGGTCAGCCGCGACCCGGCCGTGCGCGACTTCGCCGAGCGCCACCAGGCGACCGAGCAGGGCCATCTCGATCTGCTCGACGCGCTGCTGCCGCCGGCCGACCGGTCGCGGCTGCTGCCGCTCTGGCGCGTCGCCGGCTGGCTGACCGGCGCGCTGCCGGCGCTGTTCGGCCCGCGCGCGGTGTTCGCCACCATCGACGCGGTGGAGAGCTTCGTCGATCACCACTACCAGGCGCAGATCGACCGGCTGGATGCCGAGCGCATCCTGCCCGAGATCCGCGCCCTGCTGGAGCATTGCCGGTTCGAGGAGGTGCACCACCGCGACGAGGCGCGCGAGGCGGGCGAGGGCCCGCGCTACGGTGCCGCGCTGCGGCTCTGGGGCCGGATCGTCGGCGCGGGCTCGGCCGGCGCGGTCGCCGCGGCGAAACGGATCTGAGGCGATGGCGGGCGAGCTCGCGGTCCTCGGCGCGTTCCTGATCGCCTGTTTCGCGGCCGCGTCGACGGGTGCGGTGTTCCGCCCCGGCCCCTGGTACGACCGGCTCGACAAGCCGTCCTGGACGCCGCCGGACTGGCTGTTTCCGGTCGCCTGGACGCTGCTCTACATCGCGATCGGCGTCGCCCCCTGGCTGGTCTGGCGCGCGGCGGGGTTCGCCGGCGCCGCCCTGCCGCTCGCGGTGTGGGCAGTGCAGCTCGTGCTGAACGCCGCCTGGTCGTGGCTGTTCTTCGGGCTGCGGCGCATGGACCTCGCCTTTGCCGAGGTGGTCGCGCTCTGGCTGTCGATCGCGGCGATGATCGCGCTGTTCCTGCCGATCAGCGTCACGGCCGGACTGCTGATGATCCCGTACCTCGTCTGGACGAGCTTCGCGGCGGTGCTGAACCTCGCCGTCTGGCAGCGCAACAAGGCGGCCGTGGGGCGCCGCGAGCCCGCCTGATCGCCTCGTTGACGCGGGCAGCGACCCGGCTACGCTCCGCGCTCGCCACGATGGCGCAACAGACGAGGAAACGCCGATGACCAGGATCACGCGCCGCGCCGTGCTCGGCGCCTCCGCCGCGCTTGCCGCACCGATCGCGCTCCGCGCCCAGCCGCGCGCGATCCGCTGGGGCGAGCTCCTGCCCGCGAACCATCCGCAGGTGCAGATGGTCGAGCGGATCGCGCGCGAGGTGCGCGAGAAGACCTCCGGTCGGCTGGAGATCCAGTCCTTCCCCGGCGGCCAGCTCGGCTCCGGGCGCGACATGATGGAGGCGGTCTCGACCGGCGCGCTTCAGTTCACCACCGACGGCGCCGGCGCGCTCGCCGCCTTCCTGCCGCCGCTCTCGGTGATCGAGGCGCCGTATCTCTGGCGCGACGCCGCGCACATGGCGAAGGTCGCGGCGACGCCGATCTTCGCGCGGCTGAACGACCAGCTGGTCGCGCGGCGCGGCATGCGCATGATCGGCATCACCTATTACGGCAAGCGCCACCTCACCTCGTCGTCCGCCAAGCCGGTGCGCAGTGTGGCCGACATGGCCGGGTTCCGCCTGCGCGTGCCGCCCGTCGACGTGTTCCGCGCCATGGTCGAGGCCTGGGGCGGCCGGCCCACGCCGATCGCCTTCCCCGAGCTCTACCTCGCCCTCGCGCAGGGTGCCGTGGACGGACAGGAGAACCCGCTGCCGACGATCCACTCGGCGAAGCTGTTCGAGGTGCAGAAGCACCTCGTGCTGACCGGCCACATCATCACCCCGCGCATGCCGATCGTGAACGAGGCGTTCTGGCGCTCGCTGTCCGGCCCCGACCGCGACGCGCTCGAAGCGGCGATCGCCGCTGCCGCGCAATGGCAGGATGCCGAGCTCGCGCGCCAGGAGGGCGAGCTCGTCGCGACGCTGAAGGGCGCAGGCATGGAGGTCATCGAGGTCGACGTCGCGTCGTTCCGCGCGCCCGTGCTGGCCAAGGTGCCCGCGCAGTTCGCCGATCGCTGGGGCCAGGGCACGTTCGACACGCTCGCCGCGCTTTGATTGCGCGTCTCGGCGCGGCGGCGGGGTCGGTCCTCGCCGCCGCGGCCGCTTCCCTGCTGCTGGCGCTGCTGATCACGGTGCTGCTCGGCGTCGGCGCGCGCGCCTTCGCCCATCCGCTCGCCTGGACCGAGGAGGCCGCACAGCACCTGCTGGTCTGGACCGGCTTCGTCGGGCTGGTGATCGCCGCGCGCAACAGCTCGCATATCCGCATCGAGGCGGTGCTGACGCTGCTGCCCGCTCCCGTGCGCACGGCGCTGACGATCCTGCTGCACGCGCTCGTCATCGCCTTCGCCGTGCTGCTGCTGCGCGAGGGGCCGGCGCTGATCGAGCGCAACTGGGACGTCGCGTGGGTGAGCCTGCCGCTTCCCTCGGCGCTGCTCTACATCCCGGTGCCGATCGCCGCTGCCGGGCTGATCCTCGCCTCGCTCGCCGAGATCGCGGCGCTGCTGCGGCGGGAGCGCGCGCCGTGACCGAGACGATGCTGGTCGTGCTCGGGCTCTGGCTGGTCTCGCTGTTCCTTGGCCTGCCGCTGTTCGCCGGGCTCGGCCTCGCATCCTTCGCGTTCGTCTGGCAGGCGGGGATTCCGCTCGGCATCGTGCCGCAGCGGATGGCACAGGCGGCCAACTCCTTCCCCCTGCTCGCGGCCCCGCTGTTCATCCTGATGGGCAACGTGATGAATGCCTCGGGCGTGACCGAGCGGATCTTCCGCTTCGCCACCGCCGTGGTCGGCTGGCTGCGCGGCGGGCTCTGCCACGCCAACATCGTCGCGAGCGTGCTGTTCGCCGGGATGTCGGGCTCGGCGGTCGCGGATGCGGGCGGCATCGGCACGATCGAGATCAAGGCGATGCGCGATGCCGGCTATGACGACGAGACGGCCGCCTCGGTCACCGCCGCCTCGGCGACGATCGGCCCGATCATTCCGCCATCGCTGCCGATGGTGATCTATGCGGTGAGTGCGGACGTGTCGATCGGCGCGCTGTTCCTCGCCGGCGTCATTCCGGGCCTGCTCATGGCGGGTGCGCTGATGGCGCTCGTGGTGATCGTCGCGCGCCGCAAGGACCTGCCTCGCGAGCCGTTCCCGGGGATGGGGCTCCTCGCGCGCGCCTTCGCCGAGGCGTTCCTGTCGCTGCTGACGCCGGTGATCCTGTTCGGCGGGCTGATCAGCGGTCTGTTCACGCCCACCGAGGCAGCGGCCGTCGCCGCCGGCTACGCGCTGCTGCTGGGGCTCGTGATCTATCGCAGCCTGCCGCTCGCGCATCTGCCGCGCCTGCTCGCCGAGACGGTCGAGACCACCGGCGTCGTGCTGGCGCTGCTGATGACCGCGACCGCGCTCGCCTGGTGCCTCTCGCTCTCGCGCATCCCGCAGATGCTGGGGCCGATGATCGTGGCGACCGTCGGCGATCCGCTGCTGTTCCTGCTCGCGGTGAACGTCGTGCTGCTGCTGGTCGGCATGGTGATGGAGGCGATCGCGGCGATGCTGGTGCTGGTGCCGATCCTGGTGCCCGCCGCCGCCGGGTTCGGCATCGACCCGGTGCATTTCGGCCTGATCTTCGTACTGAACCTGATGGTTGGGACGATCACGCCGCCCGTCGGCATCGTGCTGTTCGTCACCGCGCGCATCGCCGGCCTGCCCTTCGACCGGCTGTCGCGCGCGATCGTGCCTTGGCTCGCGCCGCTGGTGGCGGTGCTGCTGGCGGTGACGCTCCACCCGCCGCTCGCGACCTGGCTGCCGCGGCTGGTGCTGGGGTGAGCCGCGTGCGTGCTATGACGCGCGCATGACCCGCCCGCCCGATCCCGCGCTCGCCGCGCTCGGCCGCCGCCTCTGGCGCGACCACGCGCGCGGCGAGTCCCGCCGCCTGCTCGCCGTCTTCGCACTGATGGCGTTGGTGTCGGGCGCGACGGGGCTCTACCCCGTGGTGATCGACTGGGCGTATCGGCTGTTCGAGGCGCGCGAGTCCCGCGTGATCTGGCTCGTGCCGCTGGTCGCGGTCGTCGTCGTCTGCGCCAAGGCCGCGGCGCAATACGCGCAGGTCGTGCTGATGCAGCGCGTCGTGCTCGGCATCGTGCTCTCGCTCCAGCGGGCGATGT
Source organism: uncultured Elioraea sp. (assembly GCA_964533585.1). GTDB lineage: Bacteria > Pseudomonadota > Alphaproteobacteria > Acetobacterales > Acetobacteraceae > Elioraea. The sequence goes on from CAZHMM010000087.1 coordinate 11,068, forward strand.
TCGACCGGCTGCTCGCCGCCGACCTCGCGCGGCTGCAATCGGAGCCGACGGGCCGCTTCGTCAGCCGCTTCACCAACGACGTCGCGGTGATCCGCGAGAGCCTCTCGCGCGCCGTCGCCGGCGTGGTCGATGCGCTGACCGTGCTCGCGCTGGTCGCGGCGATGCTGTGGCTGGACTGGGTGCTGACCCTGTTCGCGCTGCTGGTGGTGCCGATCGCGATCATCCCCATCAACGCGATCGGCACGCGGATGCGCCGCGCGTCGAAGGCGCAGCAGGAGCAGGCGGGCGAGGTCGTCTCGCTGCTGACCGAGAGCCTGACCGGCGCGCGCATGGTGCGGGCCTATGGGCTCGAGGAGTACGAACGCGCGCGCGCGGGCCGCGCGTTCCGCACCTGGTTCGACTCGCTGATGCGCGTGGTGCGCGGCCGCGCGCGCGTCGATCCGGTTTTGGAGGCGATGGGCGGCGTCGCGGTCGCCGGCGTGATCGCCTTCGCCGGCTGGCGCATCGCCTCGGGCGCGGCGTCAGCGGGGCAGTTCACCGGCTTCGTCGCCGCGCTGCTGATCGCCGCCCGGCCGATGCGCGCGCTGGGGACGCTGTCGGTCGCGTTGCAGGAGGGCGCGGCGGCGGTCGCGCGCTGCCTCGCGCTGATCGACGAAACCCCGCGGGTTGCCGATGCGCCGGATGCGGCGCCGCTCGCCGCCGGGCCGGGCCGGATCGTGTTCGAGTCCGTGTCGTTCCGCTACGGCGAGGACGGGGCGGCGCTGCACGAGGTCTCGCTCGACATCGCGCCGGGAGCCACCGTCGCCGTGGTGGGTGCGTCGGGCGCGGGCAAGACCACGCTGGTGAACCTGATCCCGCGCTTCGCCGACCCGACCGAAGGGCGCGTGCGGATCGACGGGCAGGACCTGCGCGCGGTCACGCTCGCCTCGCTCCGGCGCGCGATCGCGCTGGTGAGCCAGGAGGTGGTGCTGTTCGACGACACGGTGCGCGCCAACATCGCCTTCGGCCGGCTCGACGCGTCCGCGGCCGAGATCGAGGCGGCGGCGCGCGCGGCCGAGGCGCATGCGTTCATCGCCGCGCTGCCCGAGGGCTACGAGACGCGCGTCGGCGATCGGGGGCTCAGGCTCTCGGGCGGGCAGCGCCAGCGCATCGCCCTCGCCCGTGCGCTGCTGCGCGCGCCCCGCATCCTGCTGCTCGACGAGGCGACCAGCGCGCTCGATGCCGAGACGGAGGCGCGCGTGCAGGACGCGCTGGAACGGCTGCGCGCCGGACGCACCACGGTGGTGATCGCGCACCGGCTCTCCACCGTGCGCGCGGCCGACCGCATCGTCGTGCTGGACGCGGGCCGCGTGGTCGAGGACGGCCCGCACGAGGCGCTGCTCGCCAAGGGCGGCGCCTATGCGCGGCTGGTCGCGGCGCAGGCGTTCGAGCCCGAGGCTACTCCCGCCGCAGCAGACGGTCGGTGACGAAGGTGCCGACGCGGCCGGCGCGGAAGTCCTCGCGCAGCGCCTGCTCGTCATAGGGGCCGCGCACCCAGTCGAGGAAGCCGATCCCCGTCGCCGCCTGCGCCGCCGCATAGCGATCGAGGAACGCATCGAGGATGCCCGTCTTGCCCGCCGCGACATGGCCGTAGCGCCAGGAGAGCTGCCGCGTCGCCTCAGCCACCGTCCGGCCGCGCAGCAGCAGGTAGATCGCGGCGACCAGTCCCGCCCGGTCGGCGCCCGACTTGCAGTGGATCAGCGCCGGATAGGCGATCGTGTCGAACAGCCCGGCGAGGCGGAGGATGCGATCCTTGTGCGGCGCGCCGCGGCTCTCGAACGGCGCGTCGATCATCGTCAGGCCGAGCCGCGCGCAGGCCTCGCGCGCCAGCACGTCCGAGCCGCAATCGCGCAGGCCCCGCAGGTTGAGCACCGTGCGGATGCCGCGCCGCGCCTCCAGCGCCAGCTGGAACGGCAGCGGCTGGTTCGCGCGGTAGAGCCTTCCCTCCTCCACCACGGCGCGGTTGCGCCAGGCGAGGCGCAGGATCGCGTGGTCGACGAACAGCGCGTCGGCCCAGGCGCGCAGCCGTCCCGAAGCCGTGTCGAGCGCGAAGGAGGAGGCGGTCACGCGACAGAGATGGCCGAGCGCCAGGGCCCGCGCAAGCAGGCGCCCCGATGACGTCGGCCGGCCGGCGGGCTAGGCTTGGCGATCGACGTCAACCCCCCGAGGACAGAGACGCATGCCCGGCCCCGTGAAGATCTACGGCATCCCCCGTTCGCGCGCCTTCCGCTGCCTGATGGCGGCCGAGGAGGCGCGGGTGGAGTACGAGCTCGTGCCCACCGACTTCACCGAGGGCGCCAAGACCGCCGCGTTCCGTGCGATCAACCCGAACGCCAAGATTCCGGCCATGCAGGACGGCGACACCGTGCTGTTCGAGAGCCTGGCGATCAACCTCTACCTGCTGCGCAAATACGGCGAGCTCTGGCCGCGCACGGTCGAGGACGAAGGGCGGGTGTTCCAGTGGACGCTCTGGACCGCGACCGAGATCGAGCCGGCGCAGATGCAGTGGTCCTACAACACCTTCGTCCGCCCGGCCGACCAGCGCGATCCGGCGCTTGCCGCCGCCGGCGCCGAGACGCTGAAGGCGGCGCTCGGCGTGCTCGAGACCTGCCTCGCGGGCCGCGACTACCTGCTCGGCGCCACCTACTCGGCGGCCGACCTCCAGCTCTCCTGCGTGCTCTACACGGCCTGGTTCAACAAGTTCGACCTCGCGCCGTTCCCGAAGGTGAAGGCATGGCTCGACCGCTGCCTGAACCGGCCGGCGGCGCTGCGCGCGCGCAACATGCGCGAGGCGGCCTGATCGCGGTCCCGGACCCGATCGCCGAGGCGCGGGCGGCGGCGGGGGCGCTCCGCCGCCTGCTGCTCGGAGCGCCGGAGGAGACGGTCCGCCTCGCCGTGACGGGGCTGTCGCGCGCCGGCAAGACCGTGTTCGTCACGGCGCTGGCGGCCAATCTGATGGCGGCACCGCGCGATCCGCGCCGGATGGCCGCGCTGCCGGCGGTGGCCGAGGGGCGGGTGGTGGCCGTGGCCGAGGCCGGGCTGACGGTGGCCGACGCGCCGCTGTTCCCGCTCGGCGCGGCGCTCGCGGCGTTGTCGGGCGAGGCGCGCTGGCCGGAGCCGACCACGCGGCTCACCAAGCTCGCCCTCGCGCTCGATGTGATGACGCCCTCGCCCGGCTGGCTCGGCCGCCAGCTTGGCCCCGCGCGGCGCACGGTGCGGCTCGAGGTGGTGGACTATCCGGGCGAATGGCTGCTCGACCTGCCGCTGCTCGGCCGCAGCTTCGAGGCGTGGTCGGCGGCCGAGCTGGCGCGGGCGGAGGAGCAGCCGCGCGCCGGGCACGCGGCCGCGTGGCGGGCGGCGCTGGCCGGGCTCGACGCGCAGGCGCCGGCCGAGTACGCCACGCTCGCGCGCCTCGCCGAGGCCTACACCGCCTATCTCCGCCGCTGCCGCGACGAGGCCGGGCTCGCTTCGCTGACGCCCGGGCGGTTCCTCAACCCGGACGCCTGGGCGGGGATGCCGTTCCTGCTGTTCTGTCCCCTGCCTGTGCCGGCCGGCGCGAGCCCGCGCGCGGGCAGCCTCTGGGCGACGATGCGCGCGCATTACGACGAGTATCTGCGCCGCACCCGCGCCGAGTTCCTCGCCCCGCACATGGCGCGGTTCGATGCGCAGATCGTGCTGGTGGATCTGTTCCGCGCCCTCGCCTCCGGCGCGGCGAGCTTCGCCGACACGCGCGCCGCACTCGCCGAGATCGCGGCGGCGCTGCGGCCCGAGGGCGGCTGGCTCGCGCGGCTCGGGCTTGCGCGCGATCCGCCGCGCCCGGTCTACGCCGCGACCAAGGCCGACTACGTGCCCGAGAGCCAGCGCGGCCAGCTCGCGGCACTGCTCCGGCATCTGGTCGGCGGCGCTGGCGCGACGCTCGCGGTGGCCGCCGCGTGCTGCACGCGCGACAGCACCGTCGAGGATCGCGGCCGGACCGTCGAGGCGGTGGAAGGGCTGGTCGAGGGCGGCGGCCGCGAGGCGTTCTGGTTCGCCGGCGGCATCCCGGTCGAGACGCCGTCCGCCGCCTGGTTCGACCGGCGCTATGCGGTGCCGGTGTTCGCGCCGCCGGCGATCGACCCCGACCGTGGCCTGCGCCACCTGAACCTGGATCGTGTGCTCGCCGCCGCGCTGCCGGAGGTGTTCGCATGACCGGCGAGCCGCCCGGCGCGCGCCGCCGCGCGCTCGACACCGAGGCCGGGCGGCTCGCCGACGAGCTGGAAGCGCTGCCCGAGCCGCCGGCACCGCAGCCACCGCGCCGGCGCGGACTCGGCGCGCTGATCGCGGTCGCGGTGCTGGCGGCGCGTGGGCTGGTGGGGCTCGATCTCTGGGCCTTCGTCGAGGCGCGGTTCGCGGCCTCGGCCGCGCAGGGCTGGATCGCCGCGACGCTGGTCGCGGCGCTGGGGTTCGTGCTCGTGGCGCTCGTCTGGCGCGAGTGGCGCGGCCTGCGCCGGCTCGCACGCGTCGAGGCAGTGGCCGGCAATCCGGACCGCGCCGCCGCGCTGATGGAGCAGGACGGGCGGCTGGCGCGGCCGATCGCGCTCTGGCGCGGCGTGGCGCGCGGCGTGAACGACCCGGACCGGCGGGCGGCCCTGTTCGCGCGGCATGTGCTGGCGCCGCTCGATGCAGAGGCGGATGCGGCGATCCGGCGCGCCTGCCTGCGCATGGCCGGCGGCGTGTTCGTGCTGCCCTCTGCCCTGCTCGACACGCTGTGGTTCGCGGTGCAGGGCTTCGGGCTGATCCGGCGCATCGCGGCGATCTACGGGCTCGCCCCCGGGGCGGCGGCGACCTGGCGGC
>CAZHMM010000088.1:0-3875 GCA_964533585.1 uncultured Elioraea sp.
AGGCGCGGGAGGCGCCGGTGAAGGCGGTCTCGGCGCCCGAGAAGAGGGCGGAGAGGACCAGCAGCACGACGATCGCCGCGATCGTCGCGAGTTCGAGGGCGGACATGGCCGTGCCGGCTTACCGCACCCGCGGCCGCGGCGCGAGCGCGCGTTGCGGCGCCGCGCGGGTGCGTGCTAAGGCCCCCCACCCGCCACCCCCCAGGATTCCGCGCCCGTGGCTGCCCCTCTGGTCGCCGTCTACAACGGCCCCAACCTCAATCTGCTCGGCACCCGTCAGCCGGAGATCTACGGCCGCACCACGCTGGCCGATGTCGAGGCGCTGTGCCAGGCGCGCGCCGCCGCGCACGGGCTCGAGATCGAGTTCCGCCAGTCCAACCACGAGGGCGTCCTGATCGACTGGGTGCAGTCCTGCCGCAACCGGGCTGCCGGGATCATCATCAACCCCGGCGGGCTCAGCCACACCTCGATCGCGCTGCTCGACGCGCTGCTCGCCACCGACCTGCCGGTGATCGAGGTGCACGTGACCAACATCCACCGCCGCGAGGCGTTCCGGCACACCAGCATCACCGGCAAGGCCGCGACCGGGGTGATCGCCGGGCTGGGACCGACCGGCTACGGCTTCGCGATCGAGGCGATGGCGGGGCTGCTCGGGCTGATCGGCACCGGCCAGGCAGCGCCGCGCCGCATGGGGGGCATGGCGCGATGACGCGGATCGCGATCGACGAGGAGGCGATCCGCCGGCTCGCCGGGCTGCTCGACGAGACCGGCCTCGCCGAGATCGAGATCGCCGAGGGCGAGAGCCGCATCCGGGTCGCGCGCGCGCAGGCGGCGGCCACCGTGGTCACGGCCCCGGCGGCGCGCAGCGTCGGCGTGGCGGCGGAGCCCGTGCGGGCGGAACCCGCGCTCGACGCGGCCCATCCCGGCGCGGTGGTCTCGCCCATGGTGGGGGTCGCCTATCTGGCGCCCGAGCCGGGAGCGGCGCCCTTCGTCAGGGTCGGCGAGACGGTCGCGCAGGGCCAGACCCTGCTGCTGATCGAGGCGATGAAGACCTTCAACCAGATCAAGGCGCCGAAAGCCGGCACCGTCAGCCGCATCCTGGTCGAGAGCGGCGCGCCGGTGGAGTACGGCGAGGTGCTGATGCTGCTCGACTAGCGCGATGTTCGAGAAGGTGCTGATCGCCAATCGCGGCGAGATCGCGCTCAGGGTGCACCGCGCCTGCCAGGAGATGGGCATCCGCACCGTCGCGGTGCACTCCACGGCGGACGCGAACGCGATGCATGTCCGCCTCGCCGACGAGAGCGTGTGCATCGGCCCCCCGCCCGCACGCGACAGCTACCTCAACGTCCCCGCGATCCTGTCCGCGGCGGCGATCACCGGGGCGGACGCGATCCATCCCGGCTACGGCTTCCTCTCCGAGAACGCCGAGTTCGCCTCGATCGTCGAGCAGCACGGCATCGCCTTCATCGGCCCCTCGCCCGACCATATCCGCATGATGGGCGACAAGATCGAGGCCAAGCGGACCATGGCGCGGCTCGGCGTGCCGCTGGTGCCGGGCTCGGACGGGCCGGTCGAGTCGATCGAGGCAGCCGAGGCGACGGCGCGGCGGATCGGACCGCCGGTGCTGATCAAGGCAGCCGCCGGCGGCGGCGGGCGGGGGATGAAGGTCGCGCGCACGCTCGAGGAGGTGGCCGACGCGTTCCGCATCGCCCGGACCGAAGCCAAGGCCGCGTTCGGCAACGATGCCGTCTACATGGAGAAGTATCTCGACCGGCCGCGCCACATCGAGCTGCAGGTGCTCGCCGATGCGCATGGCGGCGTGGTGCATTTCGGCGAGCGCGACTGCTCGCTGCAGCGCCGCCACCAGAAACTGGTCGAGGAGGCGGGCAGCCCGGCGCTGGACGCCGCCGAGCGCAACCGGCTCGGCGCGGTGGTGACGGCGGCGCTCGGCGAGATCGGCTACCGCAACGCGGGCACGCTGGAGTTCCTCTACCAGGACGGGCAATTCGCCTTCATCGAGATGAACACCCGGTTGCAGGTCGAGCACCCCGTCACCGAGATGGTCTGCGGTGTCGACCTCGTGCGCGAGCAGATCCGCATCGCCGCGGGCGCCCCGCTTGGCTATGGCCAGGACGAGATCCGCTTCAACGGACATGCGATCGAGTGCCGGATCACCGCCGAGGACCCCGACACCTTCCTGCCGACCCCCGGGAAAGTGACCACGTATCACGCGCCGGGGGGCTTGGGCGTCCGCGTCGATTCGGCACTCTATGCCGGCTACACCGTGCCGCCCTACTATGACAGCCTGGTCGCCAAGCTGGTCGTCCATGGCGCGGACCGGGCGATGGCGCTGATGCGGCTGCGCCGCGCGCTGGAGGAGTTCGTGATCGACGGCATCGCAACGACGCTGCCGCTGCATCGCCGGATCGTCGAGGACGCGGAGTTCGGCGCGGGCGACTACACGATCCACTGGCTGGAACGCTTCGTCGCGCGCGGCCCGGAACCGGAGAGCGCATGACGCGCCACGGGGCGGGCCTGACCGAGATCACGCCCGACCTCGTGCTGCGCGCCTACCGGGCCGGGCTGTTCCCAATGGCCGAACGGCGCGATGGCGAGCGTCTGTACTGGCTTGACCCTGAGCTGCGCGGCGTGCAGCCGCTCGATGCCTTCCACCTGCCGCGCCGGCTTGCGCGCACCGTGCTGTCCGACACCTTCCAGGTGCGCTGCGACACCGCCTTCGCCGAGGTGATGCTGGGCTGCGCCGCGCCGACCTCCGACCGGCCGGAGACCTGGATCAACCCCGAGATCGAGCGGCTGTTCGGCGCGCTGCATGCGATGGGCCATGCCCACAGCGTCGAGTGCTGGCGGGACGGGCGGCTGGTCGGTGGGCTCTATGGCGTCGCTCTCGGCGGCGCGTTCTTCGGCGAGAGCATGTTCTCGGCCGAGCGCGACGCCTCGAAGGTGGCGCTCGTGCATCTGGTGGCGCGGCTCCGTCTCGGCGGCTTCCGCCTGCTCGACACGCAGTTCGTCACCGAGCACCTCGCCCGCTTCGGCGCCGTGGAGATTCCGCGCGCCGAGTATCGTCGCCGGCTGCTGGTCGCGCTCGAAGCGCCGGCGCGGTTCCTCGCCGATCCCGATCCAGCAACGCTGCGGGCCGAGCTCCTGGCGCTGCGCGCGCGGGACTGATCCCCGCCCGGGGCTGCGGGCAGGGATCAGCGCGGTTCGGGCCTGCGGTTACGGCCTACGGCCTGATTTCGCCGGCGAACCAGGTGCCGGCCTCGACCCAGCCATTGCCCGAGCCGCCCCAGCCCTGGTTCACATAGAACCAGCGGTCATAGACCTCCTCGGTCCAGCAGAAGATGAAGCAGCGGCGGATCGTGCGCCGCTGCCACGCATAGCCGTAGGCGACCGGGTAGTGGTTCAGCCAGCCCGTGCCGATCACCGCCGGCGTGCGCCGGTCGCGGATCGAGTTGCGGGCGTATTCGCGCAGCCGCCCCTCATGCCAGCCGACGCTGTTCCAGTGCGCATCGAGCCGCGTGTAGGTGCGGCCGCTCAGATACGACCGCGCGCCGGGCATGTTCCACGGGAACGTCGCGCCCGAGCCGAACGCACAGAACGTGCCGATCTGGCCGCGGAGCTCGCGGATCACGTTCCGGACCCCCTCGGTCATGGTGAGCGGCGCGAGGTCGTTCGCCCCGCGCCCGCCGTCGCGCCGGTAGAGACCCCAGCGCCCGGCCCAGTACGCGTTGCCGGTCTCGGCCTGGCGGTCGCCCCAGCCGAACAGGATCGCCCAGGCGACCGCGCCGCAGCCGACCGCGCAGCCGGCATGCTGGAACTGGTTGTAGAGCGGCTGCGCGGCATGGCCGCCGGCCGCCCAG
>CAZHMM010000088.1:3975-5291 GCA_964533585.1 uncultured Elioraea sp.
CCCACCTGGCCGATCAGCCGGCCGTTCGCGTCCTCCGCCGCGTAGGCGAGCGCATCGAGCCGGTAGAGCCGCGCCGGCTCGCCATCCGGCTCGCCCTCCTTCGGGCAGACGCCCTCGTGGCGCCGCATCGCCGCGACGCTTGGCGGGACCTGGTCGAGGCTCCGGTGCGGGATCGGCAGGTCATGCCGCCCGTTCGTGACGATGATGGAACCGGCCGCCGCGGGCTTCGTATCGACCGTGGGCGCCTGCGGCTGCTTGTCGCCGCAGCCGCACTCGCCGCGCGCGGCGAGCCCGCGGGTCGCGAGCCTGAGCGCCGTGCCGGCGCCGCGCCCGCTCATCACCGCGAACTCGTAGTAGGCGACACCGTCGATGTCGGGACGGTGGATGGGCACCACCGTATCGGCAAGACGCGCGTCCTCCATGCCGTTCATGAGCTCGGTGCCGCGCAGCGATTCCAGGTGCTGGGCCGCGAGGCGCCGAACCGGCAGCGGGACGTCCTTGATGGACATGCGCATGCTCGGTCTCCTCTGTTCGTGTCGGGGCACGGCCGCTGCCGGAGCGGACCGCTCGCGGCAGCCGTCGCATCGCGCCATCCGAAGCTTGGCGTGCGGCCGGGATCGCGCCGTGTGCGCGGCTTCACGCCGGGCCGCGGTTGACCCGCGCCGGCGGATGCCGGCAGGCTGCGGCCTCCCCCCGCTCCCGGAGAGCCTCGATGCGCCGAACCGCCCTGCTGCTCACGCTCGCGCTCGCCGCGCCCGCCGCGGCGCAGGAGCCGCCGCGCATCCCGACGCGCGACTACGCTGTCACCTACGCGATGACAGGCTTCGGTACCCAGGCGCCGAAGTCCATGCAGATCTCGTTCAGCGCGGCAACGAAGCGCCAGCGCATCGACATGGCCGAGGCCGGCCAGAACGTCTCGATGATCATGGAACTCGGCGGGCAGCGCATGTGGATGCTCGAGCACGGCAGCCGGATGGCGATGGAGCTCGGCCGCGGCGCCGGGCCGGGCGGCGACGTGCCGATCAGCCCGATCGACGACGATGCGACCCTGACCCGCATCGGCACCGACCGCGTCGCCGGGCATGCCTGCACGGTCTATCGCGTGACCCGGCAGGGCAAGCCGCAAGGGACGGCCTGCGTGACCGAGCATGGCATCATGCTGCGCGGCGAGTTCGAGGAGGATGGCGAGCGCGGCAAGATGGAGGCGACGCGCGTCAGCCTCGACCGCCAGCCGGCGGAGCGGTTCGAGGTCCCGCCCGGCTACCAGACGATGCAGATGCCGGCCATGCCGATGGGCCAGCCGCCGCGGCGATAGC
>CAZHMM010000088.1:5391-15523 GCA_964533585.1 uncultured Elioraea sp.
GCGAGCGGCCGATCCAGATCATCGTGCCGTTCCCGCCGGGCGGCGGTACGGATGTGAACGTCCGCGCGATGGTGCCGCATTTCGAGCGCCATCTGCCGGGCGCGCGCTTCGTGGTGATGAACCGCCCCGGCGCGGGCGCGGAGATCGGCTATACCGCGATGGCGCAGGCCGCACCCGACGGCTACACGATCGGCACCGTCATCACGCCGAGCCTGCAGACCATCACGATCGAGCGCCAGCCGCGCTACACGCTCGACGACTTCGCCTTCCTCGGCACCGTGGTCGAGGACCCGTCAGGCTTCCAGATCGCGCCCGACAGCCCGTTCCGCACGGTGGCCGACCTCGTCGCGCATGCGCGTGCCAATCCGGGCGCGGTGTCGGTCGGCACGGCCGGGATCGGTTCGGATGATCATCTGCTGATGATCGGGCTCGAACGCGCGGCCGGCATCCGGCTCAACCATATCCCCTTCGCCGGCCAGGCGCCGACGATCACCGCGCTGCTCGGCGGGCACATCCAGGTCGCCTCGATGAATATGGGCGAGAGCATGAGCCTGATCCGCAACGGACGCGTCCGCCCGCTCGCCTCGGCTGGCGCCGAGCGCTTCCGGCTGACGCCCGACGTGCCGACCTTCCGCGAGGCCGGCTATGCGCTCGATACGCGCGTGGTGCGCAGTCTCGTCGTGCCGGCGGCGACGCCGCAGCCGATCCGCGAGCGCCTCGCCGCGATGCTGGCGGCGACCATGCAGGACCGCGCCTGGATCGCCGAGGCCGAGCGGCTGGAGATCCCGCTGCGCTACCTGAACGCGGAAGAGACGCGCGCGCTCGTCTTCCGCGAGGCCGAGGCGCTGCGCCGGCTCTGGAGCGAGCAGCCCTGGCGCGACCAGTGAGCCACTCGATGCGGCGCCTGATCGATCTCTCGACGCCGGTGCGCACGGGACATTTCCGCTGGGAGGTCGAACGGCGCTTCGTCAAGACGCACGAGACGGGCGCCGGTCAGGCGACCTGGGCGGGCTGGAACGTGCACGCCTTCACGCACATGGACAGCCCGCGCCACGTCGATCCCGAGGGTTTCACCACCGATGCGATCACGCTGGAGATGACGGTCGGGCCCGGTGCGGTGGTGGATGTCTCGGCCGTGCCGGCCAACGCGCCGATCGAGCGCGCGGTGCTGGCCGAGGCGGGCGCGCATCTCCGCCCCGGCGACATCGCGCTGATCCGCGCGCGCTGGGATGAGCGCGAGAGCCTGGAGACCCCCGGGTTCTGGCTCAACGCGCCCTGGATGACGGCGGAGGGCGCGATCTGGCTGCGCGAGCGCGGCATCAAGGCGGTCGGGTTCGACTTCCCGCAGGATTACTGCATCCGCTTCTTCCTGACCGGCGAGAAGCGGCCGCCCCTGCCCGAGCACGTGACGCACTACCACCTGCTGAAGCAGGGCATCATCATGTTCGAGTACCTCTGCAACATGGGCGCACTGAAACAGCCGCGCAACGAGGTGGTCGCGCTGCCGATCCGCCTGCCCGATGCCGACGGCGCGCCGGCGCGGGTGATCGCGATCGAGGAGGCGGCGTGAGGCTCGCGACCAGGACGGCGCTCGTCACCGGCGGCGGATCGGGAATCGGTGCGGGGATCGCCGAACGGCTCGCGCGCGAGGGGGCGGCGGTGCTGGTCGCCGACATCAGGGCCGAGGCGGCGGAACAGGTCGCCGCCGAGATCACCGCGGCAGGCTTCACCGCCGCACCGTTCCGCATGGATGTGACGCGCGAGGCGGACTGCGAGGCGGCAGTCGCCGAGGCCGAAGCGCGTTTCGGGCCGCTGCGGATCGCCGTGTGCAACGCCGGCATCACCGACCGCAGCCCCGTGCTGGAGATCGCCTTCGAGACCTTCGAGCACATCGTGCGCACGAACCTGTTCGGCTGCTTCCTTTCCGCCCGCGCGGCCGCGCGGGCGATGGTGCGCGCCGATCCGAAGGGTGGGCGGATCGTCACGGTCTCGTCGGTGTCGGGCCAGTTCGGCGGCACCGGCCGCGTCGCCTATGGCGCATCGAAGGGCGGCATCGAGATGCTGACCAAGGTGCTGGCGGTGGAGCTCGCCGAGCACGGCATCCTGGTGAACGGCGTTGCGCCGGGGCCGACCCAGATCGCGCGCACCAGGCACGGGCCGCGCCAGCGTGCCGCGTTCCTCGACCGCATGGCGATCAAGCGCTACGGCACGCCCGCCGAGATCGCCGGCGCGGTCGCGTTCCTGTGCAGCGACGACTCTGGCTTCGTCACCGGCCACATGCTCAACGTCGATGGCGGCTTCGCCGCGACCGGCGTGCTGTACGACCCGAAGGACGGCGACTGATCAGTCGAGCCGGAAGCCGAGGCCCCGCAGCGCCTCGCTGAGCCGATCACGACCGTGCAGGGCGGCGCGCGTGCGCACCCGCCCGGTGGCGCGCGCCGACCAGCGCTCCTCGGGCAGGCCCTGGCTCTGCTGGAACGCGGCGAACGCCGCGTCATAGGCGGCGACCGCATCGCCTTCGCTCGCGGCCGAGTACCGCTCGCGCGACAGCACGGCATCGAGCGCAAGCCGGGGCTTGATCGCCGCCGGCACCGTCTCGTCGGGATAGCCGACGCAAAGCCCGAACAACGGCATCACGTGCGGCGGCAGCGCCAGCTCGCGCGCGACGGCGGTGATATCGTTGCGCAGCGCCCCGATATAGACGGTGCCAAGGCCAAGCGACTCCACCGCCACCACCGCATTCTGCGCCGCGAGCGCGGCATCGACGATCGCGACGATCAGCATCTCGAGATAGCGGAGCGCCTCGGCTTCCGCCCCCTGCGCCTCGGCCACGCGCGCAAGCCGCGAGAGGTCGGCGAGCCAGACCAGGAACAGCGGCGCCTGGACGATGTGCCTCTGGTTGGAGGCGATTGTGGCGAGCCGTGCCTTGCGGGCCGGATCCTCGACCGCGACGACGCTCCAGGTCTGCAGGTTCGAGGAGGTGGCCGCCGACTGCGCGGCGGCGATCGCGGTCTCGAGCGTGCCCGCGGGCAGCGGGTCGGGCCGGTAGGCGCGCACCGAGCGGTGGTTCAGCAGCGACTCGACGACGCTGTTCCAGCGCAGCCGCGCCTCCGGCGGGGAGGCTCCGTAGCGGGCGGCGAGCAGGGCGGCGGCGGGATCGTCGATCTCGGTCAGCATGCGGGCTCCTCTCGGCTGTGCCGCAGGTGGGGTCAGGCGCCGGCGCGACAAGGGCGGCTCGCGGGTGGCCGGGCCGCGTCATGGCGGATATGCTCGCCGCCGACCAGCTTGCAGGAGGCTCCATGGCCGAGATCACCATCAAGGCAGACGACGGTTCGGGCGAGTTCTTCGCCTATGTGGCGCGACCGAAGACGGCCCCGGCCGGCGCGGTCGTCGTGATCCAGGAGATCTTCGGCGTCAGCGCCTCGATGCGCGCGATCACCGACGCGATCGCCGATCAGGGCTTCATCGCCGTCTGCCCCGACCTGTTCTGGCGGCTCGAGCCGCGCGTCTCGCTCACCGACAAGACCCAGGCGGAGTGGGACAAGGCGTTCGCGCTGCTCAAGGCGTTCGACCAGGACAAGGGGGTCGCGGACCTGAAGGCGACCCTCGCCGCCGCGCGCAGGCTGGAGGGCTGCAACGGCCGGGCCGGCACGATCGGCTTCTGCCTCGGCGGGCGGCTGGCGGCGCTGATGGCGATCCGTTCCGATGCCGACTGCAATGTCTCCTACTACGGCGTGATGCTGGAGGGGCTTGCCGGCGAGCTGCGCAATGCCGCGCGCCCGCTGCTGATGCACATCGCCGAGAACGACAAGTTCGTGCCCAAGGAGGCGCAAGGGACGGTGCTCGCTGCGGTGATGCCGAACGCCAAGGTCGAGGCGCATGTCTATCCGGGCGTCGACCACGCCTTCGCGCGCGTCGACGGCCAGCACTGGGACGGGCGGGCGGCGGCGATCGCCAACGGGCGCACGGCGGCGTTCCTGGCGCGGTGGCTGGGATGAGCCCGATCGAGAGCCTCGACGCGCTGGCCGCGCGCGTCCCCGACGGCGCCTTCGTCGCCCTGCCACCGGACAACTCGCTCTGCCCGGTGGCGCTCGTGCGCGCGCTGATCCGGCGCGGCGCACGCGATCTGCGCGTGCTCGGCGTGCCGATCTCCGGCTTCGCGACCGACCTGCTGATCGGCGCCGGCGCGGTGGCCTCGCTCACCACCTCGGCGGTGACGCTCGGCGAGGCGGGGCTGGCGCCGCGCTTCACCGCGGCGATGAAGGCCGGCTCGCTGCGCCTGACGGACGCGACCTGCCCGGCGGTGCACACGGCGTTGCAGGCGGCCGAGAAGGGTGTGCCGTTCCTGCCGCTGCGCGGGATGATCGGCACCGATCTGATCGCCCTGCGGCCCGACTGGAAGGTGATCGACAACCCCTTCGCCGACGGGCCGGACCCGATCGTGCTGGTGCCTGCGCTGGTGCCCGACCTCGCGCTGATCCATGCGGCGATGGCCGACCGGTTCGGCAATGTCTGGGTCGGGCGACGGCGCGAGCTCGCCACCATCGCCCATGCCGCGCGCACGACCCTGGTGACGGCCGAGCGCATCGTCGAGGGCAACCTGATGGAAGACGAGCGGCTCGCGCCGGGCGTGATCTCCTCGCTCTACGTCTCGGCGGTGGCGGTTGCGGAGCGCGGCGCCTGGCCGCTCGGCCTGCTCGACCTCTACCCGGCCGATGCCGCGCATCTCGATGCCTATGCGAAGGCCGCGCGCACGGAGGAGGGGTTCCGCGCCTATCTCGCCCAGCATGTGCTCGGCCCGCTGCCGAAGGCCGCGGAATGAGCATCAGCCGCGAGGAACTGCTGATCGCCGCGATCGCCGACCTGATCGCCGCGCCGCATCCGCACCCAGTGCGTCACGCCGCGGTCGGCGCCGCATCCCCGATCCCGGCACATGCGGTGATGCTGGCGCGCCATCGCGGGCTCGACCTGCGGCTTTCGCTGCTCCAGCAGCGGGTCGGCAATCCGTTCACCGAGGGCGCGCGCGAGCTGTTCGACCTCGCCGGCCAGGGGCGGATCGACCTGTTCTTCCTGGGCGGCGTGCAGATCGACGGCCAGGCGAACATCAATCTGATCGGCACCGGCCAGCCGGCCGGCTCATCGGCGCGGCTGCCCGGCAACTTCGGCTCGGCCTTCATGGCCTTCACCGTGCCGCGCGTGATCCTGTTCCGCGAGGAGCACTCGCCGCGCGTGCTGGTGCCGAAGGTCGATTACGTGTCCGCCCCGGGCGTCTCGCCGCCGGGTGTGGCGCGCCGCGGCTCGCCGCAGGCGCTGGTGACGGGACGCTGCGTGTTCGCCTTCGATGCCGCGCGCGCGCGCTTCGCGCTCGCCTCGCTGCATCCCGGCGAGACGCGCGCATCCGTGCGCGAGGCCACGGGGTTCGACTACGACGAGCCCGACCACGTGCCCGAGACGCGCGGCCCGTCCGAGGCTGACCGCGCCGCGCTGGCGGGGCCGATCCGCGCCGCCCTCGAGGACACCTATCCGCAGTTCTGCGCCCGCGTGTTCGGCGCGCGCGCGGCGTAAGGAGACAGGCCATGCTCAGCCCAGGCGCGCTCGCCGGCCTCAAGATCATCGACCTCACCCGCGTGCTCGGCGGGCCCTACTGCACCATGGTGCTGGCCGATCACGGTGCGGAGGTGATCAAGATCGAGCCGCCGCAGGGCGACGAGGTGCGCGACTGGGGCCCGCCCTTCCACGCGCACGAGGACGGCACGCGCGACGCCTCCTACTTCATCGGCGTCAACCGCAACAAGAAGTCGATCGGGCTCGATCTGGCGCAGCCCGAAGCGCGCGAGGTGCTGCTGCGTCTGCTCGACGGCGCGGATGTGCTGATCGAGAACTTCAAGCCCGGCACGATGGAGAAATGGGGCATCGGCTACGAGACGCTGAAGGCGCGCTTCCCGCGCCTGATCCATTGCCGTGTCTCGGGCTTCGGCGCCGAGGGCCCGCTCGGCGGCTTCCCCGGCTACGACGCGATCGTGCAGGCGATGGTGGGGCTGATGAGCATCAACGGCACGCCCGAGACGGGGCCGGTGCGGCTCGGCACGCCGATCGTCGATATCGGCACCGGCCTCTACAGCGCGATCGCCATCCTGATGGCGGTCTATGAGCGCGGATCGAGCGGCCAGGGCCAGTTCATCGACATGACGCTGCACGACTGCGGCATGGCGCTCTTGCATCCGCACGCGGCGAACTTCTTCCTCTCGGGCAAGCGCCCGGTCGCCACCGGCAACCCGCACCCGAATCTCGCGCCCTACGATACGTTCCGGACCAGGACCGGCGACATCTTCATCGGCACCGGCAATGACGCGACGTTCCGGAAGATGTGCGGCCTGCTCGGCCGGCCCGAGCTCGCCGACGATGCGCGCTTCCGCACCAATGCCGACCGGCTGGCCAATCGCGCCGCGCTCACCGCCGAGGTGCAGGCGATCGTCGGCGCGGAGGACGGCAGCGCGCTCTGCACGCGCCTGCTCGCGGCTGGGCTGCCCGCCGGGCCGGTGCGCTATTTCGACGAGGTGGTGGCCGAGCCGCACACGGCGGCGCGCAACATGATCGCCGAGATCGACTGGTACCGGGGGCTCAATACGCCGATCAAGTTCGCCCGCACACCGGGCGGGGCACGCACTGCGCCGCCGCGCTTCGGCGCGGATGGCGCGGAGGTGCTGCGCGCGCACGGGTTCGGCGAGGCCGAGATCGCAGCACTCAGGGAGTCGGGCGTGGTGGTGGAGCGGCGGCGCGGTGCGGCGCCGAAGCCTGCCGAGCAGCCGAAGGCCGCGGAGTAGTCAGCCCAGCAGCGCGGCCACGCGCGGCGCGGCAACCGCGGCGAGCAGCAGCAGCAGCAGCACCGCCCAGAGATAGGCCTTGCTCGGCTTCTCGCTGAGCTGGGCGGCGATCTGCGCGCGCAGCCGCTCGACCTCGGCCTTGGTCGCGGCGCCGGGCACGGTCGCGTCGATCCGCGCGATCATCGGCTCGACGCGTGCGAGCATGGCGGCGATGTCGGCCACCTCGCGCTCCAGCTGATCGACGCGCGCGCCGAGATCGTTCGACAGCAGCGGGGCCTCGCCGCCGCCAACCCGACGCTCGATCTCGCGGATGCGCTGGCGCAGCAGCGTCAGGTCGGGCCCGTCAGCCATGCGGCCGCGCCTCAAGAAGGTCGATCGACGCTTCCAGCTCCTTCGCCAGGCCCCGAATCGCGAACTGCGCCGCCTGCATGTGCTCTTGATGCGTCCGTAACGCGGCGGGATCAAGCCTCTCCCCGGCCGAAAGCCGCAGCACCGCCTCCGTCACGATGGTCTGCGCCGCGTTCAGGTTCGCGAGCGCCTCGGCGATGCGCGTCATCGTGTGCATCAGCCCGATCGCCAGCCGGCGCATCTCGGCGTCGTTCATGCCGTGCGCCTTTCCTGCGGCTCCTCGCTGGCGCCGGGCAGTTCGGCCTCGGCCTTCAGCCGGCGGTAGCTGCGCACGCCGAGCGGGATCGCCGCGGCATAGATCACCCCGGCGGCGGCAAGCGCGGCCCAGGGCTCGCTCACCAGCAGCGCGACATAGAGCCCGGCGCCGAGCAGCAGCGGCAGCACGTATTCGTGCGGCACCTTGAAGTTCTTGAAGCTCCAGGTCGGCAGCGTACTGACCATCAGCGCCGCGACCGCGAGCAGCACGACCGCGGACAGGATCGGATGGCGCGCGATGTCGGCGAGCATGGCCACACCGTTCGCCTCGGCCTGGAGGAACAGGAACAGCGGAAAGAGCGCGAGCCCGGCCGCCGCCGGCGCCGGCACGCCGGTGAAGAAGTTGTAGGCGTAGGCCGGCTTCGGCGCGCCGTCGATCGCGGCGTTGAAGCGCGCGAGCCGAAGCGCGGTGCAGACCGCGTACATCAGACACGGCGCCCAGCCGAGCCCGCCCCAGACCGAGAGCGTCCAGAGATAGAGCACGAGTGCCGGGGCGACGCCGAAGCAGAGGAAGTCGGCCAGGCTGTCGAACTCGGCGCCGAAGCGCGAGGTCGCCTTGAGCAGGCGCGCGATCCGGCCGTCCAGCCCGTCGATCACCGCGGCGATGACGATCGCGATCGCCGCCGCCTCCCAGCGCTCCATCAGCGCGAAGCGGATCGCGGTGAGCCCGGCGCAGAGCCCCACCAGCGTCATCAGGTTGGGGATCAGCCGGTTGAACGAGAGGCCACGGAAGCGCGGGCGCGAGCGGCGGCGGATGCGCTGGCGCCAGCGCTCGACCGCCGGGGTGAGCGGCGGGCGCATCAGACCAGCTGCGCCGCCCGTGCGGGTTCGGCGGAGGCGAGATCGGCCATCACCGTCTCGCCGCCCACCATGCGCTGGCCGACCGCGACCAGCGGGGCCGCGCCCTCGGGCAGGTAGAGATCGACCCGGCTGCCGAACCGGATCAGGCCGATGCGCTGGCCGGCGCGCAGGCTCTGGCGCTCCTCGATCTCGCAGACGATGCGGCGCGCGATCAGCCCGGCGATCTGCACCACCGCGATGGTGCGCCCGTCCGCCATCTCGAGCGCGATCGCGTTGCGCTCGTTCTCCTCCGAGGCCTTGTCCCCGGCGGCGTTGAGGAACTTGCCCGGGTGGTAGGCGATCGCCTTGACCGTGCCGGCGCAGGGGGCGCGGTTGACGTGCACGTCGAGCACCGAGAGGAAGGTGGCGATGCGCACGCGCGGTGCGCTGCCCAGCGCGAGCTCGGGCGGCGGCAGCACGGTGGCGATCGACACCACCCGCCCGTCGGCCGGCGCGACCAGCAGCCCCTCGCGGGTCGGCACGGCGCGGTCGGGGTCGCGGAAGAAGAAGGCGCAGAACAGGGCGGCCGCCATGCCGAGCCAGAGCAGCCCGGACCAGATGAAGCCGCCGACCAGGCCGGCCGCCGCCGCGCCGACGATGAACGGCAGGCCGGCGCGGTGCGGGCGGGCGAGGACCGAGGCGGTGGTGTCGAGCAGACTCATGGCTGCCAGCGTTATAGATCGCTTTACGCCGGCGCGGCATAGAGCAGCATATGACCAACGCTGCACGCGAACTCGGCCGCCTCGGACCCTTCCTCGTCGATCGGGACGGCGTGCTGCACGCCTGTGACGGCGCGCGTCCGGCCGGCTTCGGCTTTCGCTGGCGCGGCCGGCGCATCCGGGCCGAGCTCTGCGCCGATGCGCGGCTCAGGCTTTCGGTGCTGGCGGGCCACGTGCCCTTCACGGCCGAGGCCGCACCGCTGCGGCCCGCCGTGTTCGCAGCCCTCGCGGCGCTGCGCGCGGAGGCAGGCGCGGGCTGGCGGGTCGGGCTGACCCCCGGGCACGGCGTGGTGGTGGAGGCGGTCGAGGATCTCGGCGCCCCCGCGACCGTGAGCCGGCTGATCGTCGCGGCGACGCGGTTCGTGCTGCGGCTCGCCCCCTGTCTCGACCTGCTGGACGAGGCCGGCACCCGCCCGGCCTGAGCCTCAGCCGCCACCCTCCGCGCCCGGCAGCACGAAGATCTGGCCGGGAAAGATCAGGTCCGGATTGCGGATCTGCTCGCGATTCGCCTCGTAGATCACGGTGTAGCGGATGCCGCGCCCATAGGTCTCGCGCGCGATCCGCCACAGCGAATGGCCGGGCTGGACGATGATGCTGCCCTCGCGCAGACCCTCGGGCGGGGTCTCGGCGCGCTGGAACGGCACCTGCACGCGCGCGGTGACGCGCCCGTCCGGCGCCACCTGATCGGCGCGCAGCGCCTGGGTGCGGCCGGGCTCGATCGGCGCCTCCGGGGCGAGGTTCCAGCGCCCCTCGGCATCGGCGCGGGCATCGCCGAGGTGCTGGCCGTCGAGATAGAGCCGCACCGCCTCGCCCGGGCCCGCGCGCCCGGCGAAGCTGACATCGCCGGCGGGACCGTAATCGACCGCATCGACCGAGACGCCGCCGGGCGGACGCCCCTGCGGGATCGTCGGCGGTGCTGCGGGGCGGGCCGGCTCGGCCGGCGGCGCGGCGGCAACCACGGCCGGCGCGGGTGGCGCGAGCGCAGCGGCAGGCGGAGGCGGCGGAGCTGACGGGCCAACCGGCAGTGCGGCCACGGGCGGGGTCGGCTGAGGCGCCGCGGGGGCGGGCGCGGCAGCAGGTGGCGCG
>CAZHMM010000089.1:0-15290 GCA_964533585.1 uncultured Elioraea sp.
CGGCACTCGTCCTGTTCGTGCGAGCAGTCGATGCGCTGAGCAACGCGCTGGGCCGATTGCTGGCCTGGGGGCTGATCGCCGCGGTCCTGATGTGCTTCACGAATGTCGTGCTGCGCTACGGTTTCGGCATCGCCTTCATCTGGATGCAGGATGTCTATGTCTGGCTGAATGGCGCGGGGTTCACGCTCGGTGCGGCCTTCGCGCTGCGCGCGGATGCGCATGTGCGGGTCGATCTGTTCTATCGCCCGGCCGATCCGCGGACCAAGGCCAAGATCGAGATCCTCGGCACGCTGCTGTTCCTGCTGCCGATGCTGGCGGTGATCTGGGTCTACACGTGGCCGGCGGTGCGGCTCTCCTGGATGTTTGGTGAGGGGAGTCAGAACATTGGCGGACTGCCGGGGCTCTACCTGCTCAAGTCCTGCGTGCTCGGGTTCTGCCTCGTCGTCGGGCTGCAGGGGCTGGCGCAGGCGGCGAAGGCGGCCCTGCTGCTCGGCGGCCGGCCCGAATGCGCGCCGCACCTGACGGCCGGATCACCCTGAGTGATGGACCCGGTCGTTCTCGGCGAAATCCTCTCCGTCCTGCTGTTCGTGGTGACGATCGGCACGCTGATGCTCGGCTATCCGGTCGCATTCACGCTCGCCGGCACCTCGCTCGTGTTCGCGTTCGCGGGCTTCCTGGTCGGCGCGTTCGATCCGTCCTACTTCGCCACCATCGCGCCGCGCTACTTCGGCATCATGCAGTCCGAGGTGCTGGTCGCGGTGCCGCTGTTCATCTTCATGGGCACGGTACTCGAACGGACGCGCATCGCCGAGGCGCTGCTGACCACGATGGGCCAGTGCTTCGGCAGCCTGCGCGGCGGGCTCGCGATCTCGGTGATCATCGTCGGCGCGCTGCTCGCGGCCTCGACCGGCGTGGTCGGAGCGACCGTGGTGACGATGGGGCTGATCAGCCTGCCGGCGATGCTGCGCGCGGGCTACGATCCGAAGCTCGCCACTGGGGCGATCTGCGCCTCGGGCACACTCGGGCAGATCATTCCTCCCTCGACCATCCTGATCTTCGTCGCCGACTTCCTCCAGGGCGCGAATTCCGAGGCCCAGCTGCGCAAGGGCAATTTCGCGCCTGATCCGGTGTCGGTCTCCGACCTGTTCGCCGGCGCGCTGCTGCCGGGCCTGCTGCTGGTCGGGCTCTACATCGCCTGGTCGATGCTCTTCGCGGTGCTGCGCCCCGCGGGCGCGCCGGCGATCACCATGACCGAGGCCGAGCGGGCGAGCCTGCCTGGGCGGATCGTCTCCTCGCTGCTGCCGCCGCTTGTGCTGATCATGGCCGTGCTCGGATCGATCCTGGGCGGCATCGCCACGCCGACCGAGAGCGCCTCGGTCGGCGCGGTGGGCGCGGTGCTGCTCGCCTTCGTGCGCCGCGAGCTCTCGCTCGCGCGCTTGCAGGAGGCGGCGGAGAGCACGCTGAATACCACCGCGATGGTGTTCGTGATCCTGTTCGGCGCCTCGATCTTCAGCCTGGTGTTCCGCACCATGGGCGGTGAGCTGCTGATCGAGGAGTTCCTGCACGGGCTGCCGGGCGGACGCATCGGCGCGGTGCTGGCGGCGATGGGCATGATGTTCGTGCTCGGCTTCTTCCTCGACACGTTCGAGATCGTGTTCATCGTCGTGCCGCTGACCGCGCCGGCATTGCTGATGCTCGACATCGATCCGATCTGGCTCGGTGTGATGATCGGGGCTAATCTGCAGACGAGCTTCCTCACCCCGCCCTTCGGCTTCGCCCTGTTCTATCTGCGCGGGGTGGCGCCGGGATCGGTGACCACTGGTGACATCTATCGCGGCAGCGTCCCGTTCGTTGCGTTGCAGGTTCTGGCGCTTGTCATCCTCTGGGTGTTCCCTGAGCTTGCGACGTGGCTGCCCAAGGCCCTGTTCCGCTGACCCCCGCATTGACGACGGCGCGCGCCGATGGAAGATCGCCGCCGACAATGGCAACCGGGACCATTCTGATGAACGCAAGGATCACGCGCCGTGTCGTGCTCGGCGCGCTGGCGGCAACACCGTCGCTGGCGCGCGCGCAGAGCTGGCCGACACGCCCGCCCCGTCTCGTCCTGCCCTTCCCGCCGGGCGGCACGGCGGACGTGCTCGGGCGGCTGCTGGCCGAGCGGCTGGGCGCGGCGATCGGCCAGCCGGTGGTGGTCGAGAACCGGCCCGGCGCCTCGGGCAACATCGCCGCCGAAGCGGTCTCGCGGGCTGCGCCCGACGGCTACACGTTCTTTCTCGGCACCCAGGGTACGCACGCGGCCAATGCGGCGCTGTTCCAGCGCCTGCCCTATGATCCGATCAAGGACTTCGTGGCGATCGCGCCGCTGGCGATGGTGCCCAATATCCTGGTCGTGCATCCGGAGGTGCCCGCGCGCACCGTCGCCGAGTTCATCGCCCATACAAAGGCGAATCCCGGCCGGCTGCGTTTCGGCTCGTCGGGCAACGGCACCTCGATCCATCTCGCAGGCGAGATGTTCAAGGCCGCAGCCGGCGTGGAGATGGAGCACGTGCCCTATCGCGGTTCGGCGCCGGCGCAGACCGACCTGATCGCCGGACGTATCGAGCTGATGTTCGAACTGCTGCCTGGTACGATCGGGCAGATCCGTGCCGGCGGCGTGCGGCCGATTGCGGTCGCGTCGCGCGCCCGGATGACGGCGCTGCCGGATGTGCCCACCTTCACCGAGGCGGGCGTGCCGGGCTTCGTGACGGGGGCCTGGTTCGGCGTGTTCGCGCCGGCCGGCACGCCGGACGCGATCGTGCAGCGCGTCGCCGCGGCGATGGCCGAGATGACCGGGCCGAACGGCAGCCTGCTCGCGCGGCTGGCGGAGCTCGGCGCCGAGCCGCTGAGCGCGGCGCCCACGGAGTTCGCCGCCTTCGTGGTCTCCGAGACCGCGCGCTGGGCCGAGGTCGTCCGGCGGTCGGGCGCACGGCTGGATTGATCTTCGGGCACAGAGGACAGGGAAACGACCATGACGCTGACACCGGCCATCCGCGACACGCTCGCGGGCGTGACCACGGCGACGCTGACCACGGTTCTGCTGAAGAAGGGACTGCGCAAGACGTGGATGACGGGGCCGCGACCGCTGCGCACCGGTCAGGCGCGCGTGGTGGGGACAGCGTTCACGCTGCGGTTCATTCCGGCGCGCGAAGATCTGGCCACACCCGAGAGCTGGGCCAATCCGCGTTCGACGCGTGGCGCGATCGAGGCGATGCCGGAGGGTGTCGTCGTCGTCGCAGGCACCGAGGGTGTGACCGAGGCGGGCATCTTCGGCGACATCCTCTGCGCGCGGATGGCGAAGAAGGGCGTCGCAGCCCTTGTGACGGAGGGCGCGGTGCGCGATGCGGTGGGCGTGCGTGGCACCAGCCTGCCCGTGTGGTGCGCGGCCGAGGCAGCGCCACCTTCGGTCGCGGCGCTGACCTTCGTGAACTGGGAAGAGCCGGTGGGCTGTGGCGGTGTCGCGGTCTATCCGGGCGACGTGGTGGTGGCGGATGACGACGGCGCCGTGCTGATCCCGCAGGCGCTGGTGGAGGCGGTGACGCGTGAGGCGGAAGCGCAGGAGAAGCTCGAGGCCTGGATCATGCGCGAGGTGGAGAAGGGCGTGCCGCTGCCCGGCCTTTACCCCCCGAACGCGGAAACCAAGGCCCGCTACGAGGCGGAGACCGGTAGAGGGGATACTGCTCTCTGACACTGGACATCGTTTTCTGACAACGGGAACCGGGATTCGAGGGGATCGGCTGGCATCGTGCGTGGCCCGCATCAAACCCTCTGAACCCTGAGAAAAATCGGGTCGCGCCCCCGCTCTCGGCCCCCGGCAGGGCGATCAGCCGCCAAAGTCGACGGTAAGTAATCGAGCGACCAGCGGCAGGATGCCGGGCGCCCGGCCCTCCGGCAAGGGAAGCGAGGGGGCGGGCGCCGGACCAGAGCTCCGCCCCCTCCATCCGCGCGGCGTCTCACCCTCACCAGCGCCGCCGCGCGAACCTCGCTCAAGCCGCGTCCAAGGCCGCTTGAGACCGCTCTAAGAGTGCCCTTTCGAGGCTGTCCCGTGCCCCGGAATCGACCATGACCAGGCCGGCAGCGGGGAACTGGAGGGTGTCGTCCGGCCCGAGCGCGACCCTGAGCGGCCCGATCGGGCTCTGAAGCACGCTCGGCACGTCGCCGGGCAGGGCGGCCCAGGCGTCGGAAACCCCCTCGCGCGTGACCCGGACACTCTGAAGGAAGCCGCCGATCACCATGCCGCGCGGATAGCGCCCGGCAGCCCAGGCACGGGCGACGTTCGCCCCATAGGCCCGATGGAACTGAAGCGTGCCCTCGCCATGGGCGGCCTGAATCCAGAGCTTCTCGACCCATGGATAGGTTGCGTGATCGTCGGTCGCCGGGCCGGGATGGAGCGCGTGGCCGCTGCCCAGTTCGATCCGCCGCGGCGCGAAGCCCTCGCCCGAGGCGAAGGCGAGACCGAGCGGCTGGCCTTCGATGTCCGACCAGCCGACCGCGACCGCCATGTAGGGGCCGACCGCGCCGCGGGACCAGACGCCGGCGAGCAGCTCGGGTGCGGCGGCCGAGATGGCCTCGATCGAGTCCACGCCGGCACAGACCAGGCGCTCAAGCCAGCGGAAATGCGTGGCAACGCAGCCGGCGCCACCGATCGCGACCCGCAGGCCCGGGATCAGCTGAATCTTCGCCCGGTGGTGATCGATCGGCGCGATCGCGCCGCCCGGTGCGCCGGGCATGGCGTCGCCGGCGAAGCCGCCAGCGGTGACCGCCTCGCGCGCGAGCAGCTCGGCCGAGGCCGCCCCTCCGCCGGCGAAGGCCGTATCCTGCGACAGCAGCGCGAAGCCTGGGGCGACCGTGGCGAGCAGCAGTGTCATCGAAGAACCTCCTTCCGGGGGGGAGCGGTGGCGATCAGCAGCGGGCCGGCACAGGGGATGATGAAGCCGCCGACGGCCGCCTGAAGCGCTTTCGTCACCGTCATGCCGAGGAAGGTTGACCCGACCTCGCCAAGGATCAGGCCGCCGACCGTCGCGCCAAGGAAGAAGCTCGCCGCGATCACCGCGATCGACAGCACCGTGCGCAGCGGGTTCTTGCCGCCGCCACCGCCGCCGCCCATCGGTACGAGGGTGATCTGCACGCGCGTGCCCGGCTTCGGGCGCACGCGTCCCCACACCTCGCGGGGCAGGGGCATTGGCTCGCGCGCCATTACGTCATCGATCAGCGACACGTGCGCGTAGTGGTGCAGCGCGCGATCCGGCACCGCTTCGGCGAGCAGCTCGGCGATCGTCGCGCCGGCCTTCACCGTGCACTCGGTCCGTTCCGTCGAGAACGGATGCGGGCGCGCGACGATGCGGCAGGCGTCGGCGTCGAGAGTGATCAGCTCGGTCATGGCGTCGCCGGCGGCCCAATGTCCTGGAACCCCACGCCGTAGCGGTCGCGAATCCGCGCCGCGGTCGGGCGATAGCCGACTTGCGCAAGGATCGCGTCGACTTCGGCGCGCTTGGCCGAGGCGCGCGGATCGGTGAAATCCCAACGGATCGAGGGCACCGGCGCACCCGGCATGTTGAGCTCGACGATCCAGCGCAGAAGCGTTCGATAGAGCGTCGTGGCGAGGTGTGCGGCGTCCACCATCGCGAGCTGATGCACACTGCGCAGATGCGAGCGGCTTTCGAGCGTGGCACCGCAGATCGCCAGCGCGATCTGCGCGTCCATGTAGCGCGCGAGCTGCACGTGGCCCTCCATACCGGTCTCGCGCAGCCCCTCCAGGAGCTCGACTGTCATTCCCTCCGGGAGGATCGCGCCGGCCTCCGTTCCGATGGTGGCGAGCAAGTGCAGAAGCCTCTTCTGGTCCTCTTCCGGCGTGCCGGCGGGATAGCGGCCGATCGCCGTCGGCTGGCCGAGGCGTTCCAGCGCGCCAAGCCAGAATGCGATGCCACGGCGCTTGAAGAAGACCGGCCAGAACAGCACCGGCCCGAGCCCCTGGCCCCAGGGATTGTCGTAGCGGCTGCCATGCCGATGCACGATGAACTTCCGCTCTGGCACCGCCTCGCCGTCCTGCGGATGCGCGCGCGTCCGCAGCCGCAGCTCGGGCTCGGGCTGCGCGTCGCGGAACGTGAAGCGGAGCGCGTCGCGATGCTTGGTGTCGAGCGGCACCAGCACGCCGGCCGGCGCTTCGGTCCAGATCACTTCGACGATCGACACGCCCATGAGCAGCGCGTCGAGACAGCTCCCGATGAGCTGCTCGACGTTGAGATTGAAGAGCGCAGTGCGCACGAGCTCGGCGGCGGCATGACCGGCGGGCGTGTCGGCACCGGGGCTGATCTCCCAGCGCCGCGCGATCACGGCCGCCTTGCGCTTCTGAAGTCCCGCTCCGACCTCGCCGTCCGCTTCCAGCGCCCGGAACACCGCGAGGCCGCGCGCCGCGCCGCGTGGCGGCAGCGCCAACAGATCAGGCTCGATCCGATCACCGAACGTGACGCGCAGCGGGTCGTTGCGCCAGGTCGCGAGCGACCGCGAGGCGGAGGCGGGGAGGTGCCCGGTCACGTCAGACAATCCAGCTCGCGAGCGCGAGCGCGGCGGCCCCGGCGATCCAGCGGCCATAGGACAGCGCCTCGAAGCAGGCGATCTTCCAAGGGCACGCGAGCAGGATCACGACGCCGGCGCCGTCCTCAATGATCTCGTGCTGCCAGCGCCGACGCGCGACATAGCGGTAGTAGGGGTAGAACGCATCATTCTGCGCGAGAAACACGACGGCCGCCCCGCGCGCCTCCACGGTCAGACAACGCGCGAGGATCGCGTCGACCGTTTCGCCTTCGGGCGAAACGAGCAGGTGACACGCGCCCCTCATCGCAGCCCTGCGCGGCGCGCGCCGTAGGCCATGCCCATCTCGCGGTCGAACGCGCCATCGGCAATCCCTCGGCTGACTTCGCTTCGGATGATCTGACGGATCAAGATCTCGCCGCGCGGGCCGCGCCCGGTTTCCGTCTGGATCGGCGGCGCCCCGGCGCCGCGCTGGTCGATGTTCTGCACGATCACCGTGCTGCCCATCGCCGCCATCTGCTCGGGGGTGAACACGCCCTCGCCGTGTTTCAGGATCGCCGGCACCTCGCCCGGGCCGAGGAACCCGCCCGAGTGCAGCCGCGGCGCACCGGCGAACAGCGCCGCGGGCACCGCGCGCGATGCCCCGCCCTCCCGGCCGACGATGCCGCCCGTGTGCAGAGGCGTCGCGGTGACCGGGATGATCGGCGGGCCGGGGATGCTATGCGCCGAGGCGCCGCTGAACGCGCCGAACAGCGAACCGAGGCCGGACCGCAGCAACACGCCCGCGGCCTGTGCGAGTGGTGCCGTCATCTGATCGTAGATCAGCTTGCGCAGCACGTCCGACGCGAATCGCTGGATCAACCCCATCACACCGCCTTCGAGCGCGCGCACGCCGACCAGCGCATCGGCGAGCATCTGCGCCGACGCGCGACCAACCCCCTCGATCGACTCCTCAAGCCGCCCGAAGGCGTCATCGAGGCCGGAGACGCCCGCACTCGCCCCCTCGGCCGAGCGCTGCGCCTTCTCCAGTTCCTCGCCGGCACGGGCGAGGCCACGGGTCCATGTTTCGGTGTTGATGAACCCGCCTTGAAACAGGTTATCGAGCCGCTGGAGCTCGTCTCGATAGCGCTCCAGCGGCGTGCGCAGCTCCTGCTCCAGCGCGCGGCCGGCCTCGCGCAGCCGCGCGAACGGATCGACCTCGGCCCGCGCCGCCCGCGCCGCGCCGCGCGCGCGCGCCTCGGGCTGGCCCGAGGGCAGCGGCGCGTTGAACAGCCGCCGCTCGGCCTCGGCGAGCGACTCGAGCTGCTGCTCCAGCACCCGCAGCAGGCCCGTCTGGCGCCGAATCTCCGGCTCCGCGCCGGCGACGAAGCTCTGGAAGTTGAAGTCCTGGTCGCCGAGCTGCGCGCGCAGCCGCGCGATCTCGGTGGTCGTGCCCTGGACGAAACTCCGCGCCAGGTCGCGCTGCGCCTCGATCTGCGCGCGCGCGTTCGCGATCTGCCCGACCGCGTTCTGCCGCTGCTCGATCGTCAGCCGCCGCGTCCGCTCCTCGGCGGTCTCCAGCGACTGTGAGACCCCGCTGAGAGCGCGCTGAAGCGCCGCCTGCGCGTCACCGAGGCTGCGGCCCGCCTGCTCGGCCCGCTCGGTCTCCTGCCGCGCGAACAGCATCTGCGCGCCGAACACCGCGAGCTGCACCGCCACGCCGGCGAGCCCGCCCGACAGCGCCGCCGCCATCCGCCCGCCCGCGTTCGCCACCGCGCCGAACTGGCCCGGCATGCCGCCGACCGTGGTCAGCACCGTGCTCGCGGCCGTCGAGGCGCGGAACAGCGCGGTCTGGAGGCGGGCCACCGCCGGCGTGGCGCGGCCGTCCATCGCGGTCGCGATCTGCGTGCCGGCGCCCGTCGCCGCCGCGCCGACCCGCCGCATCGCCCCCTCGGCCGCGACCGAAGTCCGCTGCACGCGCACGCCGCCCTGTTCGAGCTGCGCGGTGAACTGCTCGACCTGGCGCGCCGCGCCGACGATCTCGGTGCGCAGCGGCCGCCCGTCGGCGGTCAGGACCAGGCGGACGGTGAGGTCGGTCACGTGACCCGGCGCCTACCGAAACACGGTGACGGTGCTGCCCGCCGGCGTCGCCACGGTGAGCGGACGCGGCTGCTCGCCGGGCACCGGCGGCATCGGTCCGCCGGCGAGCCACTGGACCTCCGGCGTGACGCGATGCACCGCCTCGGCGTAGGGGATCGGCATGCCGACGGCGGCGCGTCGCGCTTGCAGCGCCGAGGCCGCGCGCGCGATCTGGCGCGCGATCCCCTCGGGCGTCCCGGCCCATCCCTTGCCGGGCTCGACGGTGCCGGCGATCGCGCGGACCACAAGCATCCGCGCTTCCGTCGATGACATGCGCGCGGCACGCTGCACCGTGTCGCGCCACGGCTCGGGCGGCACGCCCTTCTGGCGATCCTGGTAAGCGAGCTCGGCCGTGATCTCGGTGAGCTCTTCAGCGGCGAACGTCATCCGATGGCCTCCTTTGTTGCGAGCGCGTTCAGTCGCCGACGCTCGCGCTTGATGTAGCGCTGCACCGACGATCGCTTCGGCGCGCCCGGCCCGAACCGCTCCCGCAGCAGCGCGGTGAGACGATCGAGCGTCATCGCGCCGATGCGGGCGTCGACGAACGCCTTCAGCGCCACGTCGGCCTCGACCTTGCCGCGCCGCAGATAGGGCGCGTGGCGCACCCGGAACCGTTGCACGGCCTCGGCCGACCAGGCGCGCTCGGCGAAGCGCCGGCGCAGCCGCGCGGCAACCGCGTCGGCCGTCAGGCCGGCGGGCATGCGCAGCACGGCCTCGGCCTGGTCGCGATCCTCGGCCGGCGCGGCCGGCTCAGGCGACCCGCGCGGCGTCATCGCGGAGCGCGAGCTCGAATGCCGCAAGGGCCGTGGCGGGATCGAAGGGCGCGAGCTCGTCACGATAGGTGTTCTCGCGGCCGTTCCAGGATGGGGGCCACAACTGGTCGCGGTTGTTGCTGCCGTCGCCGCGCCAGAACGCGACCTTGATGTCGATCAGATCGTCGATCATGACCGGCGGGCTGGCACCAAGCGGGTAGAACGCGTCGCGCACCCCCTGGGCGATCTGCGGCACGCCGCGCAGATAGGCGATCATCTGCCGGCGCGCGGCTGCCGCCAGCGCCCGGATGCTCGCGCGGAGGAACGCGTCACGCTTCCGGCGGAGCGACTCGCCGATGTCCTCGATATCGGCCGCGAGCCGGGCCGCCTCGGCGGCCAGCGCCTCGGCGTCGTGGCGGAGCTGCGCCTGCGCGGCGCCGCGCTCTTCGTTCCGCTTGCGCCGCTGCGCCCGCTGAACGTGCGGTGCCAGACCGGGCTGCGCGCCTTCGATCAGCGCGGCAACCCGATCCGCACTCGCAAGATCAATCTCCGGCTCGGCCGCGAGCTCCGGCGCGTTCGCGGCGGCCTGAATCTGCTCGGCGACCGCGGCGGCCTTCGCCCTCCGCGCCTCCGCCGCCGCGCGCTTCGCCTCCAGCGCGGCGATCGCCTTCGCCAGCGTGGCGAGCTCGGCCCGCGCTTCGGCCGGGATGTCGGCGAGCACCTGATGCACCTCGGCGGGGATCGTTTCGTTCATCAGAGTCCTCTCTCTCGGGCCAGGCGGAGGTAGCCGTGCACCGTCCTGACGTGGACGCGCAGGCGCGACGCGATCGCGGCCACGGTCAGGCGGGCGTCGTGCAGCTTCTTCGCCTGTGCGACGCGATCCGCGATGAGCAGCGCGCGCCCCGAGGGGATGACGATGCGCGCGCATTCGTCGTGATGCTGGATCAACCACGCGAGCAGCCCGACACTGGTCGCCTTGGCGATCGGGTGGCTCGGCAGGGCGCGCTTCGGCAGGTAGACGTACTGCCCACCGAAGGCGCGCGCGAGCTTGGCGGCGATGGGCTCGCCGAACACATCGGCGACGTCGCGCAGCAGCCCGGGCAGGTGCTTTCGCGGCGGCGGCGCGGCCGCGGGGCGCGAGGGCGGGCGGGTTGCCATGGCCGCCCGGAGGTAGCCCGGTTCGGCCCACTTCCTCAGGCTGACAAGAGTCAGCCTGCGCGCTCCCTCGGGGGAAGGTGCGGCCGGGGCGTTAGCGCGGGCGGCCAGCCCGCCCTTGCCTGTGCCGGTCTCCTACGAGGGGGGCTGGCGCCTCGGGACCGAATCACACGTCCACGCGGTAGCCGAGGGGGCTCGCAACGCCCCACCTAGCGCGCGGGCTGCCAGGGTCGGGTCCCCGGTCGCTGCTGCGTTTCGCGATCCCGGCTACCCAACCCACTCTACGCCCTCCGCACCCCCGATCCAAGCGCCGGCGCCGCAATCGCCCTGGGAAGCCCCTGGAGCGGGGTGTCGCCCTCGCCGCACCCTCGCCACCCCCAGCCCCGCAGAGGCCGCTCTTAGTGGCCTCTTAGCGCTCTTATTCGGGTCTTCTTGAGCCGCCCTCGATCGAGCGCCGCGAGATGCCGGCGAGACCCTCACGAGCGCGCCGGCGCTCCGCCACCCGGGGGAGCATCCGGACGCCGCGCTCCAGCAGGAAGACCGTGACGGCGTCGCGGCGCGCCGCCGGGCGCAACCTTCTCCCTCCCTACTGAGAGGCGGCGGCCTGGTCACCCTGGCCGCCGCCCCGACACTGGACACAGGATGCGCCTCATGCCGCAGCCGGTGGCCCTTCGGCCGGGCCGCGCGGCCGCTTCCTCTTCGACATCACCCGCAGCGCGCCGATCACCTTCCGCGCCGTCTGGGCGTCCAGGAAGCGCAGATGCGACGGCCAGCCCTTGCGGGCCATGAACCGGCCAAGCGAGACATCGTCGCCGGCGCCGTCGGTGAAGTCCCGCCAGAGCTCGCGGATCAGCGCGAGCTGGCCCGGGCTCGCCATGCCGGGCCGAACGCCGCCGAAGGCGTTGCGTGACCAGTCGGACTTGAAGCCGAGCCGGCCGAACTCCGCCATCACTGCATCGAAGGTGTGCGGGGTGAGCTCGCGCGAGCTCGCCACACCGCCGACGCGCGCGAGGATCGCCCGCCAGTCGTCATCGGTCAGCCCGAGACGCTGGCGGGCGATGTGGAGCACCCCGAAGTGACGCTTGGTCATGAACCCCTCGGGCATGCGCGCCTCCTACGGATGGGGGATGGGGGCGGCAAATGGCCGGCTGCGATGGGTCTCGGCCGCGATCATGCGTTCCAACGCCCCGCGCAGAGGCGGAAGCATGCGGAGAACCGAGGCGATGCCGCGGGCGGCATGCCTCTTCTTGATTCGACCCACCGCACAGGCAATGCGCGCGTGCTGGTCCTCGATCTCGGCAAGGGCGTGACGATCCATCCGTTTCGGCGCGTTGACTCGTACACCGTTCGCCGCGTCGAGCAGCATCTCGGCCTCGAATCTGGCATCATCGAGCCTGGGTGCGGGCGTCGCCAGCAGCACGGTCTCGAGTCGGCGCGAGATGGTGAGGGCGACACGCAAGAAAATCACGTGGTCCCCGGGCAAGTGCGACGGCCAGCGCTTGGTCCGTTCACGGGCGATCTTGCCAGTCCGCTTAGCGGCCGGCTCGACTGCCGCCGCGAGGCCCGCCGTCAGGTCGCTCGGCGGCACCGTCCGCATTCCGGGGGGCGGTGTGCGGGCCGGTTCGTTTTGCCTATGATGCCCATTCTTCGCCATGGTCACCTCCGTTGGTGAAGGCCGGACGGCACCAAGCCGCCCGGATGGGCCGGCGGGGATCGCACCCCCGCCGGCCGCATCTCGTGTCGCGCGCGCGTCATCGCCGCGCGCCCCGGGCCGCGCCGGTGGCGCGTGCCGTGTGTGTGATCTGTCGCTTCGGCGCGGCGGCGTTCGCCGCGCGCCACGCGGCGAGCCGCTCGGCGGAGGCCGTGTCGATCGCGGCGCGGCCCGGTGCCGTCACGCGCGCAGCCCCCAGCTCTCGACCGCGGCTTTGAGGTGGCTCAACTTCACGGGGGCGCCGTTGGCGATGCGAACGGCGCGCGCGATGTGGCGCGCGGCTTCGCGGATCGCGCCATCGGTCGTCACGAGCCGGCGCAGATAGGCGATCGCGGCCGGATCGGTGATGCCGGCGGCCCGCGCCAGCGCTTCGCGATCATCCTCGATCGGGAGCCGATCCACCGCGGGAATGAACAGCCGTTCGGAGAAGCGCGACACGACGGGAGCCCATCGCCGCCGCTCGTCATCGTCCCGGTCGGGATCGAAGAGCCGATCCCGCAGCGCGTCTGTGCCGATCAGGGCGAACGGTACGCCTGCTTCGGCCAGGTCGGCGCACGCCATGATGCCGCACTCCGTCAGCCGCTGCGCTTCGTCGATCACGACTGGCAGCGCGACGTCGTCCATGTCGTGCCCGCCCAGCAGCGCCCGCTTGATGCGCTGGTAGCCGTTGGCGGGATCGTAGTTCTTGGGGCCGCCGTCGCGCAGCCGGTGGTCGTCAGGGTGTTCCTTCAGCGCGACGAAGATCTGCATCAGCACGCTGTGCCAGCGGACCTGGTTGTCGCCCGCGACCGAGACATAGACCGCGGCGCATCCGGTCGCCCAGGCACGGGCGGCGAAGGTCTTGCCGACGCCGGTCGGGCCGGTGGCGACGCCAAGCCGAAGCGCGCCCGGCCCGTCGAGCGGGCCGCGGTGCACCGTATCCAGAAAACCGCAAAGGGCGCACGCGACCGATGTCGGCACCAGGCCCTCAGGCAGCGAAGCCTCGCGCTCCGGTTCCTTCTTTGGTAGCCTGATCACTGTTGCCACGGGGCTTCCTCTCGTGTGCAAAGGCCCGCAGCCCCATTGCCGCGGGCGGTGGCCGGCGGGTGTTCCAGCGCCCGCCGGCCGTGTCCCTCATCTGGCGCGTCGTTTCGGGCTGTATTGGTCCCACGTGCCGTGCCAGTTCATGATCGGCCGCTGCGCCTCGCGCGCCTCGCGCTCGCGCTTCTTCCGGTGCTCCGGAGAGTCGAGCGCGACCAGCTTCGCGCCGCCCGACGTGTCGCCGCGCGCCGCGACTTCCTCCGACTGAATGCCGCCAGGGACGGCGCGCGCGGTCGCGTGTGTCGGAACCGACGCCGCGGCCGGCAGCGTCGTGACGCGCGCCTTGGCGCCCTCGAAGACGTTGTAGGGATCAGCCTGTGCCTCCAGCGCCGCGACATGCTTCCTCTGTGCGCGATCGAGGCCGCGTCGCAGCGCGATCCCTTCCTCGCCGAGGAACGGCACCCGCTTCGCAGTGGCAACGCAGATGCGCCGCTTCTCCTTCGGGTCGACCACGTGCAGTTCGGGAGGCGCGCTCGGATCATGCCCGACCAGGGGCCAGCGAACCTGAACCTTGCGGCCGATCCATCGTTGCGACGCGAGCGCCTTGTGACGGAACTTGAGAGAGCCGAAGCTGATCAAACCGCAGGGCTGCACGACGCGCTCTTGCCTATCCGCGAAGACGAAGCCGATCTCCTCGTCAGTGAGCTGCGCCGACGCCTTCCATCCGCCCGCGATGGCCGCGTCCAACAGCTCGCGCGGCGTCTTGCCCTTGCGCTCGCCGCTCGTGTAGGGCTCATCTTCGTTGAGCAGACGCAGCATCTTCGCGAAGTCTTCGCACCACTGCGCGAAGGTGCCCGGATAGGGCGTTGGCGGCCGCCCCTGCCGCTGCGTCCGCTTGTTGGACCACTGGCCCGAGTGCGCCCCCGGCATCAGCTCCAGAATCTTGCTCTGCGCGCGGCGGAACGCCGCTTCGATCGGCTTTGTTCCGGCGTTGTAGGGGCGCGCGATCAGCTCCGGCTTCTCGCGCAATGGAGGCCGGTCACCCGAGAGGCCGGCGCGGACGATTGCCGTGATCTCCGCATAGACCTCGGGCATGTCGTACTCGCTGCCGTTGTCGCGCTGGATCACTTCTGGAACGCTGAAGTCGCGGCAGAAGAGCCCCAGGGCGAGCAGCGTGTCGGGGCGCCGGATGCCACGCTTCTCGTTGGGGTCGACCGGCACGGCGAGCAACCAGCCCGTGGCGACGTCCATCACCGCGGCGATCTTGATCGAGCGCAGCACGCGATCATTGCAGCGGATGTTGATATCGATGGTCTTCGCGTCGAGGCAGACGATCTGCCCGGGGAGAAGACCGGCAATGGAGCGGTCGACCGGGATGCGGTGCCGGTTGTGCCACCGGCCGGCATCGTGCTTGCGCACAGCGACATCGCGGAAATGCCGCTCGGCCTTCACGACGTGCGGCGGGATCAGGCCCTCCAACACGCGCCGCCCGAGCAGCGGGATCACGACGCCGTACTCCGCGAAGAGGCCGGGCAGCGCCTGGCCCATGTTGTCGCGGATGGAGCGCCAGCCGGTGGCCGCGCCGTGCTGGTCCGTCCAACCGCCGCGGATCAGCCGACGCACGCGCTCGGCGAGCTCCGCGAGCCGCTCGGGCGCGATCCCCATCTCGACGGCGAAGCGATCGAACGCCGCGCTCAGATGGACGCGCCGCGTGCCGGCGTCGGAGCGCCTCTTGCGGGAGGGGAGCGCCTGCCCCTGCCCGATCGTCCTGACGGCACGGTAGAGCGAGCTCGCAGAAAGGCCGGGGAACATACCGCCCATGGCATGAATGAGCGCGCCCCGCTCTGGCGAGCGCCGCAGCGTGCGCGCGGCGATGAGCTCAGCCGCCTGTGCCAGCCGAGTGCGCCGACACGACACATGGGACACGGCCGCGCGAATCGCCTCTGCCTCGGCCGCACTGTCGAGCG
>CAZHMM010000090.1:0-15147 GCA_964533585.1 uncultured Elioraea sp.
ATGCAGGCTCCACCCTCTCAGGAGTTGGAGCCTCCGGCAAACCCGGAGCGGTTCAGCCGTCACTCAGCAACGCTGTTGTTTCGTAAGCGAGGCGTTGAGGCCGGTCTTCCGGCGCGTGGGGTGAATGTGCTGCGTCAGGCTGGGGCGTGAGGCTTTGGGCTGACGTTATGGATAGCGTTAACGACGACGCGACGGGAGGCGGGTACCGCCGGATCGAGGTTCTGACGGGGCCTGGCCGGCGGCGGAAATGGTCGGCCGACGACAAGGCGAGGATCATCGCCGAGACGGCGCGGCCGGGCGCGGTGGTGAGCGAGGTGGCGCGACGCTGGCAGGTCACGCCGCAGCAGGTTTTCGACTGGCGCCGGCAGGCGCGCAGGGCGCTGGCGGCGGCCAGGGGTTCCGCGGAGCCGGCCTTCGTGCCGATCGTGACAGCAGCGTCGGCGCCGATCCCTGAGCCGTCGGCTGCCCCGGCGCGCACCACGGCCGCGATCGAGGTCAAGCTGGCCGGCGCGGTGCTGCGCGTCGTCCCCGGCACGGACGGCGGGTTGCTGACGGTAGTGCTGCGTGCGATCCGGGCGTCGGCGGCATGATCGCGCCTCCGGCTGGCGCGCGGATTCTGCTGGCGACGAAGCCCGTCGACTTCCGCAAGGGTGCGCACGGCCTGGCGGCGCTGGCGGCCGAGGTGCTTGGTGCGGATCCGTTTTCGGGTGCGGTGCTGGTGTTCCGTTCGCGCCGCGCCGACCGGGTCAAGATCCTGGTGTGGGACGGCAGCGGTCTGATCCTGGTGTGGAAGCAGCTGGAGGGCGGAGCGTTCCGCTGGCCGCCGGTGGTGGATGGCGTGCTGCGTCTGACGCCGGTGGAGTTCGCCGCGCTGTTCGACGGCATCGATTGGCGTCGCGTACAGACGCTGCGGGAGATTCCCAGGCCGAGCGCGCCTGCGTAGAATCGGCGCCACGATGCGCGCCGCGGGTGATGACACGTCGAGCTTGCCGGAGGATGCCGCGGCGCTGCGCACGCTGCTGCTCGAGACGCTGTCGCGGTGCGACACGCTGGTCGCCGAGCGCGACGCGCTGGCCTCGCAGAACGAACGGCTGCAGCAGCTGTTGCTGAAGCTGAAGCGTCGGCAATTTGGGACGAAGTCGGAGAAGCTGCCCGAGGAGCAGCTGCTGTTCGCCTTCGAGGAGATCGAGGCGACGCTGGCCGGGAACGCGGCTGAGGCGGGCAAGGCGTCGCCGACGCTGCGCGGCAACCAGGTCGAGCGCCGCCGCGCCGGCCGTGGCCGGCTGCCGGCGCATCTGCCGCGCATCGAGGTGATGCTGACGCCCGAGGCGACGGCCTGCCCCTGCTGCCGCGGTCCGCTGGTCGAGATCGGAATCGATGCCGCCGAGCGGCTCGACGTGATCCCGGCGCAGTTCCGCGTCGTGGTCACGAAGCGGCCGAAGCTCGCCTGCCGGGCCTGTCCCGGCGTGGTCCTGCAGGCCGCCGCGCCGGCCCGCCTGATCGAGGGCGGCGTGCCGACCGAGGCGACCGTCGCGCATGTGCTGGTCTCCCGCTACGCCGACCACCTGCCACTCTATCGCCAGTCGCAGATCCTGGCGCGCCAGGGGATCGAGATCGGCCGCGAGGTGTTGGCGGATTGGACCGGCACGGCGGCAATGGAGGCGGTGCCCGTGGTGCGCCGCATGCGGGAAATCCTGCTGGCCTCGCCGCGACTGTTCGCCGACGAGACGACGATGCCGGTGCTGGATCCCGGCCGCGGCAAGACGAAGAAGGGCTATGCCTGGGCGATCGCGCGTGACGACCGGCCCTGGGGCGGGGCCGACCCGCCGGCGGTGGTGTTCCATTACGCGCCGGGGCGCGGTGCCGAGCACGCCAAGGCGTTGCTCACCGGCTACCAGGGCATCCTGCAATGCGACGGCTACGGTGCCTACAAGACGCTGGCTGCGGCGGGCGACGGCATCATGCTGGCATTCTGCTGGAGCCATGTGCGGCGGGAGTTCATCGAACTGGCGAAGGGCAAGGCGGCGCCGATCGCGCAGGAGACGCTGCGGCGCATTGCGGCCCTCTACGCCATCGAGCAGGAGATACGCGGCAAGCCGCCCGACATCCGCCGCGCCGTCCGGCGGGCGAAGAGCCGTGCCCTCGTCGAGGCGCTGTTCGCCTGGCTCTCGGAGCAGCTCCCGCGCCTGCCAGGCGGCAGCCCGACGGCAGGGGCCATCCGCTACGCGCTGAACCATCGCGAGGGCCTGGTGCGGTTCCTCGACGACGGTCGGATCGAGCTCGACACCAACACCGTCGAGCGCGCCATCCGCCCGATCTGCCTCAGCCGCAAGAACGCGCTGTTCGCCTCCGGCGATGATGGTGGCGCGCGCTGGGCGGCCGTCGCCTCGCTGGTGGAGACGTGCAAGCTCAACGGCATCGACCCGCAGCGCTACTTCACCGACGTGTTGACCCGCCTCGTCAACCGCTGGCCCAACAGCCGCATCGACGATCTCATGCCGTGGTGCTGGAAGACCAACGAAACTGGCTGATCGTCAACCGCCCGCCGCAAGGGCCTCGACGCCGCGCTTACGTTGTTTCCGCCAGGAGGGCATCGATCGCCCCTGCCTGGGTCTCGGGATCGTATGTCACCGGTGCCACGGCCGCCCCCCGATCCTTCGCCCATGCAGCGAGATCGCTCGCATCGAAGCCAGGGCTGCGCCCGTGCCACCGTCGGCGTAACGGCACCACTGGCCGGCGATGTCGGGCGACGCTGAGAACGAGGCAACATGCCACCCCTGGTCGGGGCGACGCGCGAGCGCGTCCTCGATCATGCCGGGCAGTCGCTCAAGCCCCGCGGGCTGCCGCGCGGCAGTGAGCCGTTCCGCGATCAGCCGCAGCGCATGGTGCAGCTCTGCAGGGTCGCTGAGCGTGCCAACGTGGCTTGCCCAGATCTCGCCGCCTTCGATGATTCCCGCGGCGCCAGCGTCAGTCGTGTAGCGCCAGAGAGAGGGAGGCAGCGGCCGCTTGAGCCGAGGGCCACGCTCGCCAACCGGCACCCTCTGGATGGCAGCCCGGCATCGCGCCGCAAGGTCAGTCACGATGCCCAACTCTGGAACGTGCCGTCCTCGGTCAATCGGTCCCAGGCGGAGAGGACGAGGCGGGCGGTGCGGTATTCGCCGAACTGGCGGATCTCCTTCTCCTTCAGCACGCGGAAGGTCTCGGAGGGGAAGTCAGCGCCGTGGATGTCGGCGGGGTCGAGGATGTAGCGGAGCTCGTCACGCGTGAGGCCGTAGAGATGGGCGTAGGCGGCGTCGAGCTCGGCGCGGAGATGGGCGCGGCGGTCCTCGTTCCAGGCGAAGGGCGGGCCGGTGAAGCCCAGGTCCTCGGCCCAGGGGCGCATGTCGTGGGCGGTGTAGGTGAGTTCGAGGAGGCGCGGGAGGAGGAAGGCGAGGAGCGATGCACGGAACACTGAAGGGGCGGGGATCGGTAGCTGCCGCATATGGAAGATCGCCATCGAGGTTCCGCCGACTTTCTGACGCGCCACGAAGTCGAGTGCCAGACTGGTGAGGCATCCGAGCAGCGCAGCTTGGTGGGCTGGAGTTGCGCTCGCGACGAGAACAGGCAGCTTGTGGTTAATCCCCATCACCGGCATCACCGCCGCGATCACCGTCCGCTCATTCGTCGCGTTGGTGATGTCTCGCCACCCCATCAGCCAGCGGCGGCGCCATCCGCGTTCGGCCAGGCGCTCTTCCACCTCCTCCTCCGCCACCCAGTAGCGTGGCGTGGCGGTGAAGGCCGGGTCAGCCTTCTCGGCCGGCGTGACGTCGCGGCTGGTTTCGCCATCGGCCTCGTAGGTGGCCCAGCGGTGATCGAAATGATGGATCATCTTCGCCTCGTAGAGCGGCACGAGGCGGCCGCCGCTCGGCATGACCCAGGCAGCGCCCTCACGCACGGCGCCTGCCTCGAGCAGCTGCGCGGCGGTGCGGAACAAGCCGCTGTCGTTCGCCATGTCGAGCATCCGCATGAAGCTGATGCCCCAGGGGTTGCCGTCCTTGCCCTTCGTCTCGTCGATCAGCACCGGCACGCGGGCGTAGATGCGCTTGGTCAGCTCGGCATCGGCGGAGGAGCGGAACACCGGGCAGGTGCGGGTGTTGGGGTTGATCAGCGCGATGTCGTCCGCCGAGAGGGTGAAGGCGCGGCGTTGGTCGAGTAGGTGTTCGGTCCCCAAAAGGTAAAATGAAAACGTCGCGCCGTCTTCGGCCGTGCCGAAGGTAATTAGGGCGAATGGCGTGTCGGGATGCACGCCCGGAAAGATGCGTCTCTGGTTGTCGAAGCCGAGGAGTGAGACTAAACGCCGATCTTCCGTTGCTTTGCGGAAGAACGCCTTGGTGCTGTCATCGGTGGCGATGCCGGTCGGCACGATCAGCCCTGCACGGCCGCGCGCGTTTGGCAGGCGCAGGAACGCCTCGGCGAACAGCGCGTAGGTGTTCACGTCGCCCACCGCCGTCAGCGGGAAGCGCCCGCAGCCGCGCACGAACTGGCTTGCGGCCTCGGCGTCGCGCTTGGCGTCCTCGAACGCCCGGTGCAGCGCCTGCTCGGCTGGGCTGCCGGTCTTCAGCGCCTCGATCCGCTTGCGTCGCTCGGCGGCGTTCGGCGCGGTGGCGATGGCGGCGTCACGCGCGGCGAAGAACTCCTGCTCCTGCAGCTTGATGCGCTCCCACGGCGGGTTTCCCAGCACGCAGTCGAAGCCGCCGGCGGCGAAGGCCTCGGGGAACTCCAGCGGCCAATGGAAAAAGCGCAACCGCTGCGCCAGCGCATCGGCCGCCGCCACCAACGGGCCATACACCGTGGAGGGTGAGCGCAGGTAGCGCCAGACCGTGTCGGTCGTCGGCACCAGGTCACGCCCGCGGAACTCGGGCCGCCCTGCCTTCTGCGCGAAGAAGGCGGCGCACCAGAGGTCACACGCCACGCGGAGGTCATGCGCGGCGCGGCCCTCCATGGCCTCGCGCAGGCCGCGGCGCTTGGCCTCCACCGCCGCCAGCGTGTCCTCCGGCGCCTCCGTCAAGGCGGCGATGGCGGCGGCAAGGTTACGCGGCAGGGCGGCCTCGGGCAGCAGCGCCAGCGTCGGGCTCTCGCGCTCGGCCTTGTTGCGCCTTTTGAGGTCACGCGCATAGGCCTTGTCGTCGCCCGTCAGCTCCTTGAAGGCCTCATCCGGGATGCCGGCCTTCAGCACCGCGAGGTCCGCCACGCCGATCAGGCTGTCGCCGCACTTGATGTGCGCATCGAGGAAGGAGAGCGGCTTGCCAGGCTCGATCGCCTCGATCCAGAGCGCGGTGCGGCAGAGCTCGACCGACAGGGGGTTACGGTCAACCCCGAAGATGCAGCGGCGCACCACCTCGCGCAGGGCGCGGCGGCGGAGGGCCTCGTCCGGCAGGTCGCCCTCCATGTCGAGCCGCGCGACCGCATCCGCGAGCCGCCGTGCCGCCCCCAGCAGGAAATGCCCCGAGCCGCAGGCGGGGTCGAGCACGCGCAGGCGCAGCAGGGCGCCGCCGCGGGTCGGTGGGGTTGTCGCGCAGCGTGCGCTCGATCACCGGGTCAAGCGCGGAGCGCAGCAGCTCCTGCACCAGGCTGTCGGGCGTGTAATAGGAGCCGGAGAGCTTCCGCTCGCTGCCCTTCACCGCGCCGCCGGCCTCGTCGCCGGCGAAGGCGAAGCTCCAGGGCCGGGCATCGACCTTCACCACCGGGTGAAGCTCGAGCAGGCTCTCATAGACGGAGCCGAGCTCCTCCGTGCCCATGTCACGGTAGTTCACGCGCGCCAGCCCGCCGCGATCCTCGAAATAGGCGAGCGCGTGGATGGCCGCGAGCAGGCGGCTGTTGGCCAGCGCGGCAGCATCGAGCAGGGGGCACTGATCCTCGGCGAACAGGCCGCCGAGCGCGGGAAGCCCAAGCGGCGGCGCGCCACGCGCGAGTGCACGGAAGGTGACGGTCAGGCCCGACCAGAGATCGGCATGGCCGTCATAGTGGCGGCGGCGGCGGGCACGCTCACGCAGCCGGGCGAGGCCGTAGCCCTGCGCGTAGAGCGCGCGCGCTTCCGGGGCAGCCTCGGGCGGGTGAAGCAGGTTTCGTTCTTCGGCCGTGAACAGGAACAGCAGCCGATACACGAGGCGCAGCAGTTGGGTGTGCAGAGCCTCGGCCGTCAGGGTGCCGTCGCCCAGGGCAGCGCGCAGCGCATCGTTCCGGGGGTGCTCGATGAAGCCCGCGCCGAGCTCACGCAGCGCGGCGGTGACGCCGGCCCGCAGCCGCTCGAGCGCGCGCTGGCCAGTCTTGGCCCCCTCGGCGCGCCAGCGCTCGAGCCAGCACCCCGCCATGCCTTCGGCGCCAGGGGCGAGGCGGCTCGCGTGAGCGATGAGCCACAGGGCGGCGAAGTCAGGGTAGAGGCCCTCTTCGAAGATCCTGTCGAGATCGGCTTCCACATATGCAGGGCGCGTCAACGATGGGTTGTCGCGCAGGAGCCTCAGGCGGCTGCCGTTCGACACGACACCCCAGAGGGCGGACGGCTCGGCGTTGAGGTATTCCTGCAGTGTTGCGTGGGGCGCGCGCCGGCGCCCGCCATCGCCGAACTCGGGGCTCGCGCGATCGAGGTCATGGCGCGAGACCGTCAGCAGCAGCGGCACCGCGCCGCCATGCGCGCGGTGGGTGATCGGGAAGCTGCGTTCGCCGACCGTGGCGCCGAGGGGTACGCGCGTGATGTCGCTGAAGCCGAACACCTCGCGCAGCAGGCGCAGCAGCCAGCGTTCCACGCCGGTGCGCTGCGGGTCACGATCCGCCCGCTCGCGGTCGCGCTGGTATTCCTTCCAGAGCATCTCCGCGTCGGTCCAATAGCGGCCGATCTCGTCGCGGAGGGAGCGGCTCGGCAGCATGCCGTAATCGGTCGCGGCACGGCCTGGCACACGCTCGGCGACGACAGCCTGGAGGAACTCCGCGGGGAACAGGCCGCCCTCGATGCGCAGTGCCGTGAAGGCACTTTCGGCGCGCGGCGGCGCGAGTGGAGCGCGGGGCGTGGCCGTCGGGCCGAGCGCATCCATCATGCCGGCACCAGCACGTAGAGGCCGACGACATCCGCCGGCAGGCAAGGCTCGACGCTCGGGCGCCAGCCCTTGCCGGCGGATGCGTCACGGACGCGGGTGTGATCGGCCAGCAGCGCCCGCGCGCGGGCGCGGGCGATCTCCTCGATGGCGGGGATGGCGGCGGGCAGTTCCTCAAGGGCCTCGCGCACCTCGAAGCTCCGCTCCTCCGCGTCCATGTTGCGGGCGGGCGTTGCTTCGAGCAGCGCAAGCGCGTCGGCGTCTTCCAACAGGCGCGGCGCATCGGACCCGGCCAGTGCGATGCCGATGGCCTCCTCCGACAGAAGTGTCCGCACGCGTTTCCACTGCGTGCCCTCCCGCTCCTCGATGCCGATCTGGGAGCGGAGGCGGAGGAGCAGGATGACGGTCCGACGCGTCACCGCGCGAGTCACGATGGCGCCGCAGCGGGCGGCGAGATCGGGCAAATCCTCGGCCAACGCGCGTTCTGCGACGTGATCGGCCAGCGCCGATACGAGAGGATGCGTCCGGTGCACTGCCTCGAAGCCGGCCGGCGCAGGATGGCGGAAGGTCAAACGGATCGTCTTCTTTGCATGTCCGGCAGCTTCCAGGCGCTCCCGCACCTGCAAGGGGAGGTAC
The DNA here is from genome assembly GCA_964533585.1 of uncultured Elioraea sp. GTDB lineage: Bacteria > Pseudomonadota > Alphaproteobacteria > Acetobacterales > Acetobacteraceae > Elioraea. The sequence continues at coordinate 7,704 of CAZHMM010000090.1, forward strand.
TCGGCCGGAAGGCGATACCGGCCATCCCTGCGATCCTCCAGTGGTGCGCCGAGGCGCTCACAGGCCTGACGCACGAAGCGGCGGACATCGTCTTCGCCGCCGAGCGCGGAAACAGCCTTGTTCCACTCGGGCAACACCTCCTCCGGCTTGAGGCGCGCCTGGGCGAAGACGGTGCGTGTCTGCCGTGCGTTCTCCTTGGCACTTTCCCAAGCGGTATCGAGGTCGATCTCGGCGCGGCCGAAGTCGAAGCTGCCCTGCTTCAGCCCATCGGCGACGCGGCCTGTCTGCAGAAGCACCGTCTGCAGGATCGCCTCGGTCACCTTGTTCGTGTCGGCCGGCACCGGGACCGCGACACCGAGTTCCTTCCTGATACGCTCCGCCTTCCGGACGATGACCTTCAGCACGGCACCGTCCACCGGGTTGTTCTCGCCATACAGCATCAATGCCCGGACGCGCTTCTCGGGCTGGCCGAAACGGTCGACGCGCCCCTCCCGCTGCTCATGCCGGGTTGGGTTCCACGACAGGTCATAGTGAACGACCGCCGAGAAGAGGCTCTGGAGGTTGATGCCTTCGGAGAGGCAATCTGTCGCGACCAGCACGGGAATCTTGCCGTCGGCCGTCTCGGCGAGACCTTCGATACGAGCGCGCCGGTCCTCTGGCGGCAATTGGCCGGTGATCACCTCGATGTGGTGCTTCTCGGCGTCCAGGGCGGCCGAAAGATGTTCTCCCACGTAGTGCGCTGTCTGAATGAAGCGGCAGAAGATCACCGGGCGGAACCCATCGGCGAGCAAGCCCTGCACACGGGTGATCAGAAGGCGAAGCTTTGGATCACGCTCTGGCCCGCCCAGCCTTTGGGCGCGCTCAAGTAGCCTGCGCAGCGCCTCGGCGTCCTCGGGAAGTGACTCGGCCTCCTCGGTCAGGCCAGCGGGAGCAGCCTCTTCGGCGCTCAGGCTGTCGGTGCCCACGCCGTCGAACACTGTCTCCGCACCCTGCTCATCAAGCGCAGCGATCTGATCGCCTTCCGCTCCGCCCTCGGCAGCGCGCAAACGCGTGCTCAGTGCCACCATGGCCGAGGCGGGCGAGGACGAGACGCAGCGAAGCAGGGCCAAGGCTGCCCACCAGGACATCCGTTGCCGCAGCGCCGACTGGTTCTCCGTGCGCTTCACCATGGTGCGCGCGTAGTCCAGCACCTCGTCGAACAGCCGTCCCCAATCGCCCGACAGTGAGTACGTCGCTTCGGCCGTTTCCCGGTCCGGGAACACGCTTCCTGCGTCGCGCCATTCCGCGATGTCGGCTCGACGGCGCTGAACGAAGTGCAGCGCCAGACGCTCTCGCAGCTTCTGCCGCGCCGGCCCATCGGGCAGCCCCAGCAGGCCGCGGAAGTCCGGGTGCAGCAGGGCAAGCAGGTTGTGGAACGCAGTCTCGTCGCCGCTGTGGGGCGTCGCGGTCAGGAAGACCATGTGGCGGTCGGCACGCCCGGCGAGGCCGCGAAGAACCGTGAGACGCTGGTTCTTCGTCTCCGCACCCGTGCCGACCGAGGCATGCGCTTCCTCGATGATCACGAACTCCGGACAGGCCCGCAGGAACTCGTCACGGCGACGATCCGACTTGATGTAGTCGAGCGACACCACCGTGAAAGGATGCACGTCGAAGATCGACTGACCCTGCGGCAAGCCTCGCTCCAGACGCCCGGCGGTGCCGGTGCGGACGATCTCGCTCTGGATGCCGAACTTCGATGCCAGCTCGGTCTGCCACTGGTCACAAAGGTGCGGAGGGCAAAGGACGGCAAGGCGCTGGATCTCCCCCCGGTCGAGCAACTCACGCGCGATCAGGCCCGCCTCGATTGTCTTGCCGATGCCGACGTCATCCGCGATGAGCAGGCGGACCGTGTCCATCTTCAGCGCCATCAGAAGCGGCACCAGCTGGTAGGCGCGCGGCTCGACGGCGATGTTGCCGAAGGATCGGAACGGTCCGGCGCCGGCGCGCAACTTCAGGCGCAGCGCGTCGCGCAGCAACAGCGCCGCGGCCTGCGCCCCGGTCTTCTCAGGATCGGGCGGCGGAAAGGTGGCCGACCGCGGCGGGTCTGGCTCGAGCGGCAGGTACATAAGGGTCGCATCTTCTTCCGCTCCGCCAAGCGGACGGAGGCGGAGCACGTCGGGGCTCCCGCCTCCTGGCAGCACGACCCACTCGCGGCCCCGCGCCGCCACCAAGCTGCCCGGGCGGAAGCGCTCCGCGTCCGTCTCGAGCGCCGCGCTCATGTGCCACCCTTGCCGAAGATGAAGGGGAACTGGGCGAAGACCGCCGGCCAGCTGGCGGTGTCCTCTGAGAAGGCGATCACCTTGTAGCCCGCATCACGCAGAGCCCGCCGCTTGGCGTCGTCCATCGACTTGGTCGGGTCCTGCTTGTGGTGCGGCCCGTCGACGTAGATCAGCGCCTTCATCTCGTCGTAGGCGAAGTCGGGGCGGGTAGAGAAATCCGCGAGCAGCGGCTGTGCACGGTCCGGCAGGCGGAATCCGCCGTCCCGCACGGCGGTGAGCCATGCCCGCTCGAGACCGGAGCCGGCCTGGTTCGTGAGTTCCTGGAAGAGGTTCGCTGCCGAGGCACCGGCCGAGCTGCCTGCCTCGGCACGGGCGCTGGCAAGACGGCAGAGAAGCTCCAGGACGGCCTTGCTCTTGCGGTCAATCCGGCTGTGGTCTGGCTGATTGGAATACGACAGCAGGCAGCGGTAACAGCCTGCCTCGCAGTCGATGTCCGCATCCTCCAGGTCGTCGAGTCCGGCCCATGTGCCGGACTTGGATCGCCAGTGGCAGACTTCCAGAGCGCGGATGGCGACGCGCTGCATGGCCTTATGGTCGGTAACCAGGCGGTTCAGTACGCCTGCGCCGCCCTCCGCCGCCTCGTAGAGCAGGATGGCGTTGCGGTTGTCCCAATCAGGCAATGGCTCCGCTGCCAGTTCGCTCTCCTCGAGCTGGAACACTCCCTCGATCCCGCGCTTCAGCGCGTAGGTCAGGGTGGTGATCTCGTCTGCGCTTAGCCGCACCAACGGACGCAAGACCAAGACGTTCCGCCGGTCTTCCACGAACGGGATGATTCGCTGAACCGACTTTGCGGTCGGCGCGTCATCCATTGCCTCCTCAGGCCCCTGTTCGTCACGCGCCCATTCGCCAGAGACAACGTCGATGTTGAACCCAAAGATCGACTTGCTCTTCCGGCGCCGCCAGCCGAGGTTGATCCGCCAGACGGTCGCAGCAGGTCCGTAGGATGCCGCGAGCAGATGCTCGCCTCCTTCGCTGAAGGCGACCGGCGTGAAGCGCCGGTGCCCACCTTGCTCAGCGAAACGCAGCGTGGTGATCACCTCGTAGCCCTGGCGCTGCCGCTCTTCCTCATCGGACGTGATGCGATCGGCGCGCCGCGTACTCACCTGGTCGATCCGATAGAGCTCGCGCAGCGGCTTCCCGCCGTCGAGCGAGGTGCCGCAGTTCAAGCACTTCTCGTGGTCGGCCTCCGCGTCAAAGTGACCGTATCCGCAGGCGGGGCAGAGCCGCGCTCGGCGCACCGCAAGGCGGGAGGTGGTGGATACGCTATCGGCATCCTTCACTGACAGGATCGCCTTTCGGACCCGGTAGGTAGACCCCTCGTGGTAGATGATCGAGCGGGGGCCGAATTCCGAGAGCCCCAGGAAGCGAGGGCGGGAGAGGAAGCTGTCCCGACTGACCCGCTCGCGCCGCGCTGGGATGTAGGCGAGCAGCGGCAGGCGGGGGAAGTTATAGCCCGGCAGGAACCCCTCCGAGGCAAGGTAGCGGTAGGCGTAGAAGTCACTCGACATGCTTGCCCGGCTGTCGAGCAGCAGGTCGCGCTGGATGCGCGCTTCGTCGTAGCGTTGCTTGGCCTCCTTGCGGGTCTTCTCGTCGGCGGCGGCGTTCATCTGAACCTCGTGGGCCAGGCTCATCTGTCGCTGCGCTGCGTTGAAAAGGGTGCGCCAGCGCTCGAATGCATCGTCGAGCCTTAGGTGCGCGGACTTGATGACATGGTCGAGCCAGTCTGGCGTGTACCAGGGCGCCTTCTCGGGCGTCAGCTCATCGCGCAGGGTTCCTAGGATCGAGATGCCCCGCGACGAGGCCCGCCGCCGGACAGAGTCCTGGTCGACCTGGGCCGCGATCGACGGCAGCAAGGGCAATTCGGGAAGCTTCTCCTTGTCGAGGACGTCCTGTACCGAGGGACCGAGCTTCTGGTCTGTCTCACCGAGCCAGACCGCGTGGATGTGCGAGCGGATCAGGTCCTCGTTCGCCAGGTCGATCGCTGGCGGGTTCACCGCTCCAGCGACCATCCGGGCCGGGTCTCGGAAAAAGTACTGATCGTGAGGCGACTGCGCCGCGCAGTAGGTTATGATCAGGGCGGGCTGCCCGCTGCGGCCGGCTCGGCCGCTACGCTGCGCGTAGTTCGCCGGCGTCGGCGGCACATTGCGCATGTAGACGGTGTTCAGCGTCGAGATGTCGACGCCAAGCTCCATCGTCGGCGAGCAGAACATCACGGGCAGCCGGGCGCTACGGAACTGCTCCTCCCGGCGTTCGCGCTCGTCCGAATCCACCTGCGCGGTGTGCTCGCGGGCCTGCAGCGTGTGGAGGAAGCGGTCGTCCTCCCGCAGCATCTCCGCAACGTTGTTGTAGAGGTCGAGGAAGAACCGGTTCTCGCTTTCGCCGTCGGTGCCGTCGCCGATGCGCCATTCGATGACCGAGGCGGGCACCCGATAGCCCTTGTGGCCGCCTTCGACCTCGATCGGCTCGGCAAGGCCATAGCTGCCGAGGACCGCGAGCATGTCGTCCACGATCTCGTTGTAGGCGTCGCCGTCGATCTTGTGGGGGAAGGTGGTGCCGGCCGCCTCCCAGGTTGCCCGCGCCTTGATCTTCCGGCCGAAGGCGGAGTGATGGGAGATGTGCACGGCTGGCACCGGCAGGCGCCCCGTTGGCGGCTGCGGACGCGGGACCATGACGGCCGCGGTGACCGGCCGCTCGTCCTCCGCCATCCCCCAAGGCTCCCGCAGCTCCGAGAAGGAGCGGTTGCGGACCTGCTCGAGGTGAGAGCCGTCAAGGTAGATCGTCTTGATCGCGAGGCCCCGCCGCATCCGATCGAGGAGTTCGCGAAGCAGCCTCTCCCGGACGTCCGGCCCGGCCGCCGCGAGCAGCGGATGGCACTTCGTCCACTCGGTCTGATCGGCTGCGCACTCCGCGAGGGAGGTGTAGCCGATGTTTAGATAGCCAAGCTGCTCGAGGTTCGGGTGCGTGAAGCGCCAGCCCCGCCGCAAGTCGAAGTAGAGCCTGTAGCCGAGGACATCCCGCAGGGTCTTCCGCGCCTGCTCGGCCTTGGCGCCCTTGGCGTCCGGTGCGCTCGCATAGTCCTGCGGCGTGAGCCGGAGATGGTCGAGAACCCGGTGCGTCAGAACGTCGTCGGTCAGCAACCCGTCCGCCTGATTCCGCAGGGCGGCAAGGAGGGCCCCGCGCAGCAGGAGGATCATGACGAAGTCGTTGAGGTGGCCAGCCTGGAGGGAGGCATCCTGCCTGTTGTCGGTAAAGCCGAGGAGCTTCTTGGCCTCGGGCTTGAGCGACGCCTCACCGAGCAGGTGGCGCATGGCCGCGAGGGTGAGGACAGTAGTCGCGCTGGAGCGGCCCTCAGCCGACAGCGACCCCAGCTTCGGGGCTTCGCTTCGGGCGGAGCCATCGAAAACTGCGTCGCAGGAGCGGTTCAAGCAGAACCGGAAGCTCTTGGGGATGAACCAACCGGAAAGCCCTCGCTCGTCAGCATCCCCGTTTGGAGCCACCCGGCATGCGATCGGCCGCTGCGCGCGCAGATTGGCGCGGATTCGTTGGCTGCCGTCGGCCTCCACCTCCAGCCATTCGTCCGGATAGGCCTCGATGTCCTCGGCGTCGAAAATACCAGCTGGGTCCTGCATGAAGTAGCCGTGCAGGACCGAACCGTCGTCATCATCGATCGAGCGGTCGTTGAACTCGCGCGGATCGATCCGGGTGACCCGCCGGTTCGAGACGGTCGCCCAAACGGGGTGGTACTCCTGCCCACAGCTTCGGCAGAACACTGCAGAGAACAGCGGTTTGTCTCGCTCGCCCGGCTTGAACTGCTGACCGTTGAGCGTAACGAAGCGCTGCCCCTCCGGCTCGAGAGTGGTGAACACATCACCGGCACCAGCCACGAACTGGTGAAGGCGGAAGGCGAACAGCGGGCGTCCGTCCGGTCCCGGCGTGTTGTGTGCGAGCAGCAGGAGCTTCCGCAGGTGCTCCTGGCAGATGTCGGCCTTGCGCCCGCTCGCCTTGGCCAGGAGGGCGGCTGCCTCGGCCAGCGTCTTCGGGCGCGTCGTGCGCACCCAGCGCCCGTCCGCCATCCCGTCCTCGCGCTGCAGGCCGAGCGTCGTCTCGGCCCAAGCTGCGACGGGATCGCGCCGGAGCGTCTCATGCGTCGCTGCACCCGGGACCCCGGCATCGATCGCCGCCCGGAGGCTGGCCGTATCCATGGGGACCGTGGCGTCGGTGACGCGCTGGAGCGTCTCCGTGACGACATTTTCGGGCTTCACCGTCACGCCAAACAGGCGCGAGGCGACTCGCGCGACAGCCTTCCGGCGGTCCTCCGACGTGCCCTCCGTCGCCATCGTGGCGCTCGTGCCGACGCACAAGAGGTCGGGGTTGGTCCGGTCGCGGACGCGGCGGACCAGCATAGCCACGTCGGCTCCCTGGCGGCCGCGGTAGGTGTGAAGTTCATCCAGCACGAGGAACCGGAGGTTCCGGGCATGCGCCACGATCTTGGGGTCTGGTGACGTATGCCGGGTTAGCATCAGCTCCAGCATCACGTAGTTGGTCAGCAGGATGTCTGGTGGCTTCGCCGCCAGATTCTGACGCGCCTCGTCGTTCTCCTGGCCGGTGTAGCGGGCGAAGGTCACCGGCTCGCCGCCTTTCGGGTAGCCGAGGCAGAGGTACTTCTCGAGTTCCTCGAGCTGCGAATTGCAGAGGGCGTTCATCGGGTAGACGACGATCGCAGTGATACCGCTCGACTGACCAGCAGCACGATGGCGCAGCACATCGTCGACGATAGGGACGAAATAGCTGAGCGACTTGCCCGACCCGGTGCCGGTCGTGAGCACATAGCTCTCGCGGCGCTGGGCAATCCGGATCGCTTCCTCCTGGTGTTTGTGCAGGGTGAGGGCGACGCCTGGATTGCCAGTGTGGGTCTTGCCGTACCGGAAGATCTGCTCGCACTCAGGGTGCAGCAGCCCTTCTGCGACGAACTTGGTAATGCTGCCGCCAGGCACGAATGCCGGATTGAGCCCAACCATTGGAGGAGGCCAGAATCGCCCCTCACCATAGGCGGCATCGACGTACGTCTGAATTGTAGAAGTTTCGGCTTGATCGGACGGTTGGTGTAGTCGGCGGGGATGGAGGCC
>CAZHMM010000091.1:0-465 GCA_964533585.1 uncultured Elioraea sp.
GCTCGCCGCGGTCGGCGCCGAGGCCGCCGTGCAGCCGGAATGGAACCGCCTGCGCACGAGCATGCCCGACCTGCTCGGCAGCCAGGCCCTCGTCGTCAGCCGCGGCGAGCGCGACGGCCAGCCCTTCTGGCGCGTGCGCACCGGCGGCTTCGCCGATGTCGCGGCCGCGCGCGGCTTCTGCGATCAGGTGCGGTCGCGGGGCTTCACCTGTTTCGTCGTCGGCGGATCCTGAGGGCAGAGTGGACGAGGCTGAGGAGGCGCCGCGCGCCGCGATCGTGGGCCTTTCCGGCCTCGAACTCACACCGGCTGAGCGAAAGATCTTCGCGCGCACCAAACCGCTGGGCGCGATCGTGTTCGCGCGCAACATCGACAATCCGCGCCAACTTGCTGATCTTGCGGTCGAATTCCGCCTCGCGATCGGCCGGCATGACGCGCCGATCCTGATCGACCAGGAGGGCGGGCGGG
>CAZHMM010000091.1:475-11503 GCA_964533585.1 uncultured Elioraea sp.
GCGGGTCGCCCGGCTGCGGCCGCCGCACTGGCGCCACCCGCCGCCGGCCTCCGTGTTCGCCGACCTCTACCGGCGCGACCCGGTCGCGGCGCGCCGCGCGGCGCATCTGAACGCGCGGCTGATCGCCGAGGACCTGATGGAGGCCGGCATCACCGTGGACTGCGCCCCGGTGCTCGACCTGCCCGTGCCCGGCTCGCACGCGGTGATCGGCGACCGCGCGCACGGCGATGACCACCGCATCGCCACCGCGCTCGGCCGCGCGGTGATCCGCGGCCTCCAGGGCGGCGGCGTGGTGCCGGTGGTCAAGCACCTGCCGGGTCATGGCCGCGCCGTCGCCGACAGCCACGAGACGCTGCCGGTGGTGGACGTGTCGGCGAAGCAGCTCCTCGCCCACGACGCCCGGCCCTTCGCCGCCCTGGCGCGCGAGCGGGTCTGGGGCATGACCGCGCACATCCTGTTCACCGATCTCGACCCGGAGCGTGCCGCCACCATCTCTCCGGCCGTGATCGGCTTCATCCGCCGCCGCGTCGGCTTCCGCGGCTTCCTCGTCACCGATGATCTCGCCATGAAGGCGCTGCGCGATCCGCCCGGGCAGCTCGCGCGCGCCGCGATCGCGGCAGGCTGCGACGCCGCGCTGGAATGCGCGGGCGATCCCGCGCGCACCGAGGAGGTGCTGGCCGAGGCGCCGGCGCTGACGCGCGAGGCGGCCCGGCGCATGGACGAGGCGACGCATTGCGCGCTCACCCGCCGGCTCCGGCTCGATCGCGATCGCGCGCTCGCCTCGCTCGACGCCCTGCTCGCGTGATCGAGTCGATCCTCTGGGGGGTGGCGGTGATCGCCCCCGGCGCGCTGATCGCGATCATCCTGCACGAGGTCGCGCATGGCTGGGCGGCCAATGCGCTCGGCGACCCGACCGCGCGCATGCTCGGGCGGCTGTCGCTGAACCCGGCCCGGCATGTCGATCCGTTCGGCACGATCGCGCTGCCGCTGATCCTGTTCGGCCTGCAATGGATGACGATCGGCCGGGTCGAGTTCCTGTTCGGCTGGGCGAAGCCGGTGCCGGTGGACACCCGCTATTTCCGCAGCCCACGCCAGGACATGGCGCTGGTGGCGGCCGCCGGGCCGGCGATGAACCTGGCGCTTGCCTTCGCGATCGCGGCGATGGGGCATCTGGTGGACATCCCGCCGCGCGCGGTCGGGATCGTGCTGGCCGAGATGATCCTGTTCGCGGTGCAGATCAACCTGCTGCTGATGCTGTTCAACCTGATCCCGGTGCCGCCGCTGGATGGCGGGCGCATCCTGGTCGGGCTCCTGCCGCTCGGGCCGGCCCGCGCGCTCGCCCGGCTGGAGCAGGCCGGCATCTTCATCGTGCTGTTCGGCCTGTTCGTCATCCCCGCCATCCTGCGCCAGGCCGGCATCCCCTCCGACCCGATCGGCCAGTGGCTGCTGCCGCCGCTGTTCTGGCTCAGACGGCTGGTGTTCACCGCCGTCGGGCTCTAGAGCGGTTTCCACATGGGTGGACACCGTTCTGGCCATTGCTTGCGAGCATCTTCACGCGCGCGGCCGATTCCAGCCGCGCGCGATCTGCTCTAAACCGGGGGCGCGAATGACCGAGGACGCCGTCACCGAATTCGAAGGCCCGCCGCCGCGGATCGCGCCGCTCTCCATCGCGGTCGAGGGGTTCGAGGGGCCGCTCGACCTGCTGCTCGGGCTCGCCCGCGAGCAGAAGGTCGATCTCGCGCGCATCTCGATCCTGGCGCTGGCCGAGCAGTACCTCGCCTGGGTCGAGCAGGCGCGCGCGCTCGACCTCGACCTCGCCGCCGACTTCCTGGTGATGGCGGCCTGGCTCGCCTATCTGAAGTCGCGCCTGCTGCTGCCGCCGGCCGAGCGTCCGGCCGACGAGCCGAGCCCGGAGGAGGCGGCCGAGCTGCTCGCCTTCCAGCTCCGTCGGCTCGAGGCGATGCGCGAGGCCGGGGCGGCGCTGATGGCGCGGCCGCGCATCGGGCTCGACGTGTGGCCGCGCGGCGCGCCGGAGGCGCGGGTGGAGAAGGTGCCCGGCGGATGGGCGCTGACCATGCATGAACTGATCGCGGCCTATGCGGCGGCGCGGCGGCGCGGCCTCGGGAGGCGCGGCTACATCCCGCCGCCGATGCAGCTGATGAGCGTGCAGGACGCGCTGGAACGGCTCGGCCGGCTGCTGCGTGTCGTCCCCGACTGGGCGGTGCTGACCCGCTTCCTGCCGCCCGGCCTGGGGGCCGGGCTGCCGACCCGCGCCGGCGTCGCCTCGATGCTGATCGCCGGGCTGGAGCTCGCCAAGGACGGGCGGCTCGATCTCCGCCAGGAGGAGGCGTTCGGGCCGATCTGGGTGAAGCGCGCCGAGCGGTCGGCGGGCGAGGGGGCGGCATGAGCGACCCCGCCGAACTGCCCCTGCCGCCGCCCGAGGCGCAGCCCGAGCATCTGCGCATCGCCGAGGCGCTGCTGTTCGCCGCCGCCGAGCCGGTCACCGCCAAGGCGCTCGCCGAGGTGCTGCCCGAGGGCGCCGATGCGCGCGCGACGGTGGCCGCGCTCCAGGCCGCGCTCGCCGGCCGCGGCGTCGAGATCGCCGAGGTGGCGGGTGGCTGGCAGCTCCGCACCGCGCCCGATCTGGCGCCGCTGCTTCGCAAGCGCTTCGAGGTGCCGCGCCGGCTGAGCCGCGCCGCGGTCGAGACGCTGGCCATCATCGCCTATCACCAGCCGGTGACGCGCGCCGAGATCGAGGACATCCGCGGCGTCGCCCTCGGCCAGGGCACGCTCGACGCGCTCGCCGAGGCGGGCTTCGTCGAGCCCAAGGGCAAGCGCGAGACGCCCGGCCGGCCGACCACCTGGGGCACCTCGAAGCAGTTCCTGGCGCATTTCGGCCTGCCCTCGCTGAAGGAGCTGCCCAAGCTCGACGAGCTGAAGGCGGCAGGGCTGCTGGAACTCCGTCCGGGCGCGCTGCCGCCCGCGGGCGGGGAGGAGGGCGCGCTGCCGCCGCCGGCGCCGGACGCCGAGGAGGCACCGCCGCCGCTCGACCCCGAGGACGACGGGGCGCGGGGGGGCTGAGGCCATGGCGCTCCGGCTCGAGGGCATCCGTCACAGCTTCGGCGCGCATGTGGTGCTGCGCGGCATCGACCTCACGGTCGCGCCGGGCGAGATCGTCTGCCTGCTCGGCCCCTCGGGCGACGGCAAGACGACGCTGCTCCGGATCGCCGCCGGGCTGACGCCGCTCCAGCACGGGCGGGTCTGGATCGGCGGCGCGCTGGTCGCCGAGCCCGGCCGCGAGGTGCCGCCCGAGGATCGCGGGGTCGGGCTGCTGTTCCAGGACTTCGCGCTGTTTCCGCACCTGACGGTGGCGCAGAACATCGGCTTCGGCCTGCGCGGGGCGGGCCGCGCCGAGCGCGTGCGCGAGATGCTCGCGCGCGTCGGCATGGAGCGTTTCGCGGGCGCGATGCCGCACACGCTGTCGGGTGGGCAGCAGCAGCGCATCGCGCTCGCCCGCGCCCTTGCCCCCCGCCCGCGCGTGCTGCTGCTCGACGAGCCGTTCTCCGGCCTCGATGCGCGGCTGCGCGACCGCGTGCGCGACGACACGCTGCACGTGCTCCAGGAGGAGGGGATCGCCGTGCTGATGGTCACGCACGACGCCGAGGAGGCGATGTTCATGGCCGACCGCATGGCGATGCTGCATGACGGGAGGATCGCCCAGGAGGGGCCGCCGGCGCAGATCTATCTCCACCCGGCCACCCCCTTCGTCGCCGCCTTCCTCGGCGAGGTGAACCGCCTCGCCGGCGCCGTGCGGCTGGGCATGGTGGCGACCCCGTTCGGCCCGGTGCCGGCGCCCGGTCTGCCCGAGGGCGCGGTGGTGCAGGTGCTGATCCGGCCCGAGGGCATCAGGCTGATGCCCGAGGAGGCGGGCGAGCCCTGCCACGCCCGCGCCCGTGTCGAGGCCTCGCGCCTCTTGGGCCGGACCTCGATGGTGCATCTCTCGGTGGAGGATGGCGGCCGCGAGGTGCATATCCATGCCCGCATCCCCGGCGAGTACCTGCCGGCGCGCGATGCGGTGGTGGCGGTTGCGCTGGACCCGACGAGGGCGCATGTGTTCCCCGATGAGGGACAGGACCGCGCGGCGGCATGACGGCTGGACGCGGCGGGGCTCGCGGGACCGCGCGTTGCCGCGGCATCCGCGCTCTGCCATGATCCGCCGCCTCGCCGGGGACGCGGCGACAGCGCCCGGGGGACGCACACGGACATGAGTATCGGCATCTGGCAGATCGTGATCGCGGGGCTCGTGATCGCCCTGCTGTTCGGCTCGCACAGGATCCCGGCGCTCGCCGCGGAGGCGGCCAAGGGGCTGAAGAGCCTGAAGCGCGAGGTCGCCGAGGCGAAGGAGAGTGCGGCCGACGCGCCCTTCGACGAGGGCGAGGCGAACCCCAAGCGGTGAGGATGGGCGCGGCACGCTGAGCGCCGCGCCGGTGGAACATGCTTGATCTGGCCTGGACCGAAATCGCGCTGATCCTGGTGGTCGCCCTGGTGGTGATCGGGCCGAAGGATCTGCCGCACGCCATCAAGGGCATCGCCGAGTTCATCCGCAAGGCGCGGCGGATGGCCGGCGAGTTCCAGGTGCATGTCGACGAGATGATGCGCGAGACCAAGCTCGACGAGGTGAAGCGCCAGATCGACGAGGTCCGCTCCGGCGCCTATGACATGAAGCGCCAGTTCGAGGAGGAGATCGACAAGGACCGCGACATCGCCAAGTCGTTCAGCGATCCCTTCGCCGAGCCGGTGAGCACGCCGCCCCCGACGACCGCGCCGCCGACGACCACGCCCGCGCCGGCCACCGCCAGCGCCGCGGCGGCTCCCGAGACCGCCCCGCCCCCACCACCGCCGCCCGCCGCCGACGAGCCGCCCGCCTTCGTCCCGCCCGGCACCAAGACGCGCGACACGGTCTGACGCGATGCGCCCGGACGAGGACACCATCGACGACAAGCCGATGCCGCTGATCGATCACCTGATCGAGCTCCGGCAGCGGGTGATGATGGCGGTGGGCGGCTTCGTGCTCGCCTTCATCGTCTGCTACATCTTCTCCGAGCAGATCTACGGCTTCCTCGCCGCGCCGCTCGCCGACATCCTGCAGCAGCAGACCGGGCAGGAGCGGCGGATGATCTTCACCGCGCTCTACGAGGCGTTCTTCACCTACCTGAAGGTCGCGATGTGGGGGGCGCTGATGATCAGCTTCCCCTGGTGGGCGACCCAGCTCTGGCTGTTCATCGCGCCCGGCCTCTATCGCTCCGAGAAGCGGGCGGTGATGCCGTTCCTGCTGGCCACCCCGTTCTTCTTCGCGATGGGCGCGGCGTTCTGCTACTACCTGGTCATTCCGGCCGCGTGGCACTTCTTCCTCAGCTTCGAGACGCCCTCGGGCGGCGGCGGCCTGCCGATCCAGCTCGAAGCGAAGGTCGGCGAGTATCTCTCGCTGGTGATGCGGCTGATCTTCGCCTTCGGCTTCGCCTTCCTGATGCCGGTCGGCCTCGTGCTGATGGCGCGCGTCGGCATCATCACGCCGGAGGGCATGGCCTCGAAGCGCCGCTACGCGATCGTCGGCATGTTCGTCTGCGCCGCGATCATCACGCCCCCCGATGTGATCAGCCAGGTGGGGCTCGCGCTGCCGCTGATCCTGCTCTACGAAGCCTCGATCATCGCCGCGAAGATCTTCCGCAAGCGCGCGGAGGCCGCCGCGGCCGCTGCCGCCGCCGACTGACCGGACCGGATTTTCCCGATGCATGACATTCGCCGCATCCGCGAGGCGCCGGAGGCGTTCGACGCGATGCTTGCCCGCCGCGGCCTCGCATCGCTGTCGGCCGGGATCCTCTCGCTCGACAAGCGCCGGCGCGCCGCCCAGACCGCCTTCCAGGAGATGCAGGCCGCGCGCAACGCGCTCTCCAAGCGCATCGGCGCCGCGCGCGGCAAGGGCGAGGACGCTTCCGCCCTCCAGGCCGAGGCCGCCGCGATGGCCGAGGCGATCGCGCGCGAGGAGGCGGACGAGAAGCGCCTCGGCGCCGAGCTCGACGCGTTGCTGGCAACGATCCCGAACTGGATCGACGACGCGGTGCCGACCGGCACCGGCGAGGCCGACAATGTCGTGCTGCGCTCCTGGGGTGAGCCGCGCCGCTTCGACCACACCGCGCTGCAGCACTTCGAGCTCGGCGAGCGGCTGGGGCTGATGGATTTCGAGGCGGCGGCGCGGCTCGCCGGCGCCCGCTTCGTCGTGCTGAAGGGGGCGCTCGCCCGGCTCGAGCGCGCGCTCGGCCAGTTCATGCTCGATCTCCAGACCGGCGAGCACGGCTACACCGAGGTGAACCCGCCGCTGCTGGTGCGCGAAGCCGTGCTCTACGGCACCGGCCAGCTGCCGAAGTTCCGCGAGGACCAGTTCGGCACGACCGACGGGCGCTGGCTGATCCCGACCGCCGAGGTGCCGCTGACCAATCTGGCGCGCGAGCAGGTGCTCGACGAGGTGGCGCTGCCGATGCGCGTCACCGCGCTCACCCCCTGTTTCCGCTCCGAGGCCGGCAGCGCGGGGCGGGATACGCGCGGGATGCTGCGCCAGCACCAGTTCATGAAGGTCGAGCTGGTCTCGGTCACCACGCCCGAGCAGTCGGATTCCGAGCACGACCGCATGACCGCCTCGGCCGAGATCGTGCTGCAACGGCTCGGCCTCGCCTATCGCGTGGTCGATCTCTGCTCGGCCGATATCGGCTTCGGCGCGACGCGCACCTATGACCTGGAGGTCTGGCTGCCGGGGCAGGGGGCCTATCGCGAGATCTCGTCCTGCTCGAACTGCCGCGATTTCCAGGCCCGCCGCATGGACGCGCGCTACCGACCGGCCGAGGGCAAGGGCACGCGCTTCGTCCACACGCTGAACGGCTCGGGGGTGGCGGTCGGGCGGGCGCTGATCGCGGTGATGGAGACCTATCAGCGCGCGGACGGCGGCATCGACATCCCCGAAGCGCTGCGCCCCTACATGGGCGGGCTCGCGGCGATCGCGCCATGACGCATCGCCACGCCCCGATCGCCGACCTCGCCGCCGCGCGCATCCTGGTCACCAACGATGACGGTATCACCGCGCCGGGGATCAAGGTGCTGGAGAAGATCGCGCGCACGCTTTCGCGCGATGTCTGGGTGGTGGCACCCGAGACGCAGCAATCCGCGGTCAGCCACTCGCTGACCGTGCGCCGGCCGCTCCGCGCCCAGCGGCTCGCGCCGCGCCGCTTCGCGGTCGAAGGCACGCCGACCGACTGCGTGCTGGTCGCCGTGCACGACATTCTCGGCAAGCGCCCGCCCGACCTCGTGCTGTCGGGCATCAACATGGGCGCCAATCTGGGCGAGGACATCGGCTATTCCGGCACGGTGGCCGCGGCGATGGAGGCGACGCTGCTCGGGCGGCGCGCGATCGCGCTCTCGCTCGACCTGCCCGAGCGCAACGGCGCCACGCCCCGCAAGCCGCGCTGGGACACCTGCGAGCGGCTGCTGCCCGACATCATCCGCCGGCTCGCTGGCCAGCCCTGGCCGGACGAGACGCTTGTCAACGTGAACGTGCCCGACCGGTCGCTCGACACGGTGACCGGCGTGCGGGTCGCGCATCAGGGACGGCGCAAGCAGGGGCTCGCGCTGGAGAAGCGCACCGACCCGGACGGGCGGCCGTACTACTGGCTGGTCGACTGGTCGAAGGAGGAGGTGCAGCCGCGCGGCTCGGACCTCTCGGCGATCAATGACGGCGCGATCGCGATCACGCCGATCTCCATCGACTTCACCGCGCGCGGGTTCCTCGGCGATCTGCGCGCCGCCTTCGGCTGAGACGTGGCGTCAGACCCCTCGCGCATCCGCCTGATCCTGGCGCTGCGCCGGGCCGGCATCACCGATGCGGCCGTGCTCGGCGCGATCGAGAGCATCCCGCGCGAAGTCTTTGTCCCAGAAACATTCAAGGACCAGGCGTGGGAGGACACCGCGCTGCCGATCGGGCTCGGCCAGACGATCAGCCAGCCGCAGGTGGTCGCGCTGATGACCGAGGCGCTTCGGGTTTCCAAGAAACACAGGGTGTTGGAGATCGGCACGGGCTCGGGCTATCAGGCCGCGGTGCTGGCGAGGCTCTGCCGCCGGCTCTACACGATCGAGCGGCATCCGGCGCTGCTGGAGCGCGCCGAGGCGATCTTCCGCCAGCTCGGCCTGACCAACATCGTCAGCCGCTGCGCCGACGGCACCAAGGGCTGGCCCGAGCTCGCCCCGTTCGACCGCATCATCGTCACCGCCGCGCCGCGCGAGGCACCGCCGGCGCTGATGGACCAGCTCAGTCCCGAGGGCGGCGTGATGGTGCTGCCGATGGGGCCATCGCCGCAGGACCAGTGGCTCTGGCGGCTGACCCGCACCGGCGATGCCTGGGCGCGCGAGCGGCTCACCGCGGTGCGCTTCGTGCCGCTGGTGCCCGAGCCGCCCCCCGCGGCCGAGACCCTGGACGTGCCCGTGCGGGAGTGAGGCATCCCGGCAACGCCCCGATGCAGAAATGCCACGACAAACCCGGTCTTGGTTGCACCGCGACTCGGCGCCTCCGTATAACCGGCTCGGGACGAGTCGCAGGGCGTGAGGAGCATTTCATCGTGACGCCGGTTCCCCGACCCCGGGGATGCAACCTGAGCGTGTCGGCGGTGCTGCTGGCCGGGCTGGTGCTCGGCGGCTGCGTCGGCCGCGCGCCCACCCCCACCCAGGTCGCGCCGGCGGTGTCGCCGACCCTGGTCGCGGTGCTGCCGGGCGACACGGTGCGCGCGATCGCCCGGCGCAATGATGTCGACTGGCAGGAGCTCGCGGCCGCGAACGGGCTCGCCGCGCCCTACACGATCCGCGCCGGCCAGCAGTTGATGCTGCCGCTGCGCCTGCCGCCGCCGGTGCCGGTCGGCGCGGCAATCGCCCAGGCGGCCGATCCGGCGACGGCGCCGGTCACCACGCTGGCCGATGGCGAGCGCAGCGTGGTCGCCGAGCCGCTGCCGCCGCCTGGGCCAGCCGCACCCGCCGCCGCGCCCGCGTCCCCTGCGGCGCCGCTCGCCGAGACCCTGCCGCTGCCGCCCGAGCTGCCCGGCGCCTTCGTGCTGCCCGCCTCGATCGGCGGCGTGCCGATCCCGCCCGCCTGGCCCGGCGATGCACCGGCCGCGGAGACCGATCTGCGCGCGATCGCCGAGGCACCGCCACCGCCCGGCGCGCAGCGCTGGACGCGCGGCTCCGGCCGCTTCGCCTGGCCGGTGCGCGGGCAGGTGGTCTCGACCTTCGGCCGCAAGGGCGGGGGGCTGGTGAATGACGGGGTGAACATCGCCGCCCCGCTCGGCACGCCGATCCGCGCCGCGCATGCCGGCACGGTGGTCTATGTCGGCAACGAGGTGCGCGGCTTCGGCAACCTGATCCTGGTGCGGGATTCTTCCGGCGTGGTCACCGCCTATGCGCATGCCGACGCGGTGGCGGTGCGCCAGGGGCAGAGCGTGCGCGAGGGCCAAGTGATCGGCCGGGTCGGCCGCACCGGCGCGGTGAGCGCGCCGCAGTTGCATTTCCAGGTGCGCCGCGACGGGCGGCCGGTCGATCCGATGCGCTATCTCGGCGGGCAGGTCGCCGGGGGCTGAGCCCTCATCGTCTGGCGTCGCGCCGCGCCTGCGCGGCCTTGCCCCTCTGCGAGACGCTGCCGACCACGATCCCGGGCGGACCCTGGCGCGACCGGCGGATGCCCTTGCTCGCCATGCCGCGCCCGGCCGTCATCCCGGCCTCGGGGTGGTGCACGGGGGCCTCGCGCCGTCGCGCCAGCGCCGCCTCCATCCGGGCCTGCATCGAGGCGCGCTTGCGCTCGGCCGAGAACCGGTCGAGCCGGGCGTTCACCCGCTTCAGCGCCCGCGCATAGACCTGCTTCTTGGCGGCGACACCCCGCTCGCTGGCGGCGCCGGCCTCGGGGGTGCCGGCCTTGCCGCGCCGCGCCCGGCGCCGGCCGGCGATCACGCCGCGCGCCCGGTCGCGCGCCTCGCGCAGCCAGCGGGCGAGCGCGCGCAGCTCCTCCTCCGGCAACTGCTCGACCTCGGGGTAGTGGCTCTTGACGATCTGCCCGTACTCGGCCTCGGACACGAGGCGGCGTTCGGTGGCGAAGCACTGGCCCATGGGGTTTCCGTTCGGTCGGTGGGGGGTGCCTCACCCTATCCGAACGCCGTGCCGGCCGGCGAGGTCCTGGATGAACTGCCAGGCGACGCGGCCCGAGCGCGAGCCGCGCGTCACCGCCCACTCGGCCGCCTCCTTGCGGATCGTCTCGGGATCGACGGCGATGCCGTAGGCGCCGGCATAGCCCTCCACCATCGCGAAATAGGTCTGCTGGTCGCAGTGGTGGAAGCCGAGCCAGAGGCCGAACCGGTCCGACAGCGAGACCTTCTCCTCCACCGCCTCGCCCGGATTGATCGCCGAGGAGCGCTCGTTCTCGATCATGTCGCGCGAGAGCAGGTGGCGGCGGTTCGAGGTGGCATAGAACAGCACATTCGCCGGCCGCCCCTCGACGCCCCCTTCCAGCACGGCCTTGAGGCTCTTGTAGTCGCTCTCGCCGGCATCGAAGGAGAGATCGTCGCAGAACAGCAGGCAGCGCCGCGGCGCCTCGCGCAGCACGGACATCAGCGTGGGCAGCGAGCGGATGTCCTCGCGGTGGATCTCGATCAGTGCGACGCCGCCGAGATGGCGCGTCTCGTCGTTCACCGCCGCGTGGATCGCCTTCACGAGCGACGACTTGCCCATGCCGCGCGCCCCCCAGAGCAGCGCGTTGTTGGCCGGCAGGGCAGCGGCGAAGCGGCGCGTGTTGTCGAGCAGGATGTCGCGCTGGCGCTCGATCCCGCGCAGCAGGTCGAGCGGGATCGCGCTCACCCGCGGCACCGGCCAGAGCGAGGACCGCTCCGGATGCCAGACGAAGGCGTCGGCGGTCGAGAGGTCCGCGGGCGGCGGCGGCGGCGGGGCGAG
>CAZHMM010000091.1:11603-15088 GCA_964533585.1 uncultured Elioraea sp.
TACATCGCCGCCGTGAACCCGCCATCGACGTAGAGGATCTGCCCCGAGACGTAGCTCGCCGCCGGCGAGGCGAGGAACACCGCCGCCCCGGCGATCTCGTCCGGCTCGGCCCAGCGCCCCGCCGGCGTGCGGCCGCACACCCAGGCGTTGAACGCCGCGTCCTCGACCAGCGGCCGGTTCATCTCGGTCAGCACATAGCCCGGGCCGATCGCGTTCACGGTCACGCCGTGCTTCGCCCACTCGGTCGAGAGGCAGCGCGTCAGCGAGCGCAGCCCGCCCTTGGCGGCGCCATAGGCGGGGATGTTCGCGCGTCCCAGCTCGGACAGCACCGAGGCGATGGTGATGATGCGCCCGTGGCGCCGCTCGATCATGCCGGGGGCCACCAGCTTGATCAGTCGGAACGCCGCGTTCAGGTGCGTCTCGATGATCGCGTTCCAGGCATCGTCGGGGAAGGAGACCGCCGGCGCGCGGTGCTGCTGGCCGGCATTGTTCACCAGGATGTCGATCGGGCCGAGCGTCGCGATCACGTCGCGCGCGGCGGCGGTGTCGGTCACGTCGAACGGGGCGGGGCGCGTCGCGATGCCCTCGCGGCCGAGCGCCTCCGCCGTCGCCGCGACCGACCCGGACGAGCGCCCGTTCAGCGCCACCTCGGCGCCGGCCAGCCCGAGCGCGCGCGCGATCGCGAAGCCGATGCCGCGCGTCGAGCCGGTGACGAGCGCGCGCTGGCCGCTGAGATCGAAGCCGGGATGGGGCATGGGGTGTCCTTTGCTGCCGGGCGGACAGCCTGCCATGCCGCTGCCGGATGTCGAGTGTTCTCCAGCCGGATCGATGTTGTGGTTCACCCGGAACGGGTTGTTCGGGTCATACTTGCGCTTCACCGCCACGAGTCCGTCCCAGTTCGCGCCGGAGGACGCGCGCAGCCGGCCCGCCACCTCGTCGTCGTGCAGGAAGTTGACGTAGGCGCCGCCGGGATTGAACGCGTGCACCGCCTGCCAGTAGGCGCGGCCCCGCGCCTTCAGCGCCCCGGCCTTGGCCGGAGCGGCATCGATCCCGGCGATCGCCATCGACCAGCGCGCCGCGCGCCCGGCCCATGGCGTCTCGGCCGGGGCGATGTCATGCGCGGGATGCCCGATCTGAGCCGGTACTGCCGGCCGAACGATCGCCCGCTGCCCTCCGTGCTACGCGGCGGCGGCGGGCGGAGCGGGCCGACGCGCTTCATCCGCGGCCATCTCGGCTGCCACACGAAGCCGTTCGACCCGCTGCTCGATGCCCTGCCGACGGTCATCCACGCGCAGGGAAGGGCGGGCCGGACGGCCCGCTGTTCGTCGAGGCTGTCCTCGGCACCCTGGAGGCATTGCCCAAGGAATCGCGCGGCTGGCTCGCCGGACTGCGTGACCGGCATGTCGGCGCGGCGCTCGTGCTGATCCATGGGCGACCCACCGAGCCCTGGACGCTGGAGGGGCACGCGCGCGAGCTCGGGCTGTCGCGTTCGGTGTTCGCCGAGCGCTTCGCCCAGCTCGTCGGGCCGGCGCCGATCCGGTATCTCGGGCGGTGGCGGTTGCAGCTCGCCGCGCGGCTGCTGGAGCGGCCCGGGCTCGCGATCGCGCAGGTGGCGCGCGAGGTCGGCTACGGGTCCGAGGAGGCGTTCAACCGCGCCTTCAAGAAGCTGATGGGCCCCCGCCCGGCGCCTGGCGGCGCACGCGCGAGCCGCCGGAGCGCGCCTCCGCCGCCTGAGCCGCGCCGCGGGGTATGAAGCCCGCCGCCCCGCTGCTATAGCGCCCCCTTTCCGAGACATGGGCACGAGCGAGCGATGCTGATTTCCCCCGCCTATGCGCAGGCCGGCGACCCCACCGGCGGGCTGATGAGCCTGGCCCCGCTGATCCTGATCTTCGTCGTCTTCTACTTCATCCTGATCCGGCCGCAGCAGAGGAAGGCGCGCGAGCACCGCGAGATGCTCGGGGCCTTGCAGCGCGGCGACCGCGTGGTGACCGGCGGGGGCGTGTTCGGCACGGTGATCCGGGTGACGCCGGAGAGCGACGAGGTGATCGTCGAGATCTCGAAGAACCCGCAGCTGCGCGTGACCGTGGTGAAGAGCACCATCCAGTCGGTGCTGCGCGAGCCGGCCGAGCCGCCGAAGCCGGAGGAGGGGGCGGATCAGCCGCAGCCGCAGCGCCAGGGCAAGCGGCGCAAGGGCCGGCCGGAGGCCGAGGCACCGGCGGAGGCCCAGGCCGAGCCCCCGCCCGAAACTCCGCCGGCCGAGCCGGCCGAGCCGCGCCCCGAGCCGGGTCCCGCCAACGATCAGGTCCCGCCGCCACGCCAGGGCTGAGCCGATGACGCCGCCCGTGCTCCAGGGCTACGGGCCGGGCGGGTTCCGCATCTCGGGGGAGACGGTGGCGGGCTCGGTGATCCTGCTGCCGGACCGGATGCTGCCCTGGCCAGCGGGCTCGCTCGCCGAGGCCGATGCCGACAGCCTCGCGCCGGTGATCGCGGCGGGCGAGCGGCTCGATCTGCTGGTGCTCGGCACCGGTCGGCGCTTCGCGCTCGCGCCCGCGGGGCTGGTCGCGGCGCTGCGCGCGGTCGGCGTGGCGGTCGAGGCGATGGACACTGCCGCCGCCTGCCGCACCTTCCCCCAGCTCGCCGCCGAGGGACGGCGCGTCGCCGCGGCGCTGATCGCGCTCTAAAGCCGTTTTCGAGCTGTCGGAAACGGCTCCAGGGCTCTCATGCGCGCAGCTTCACCCGATCAGGTGACTCCACCTGATCGGGATCTGCGCCAGGTCAGTGCGTGTGGTGGCGGCTGGGGCCGCCCTGGCCCTCCGGCCCGCGCGCGCCGGCGGCCAGCACCGGCACCTCGACCTCGACCGTGCCCGCCATCTCGAAGGTGAGGGTCAGGCGGATCGTCTCGCCGCGCCTGAGGTCGCGCGTGAGGCCGATCAGCATCACGTGCAGCCCGCCGGGCGCCAGCACCGCCGGCTCGCCCGGATGCACCTCGATCGCGGCGACGGGACGCATGCGCATCACGCCGCCCTCATGCAGATGCGCGTGCAGCTCGACCGTCTGCGCGACCGGGCTCGCCGCCGAGACCAGCCGATCGACCGTCTCGGTCGGGTTCACCAGCGTCATGTACGCCGCCCCCGTGCGCCCGGCGAGCGCCGCGCGCGCCCACGGCTCGACCACCTCGATGCGGTGGTCGTGATGCGCGGACGCGGGCGTGGCCAAAGCGGCGAGCGCGAGGGCGAGGGCCGAACGGCGGGCGAGCATGCGGGGTCTCCGTGGTTGCGGCGCCGTCAGGCGACGACGTCATCCTGGTGCGCGGCGGCGATGATGCCGAGAAACACCACCGGGACAAGCGCGAGCGCGGCATAGAACAGCACCGCCGGCGTCCAGTACCAGGCGAGCAGCACGAGCGCCATCGCCACGTTGGCGATGAACAGCAGCGTGCCGGCGGCGGTCGCGCCGGGGCGGGCCGCGCCGAGCCGCGCCGTGCC
>CAZHMM010000092.1:0-15081 GCA_964533585.1 uncultured Elioraea sp.
CCGAACCCGCCGCCGAGCAGCGTGGTGTGGATCGTCACCTTCGCGGGATCGACGCCTGCCGCACGCGCCGCCTCGGCGAGCGCCCAGTCCTGGTGCTGCGTCGGCGCCCAGACAGTCACGCCGTCATTGGTCACCTGCGCGGTGGCGTTGTCGGTCTCCATGCAGGCATGCGCGAGATAGGGCACCTCGTAGACCGCCTCGACGGTCTTCGCGGCACCGCGCAGCACCGCATCGACATCGCCGTCGTTCTTCGCGACCGCGCGCGTCTCCTGATCGAGCGCGGCGATCATCTGCTGCGAGAACGCGGCACTGTCGAGGCTGTCATGCGGCGTGGGCTTGAAGCGGATCGCGATCGCCTCGGCGCCCTTGATCGCGGCCCAGGAGGTCTCGGCCACCACCGCCACGCCGCGCGGCAGCGGCACCACATCGACGATGCCCCTGATGCCGTTGAGCGAGGAGCGGTCGAAGCTGTCGAGCTCGGCGCGATACACCGGCGCGAGCCGCGCGCAGGCGTACAGCATGCCCGGCACCTTGAAGTCCATGCCGAACACCGCGCGGCCGGTCACCTTCGCCGGGATGTCGATGCGCGGCTGCGGCCGGCCGACGATCTTCAGCTCCGCCGCCGGACGCAGCGTCGGCCGCTCGGGCAGCGGCAGGGCGGCGGCCTCGCGCACCAGCGAGCCGATCGGGACCGAGCGGTTCGAGGCGGCATGCACGATCGCGCCGTCCTCGGCCTTCAGTTCCGCGACCGGCACGTTCATCCGGCGCGCGGCGGCCTCGGTCAGCACCTCGCGCGCCTGGGCCGCGGCGGTGCGCAGACGCACCACCCAGGCGCGCGTGCCGGTCGATCCGCCGGTGGACTGTTCGCCGGGCGGACGGCGCATCGCCTCCGACGGCTGGCCGACGCGCACGGTCTTCACCGCCGACATCGGCACGCCGAGCTCGTCGGCGATCAGCATCACATGCGCGGTGTGCGTGCCCTGGCCCATCTCGGTGACGGGGGTGATCAGGGTGATGGAGCCGTCCTGCGCGATGCGCAGATAGGCGGTGAGCGCGTCGCCGTTGCGCGCGGCCTGGCCGCGTGCGGGCAGGGCGACGGGGATGCTCAGCGCGACGGCGGCGGCGGCGGAGGCACGGAACAGGCCGCGCCGGTTCAGCGTGATGGCGTTCATGTCGGCCTCCCTCAGGCGAGCTCGGCGGCGCGATGGATCGCCGCGCGGATGCGCTCGTAGGTGGCGCAGCGGCAGAGGTTGTTGGCCATCGCCGCGTCGATGTCGGCATCGGTCGGCTTCGGCGTGTCCTTCAGCAGCGCGGCGGCCTGCATGATCTGGCCGCACTGGCAGTAGCCGCATTGCGGCACCTGACCCTCCACCCAGGCGCGCTGCACCGGATGCTGCCCGTTGGGATCGAGCCCCTCGATCGTGACGACGGTGCGGCCGGCGACGGCCGAGAGCGGTGTCACGCAGGCGCGCGTCGCCACGCCGTCGACATGGACGGTGCAGGCGCCGCAGACCGCGATGCCGCAGCCGTACTTGGTGCCGGTGAGATCGAGCAGATCGCGCAGCGCCCAGAGCAGCGGCATGTCGGGATCGGCGTCGAGCTGACGCGCGGTCCCGTTCACGGTGAGTGCGATCACGGTGATACCTCCCCTCATTTGTTGACAGTCGGCAAGCTATGGCGTGCGGCGCTGACGGTCAATTCACGCGCTGATGGGTGGGATTGTTCCGTTTTGCGCTGCGGCATGGTTTGCTCACGCCGTCATGGACATGCCCCCGATCGAAAGGCTGGAGCGCGCGGCCTTGAATGCGGTGCCGGCGCCGCGGCTGGCGTTGTGCGGCGCGGCGGTGGTGCGCGCGGGCCATGGCGGCGCGGGCCGGATCAACAGTGCCACATGGCTCGATCCGGCGGATGGGGCGGATCTGCCGGCGCGCGTGCAGCGCATCGAGGGCTGGTACGAGCGGCTGGGGCTGCGGCCGCGGTTCCGGCTGACGCCGCTCGCGCCGCCGGCGCTTGAGCCGCTGCTGATGGCGCGCGGCTATGCGCGGATGGGCGAGACGATCGTGATGGTCGGCGCGCTGGACGGGCTGCCGTTGCCGGACGGCCCGGCCGAGACGGCGGAGGCGCCGGACGAGGCCTGGTTCGACGTGTCGGAGGGCGGCGCGGCGCGCGCGCCGGAGCGCATGGCGGAACTCAGGCTGTTCCCGTCGTTGCTGCTGGTGCCGGCGGCGTGGGTGTCGGTGCGGCGGGAGGGGCGGGTGGCGTCGGTCGCGCAGGTGGTGGCGGACGGCACGATCGCCGTGCTGTCGGGGGTGGCGACCTTGCCGGTGATGCGCGGGCGCGGCCTTGCGCGGCGGGCGTGTCTGGCGGCGTTCGGCTGGGCGCGGTCGGAGGGTGCGCGCGTCGCCTGCCTGCAGGTAGAGGCCGAGAACGATGCGGCGCTGTCGTTGTACCGCCGGCTGGGTTTCCGCGAGTCGTACCGCTACGCCTACCGGGTGCGCGGTTGAGCAGGGGGGGCCGGGGGGATCAGCGTGATCCCCCCGGGCCGTTCCGTTCGATCCACGCTACAAACCGTTCGAGCAGCGTGCCGAGCATCTTCAGCGTCATCTCATCGGTCAGCGTACCTTGATCGTCGAAGCGCGTGGCGGCCTGGGTGACGAACACGTTCGGCCCCGGCAGCACCGGTAGCCCCAGGTTCTGCAGTGCCTGGCGCACCTGCGCCTGCGCGCGTGCTGTCCCCATCAGTCCCGGTGTCGCGCCGATGAGCGCGACCGGCTTGCCGTTCATCGGCGCCGGCCCGGCGGAGGTCTTGCGCGACAGCCAGTCGAGCGCGTTCTTGAGCGGCCCCGGCACGGAGGCGTTGTATTCCGGCGTGACAACGAGCACCGCGTCGGCCGCGCGCACGGCCGCGCCGGCGGCGAGCACCGCGTCCGGCCAGGGATCACGTTCGAGGTCCTCGTTGAACAGCGGCAGCGCGCCGATCGGCACCTCGGTGATCGCGAGCGCGGCGGGCGCATGGACGATCGCCGCGTGCATCAGCTTGCGGTTCCACGAGGCGCGTCGCAGCGACCCGCAGATCGCGGCGACGGTATAGGGCCCGGCCATCGCTTCCTCCGCGCTCAACGGGCCGTCATGGCAGCAGCACCGTCGAGCCGGTGGTCCGGCGCGCCTCGAGCGCGCGGTGCGCCTCGGCGGCGTCCTTCAACGCGAAGCGCTGGTTGACCTCGATCTTCACCGCGCCCTTGCGCACCACGTCGAACAGCGCCTCGGCGGAGGCGACGAGGTCCTCGCGCTTGGCGGTGTAGGTGGCGAGGGTGGGGCGGGTCAGGAACAGCGAGCCCTTGGCGGCGAGCAGGCCGACATCGAACGGCGGCACCGCGCCGGAGGCGTTGCCGAACACCACCATCATGCCGAGCGGGGCGAGGCAGTCGAGCGACTTCATGAAGGTTTCGCGGCCGACGCTGTCGTACACCACGGGCAGCATCCTGCCGCCGGTGATCTCCTTGACGCGGGCCTGGAAGTCCTCCCGGGTGTAGACGATCGGGTGATCGCAGCCATGGGCGCGGGCAAGCGCGGCCTTCTCGTCGGAGCCGACGGTGCCGATCACGGTCGCGCCGAGATGCTTGGCCCACTGGCACATGATCAGCCCGACCCCGCCGGCGGCGGCGTGCACGAGGATGGTCTGGCCGGATTTCACCGGGAAGGTGCGGCGCAGCAGGTACTCGACGGTCATGCCCTGGAGCATCATCGCCGCGGCAACCTCGAAGCCGATGTCGTCGGGCAGCTTCACCAGGCGGTCGGCCTTGATGGTGCGGGCCTCGGCGTAGGCGCCGATCGGGGCGGTGGCGTAGGCGACGCGGTCGCCCGGCGCGACCACGGTCACGCCCTCGCCCACGGCCTCGACCGTGCCGGCGCCCTCCATGCCGATGACGCACGGGAGCGAGGGCGGCTTGTAGAGGCCGGTGCGGAAATAGACGTCGATGTAGTTCAGGCCGACGGCCCCGTGACGGACCAGCGCCTCGCCCGGGCCAGGGGAGGGGGTCGGGACCTCCTCCCACTTCATGGCCTCGGGGCCGCCGTGCTCGTGGATGCGGATCGCGTGGTGCATCAGGCGCCGTCCTTGCTGTGGTTGCGGATGCGGGGTCAGGCCTGTTCGAGGCCGAGGAGATAGCGCTTGGTGTCCGGCCCCTCGCCGCCGGAATAGCCGCCGAGGGAGGCGGCGCCGGTGACGCGGTGGCAGGGGATGATGATCGGGATCGGGTTGGCGCCGCAGGCGGTGCCGACGGCGCGGGCGGAGGAGTGGAGCTCGCGGGCGAGTTCGCCGTAGCTGCGGGTGCGGCCGCGGGGGATGGCCCGCATGGCCGCCCAGACGCGGCGCTGGAACGGCGTGCCGGCCGGATCGAGCGGCAGGTCGGCGAACGGGTCGGGCGCGCCGTCGAAGTAGGCGTTGAGCGCGGCGGTCGCGCGGCGGAGCAGAGGGGTGGGGCTCTGGTCGCGGCCGCGTCCCCAGTCGAGCGCGACGATCGCCCCGTCCTCCTCGGACAGGGTGAGCTCGCCGAGCGGGGTCAGCGCAGTCAGTTGCGGCACGGGCCCTCTCCCGTTGGGGCCGGGGGCCGGCGTTTTGGGCGTGCCGGGGCGGGGGTGTCAAGGTGGGGGGGCGGCGTCACGCGGCCGGGCGCGGCGACACGGATGAAACCCGATTCCGCGCTATCCGACACGGGCCTGCAACGTCCAGGCGGCATCGTCCGGTTCGCGAGGTGCCCGAGCCGCGCACGGTGCGCACAGGCCTCCCGGCGCCTCGCCGGACGCGCGAGGAGCACGACATGAACGCCATTCAGGGACCCGCGGCGGCCAGCGGTGGCGCGAGCGGCGATCGGAACAGCGACGCCGACCGCGACGAGCGGATCGTTGCGCTTCAGTCGCTCCGCCGCCGCCGCCACTCCTCGCGATCCGACCGGCTCTCGCCCCGCTGCCAGCCACGCTCCCCGCCCTCGCGCCGCTCGTCCTGCCAGCGGCGCTCGCCGCGATCGTCGCGCCGCTGCCAGTCGCTGTGGCGGCTCGGCGGGGGCGCCACCACCCGAGGCGGCGGTGCGACCACGCGCGGCTGGTAGACGTAGGTCGGCGAGGAATAGACGCGGGGACGGTAGACATGGGCCGGGGCAGGGTAGACGGCATGGCCGTGGCCGTAGGCGGGGTAGCCGTAGGCGGGATCAGGCTCCTCGTAGGTGGCGCAACCGGAGACCACCAGGGCGGCGAGCAGCAGAAGCCGGCGCATGGGTCCCTCCCCTCGATGGTCGGGACATCACCGGACGATCAAGGCGGCACCGCGGGAGGTTCGTGGCGGCGGTGCGGCGCGCCGGCTCAGCCGGCCGGGCCGGACCCGCCCAGCAGGTCACGGAGCGCGCTCGCCAGGTGCTGGCGGCGATAGGGCTTGGCCAGCAGCGCGGCCTCGGCGCCGGGGGCCGGGCCGCCCGAGGTGAACAGCACCTTCAGCGCCGGGTGCAGCGCCTGCGCCTGCTCGGCGAGGCGCCGCCCGTCCATCGGCCCGGCGAGGCCGATATCGGTGAACAGCAGATCGACGGGGCGCCGGCGCAGCGTCTCCAGCGCCTCGGCCGCACTCGCCGCGGCCAGCACCTGGTAGCCGAGGGTGCGGAGCTGCGCGGCGGCCGCGGCGCGGATGCCGGCATCGTCCTCGACCAGCAGGACGGTCCCGGTGCCGCCCTCGGGGGCGGGCTCCGGTGACGCAGCGGCTTCGGCCGGCGCGCGCGGCAGGTAGAGCGTGACGGTGGTGCCCTGGCCGGGCTCGGAGCGGATCTGCAGCCGGCCCTTCGACTGCTCGACGAAGCCGTAGACCATGCTGAGGCCGAGCCCGGTGCCCTTGCCCACGGCCTTGGTGGTGAAGAACGGATCGCAGGCGCGCTCCAGCACCTCGGGCGACATGCCGGCGCCGGTGTCGCTGACCGCGATCATCACATGGTCCTCGGCCGCGCCGTCGGCTGCGCCCTCCTCCGGGCCGAGCGGGACATTGCCGGTCTCGATGGTCAGCCGCCCGCCCTCTTGCATGGCGTCGCGGGCATTGACGCAGAGATTCAGCACCGCGCTTTCGAGCTGGAGCGGGTTGGCGAGCGCGGGCCAGGTCTCGCCGTTGCGCACCAGCTCGATCTCGATCCGCGCGCCGAGCGTGCGCACCAGCATCGCGCGCATCCGGGCCAGCAGGGCATCGACATCGGTCGGCTCGGCGGCGAGCGGCTGGCGGCGGGCGAAGGCGAGCATGCGGGTGGTGAGCTCGGCGGCACTCTCGGCCGCGCTGAGCGCCGCCTCGGCCATCTCGCGCAGCTCCTGCTCGGCGGCGAGCGCGCGGGTCAGCAATTCGGTGTTGCCGAGGATGACGGTGAGGATGTTGTTCAGGTCATGGGCGATGCCGCCGGTGAGCCGGCCGACCACCTCCAGCCGTTCGGAGAGGCGGAGCCGCTCCTCGGTGGCGCGCAGCGCGGTGACGTCCTCCTGGAAGCCGATGAAGTGGCTCGGGCTGCCGTCCGGCCCGGCGATCGGCACGATGATGTGGCGCGCGCGGTAGAGCGTGCCGTCCTTGCGACGGTTGCTCACCTCGGCGGTCCAGGATCGGCCGGCGCGGATGGTGGTCCAGAGCCTGGCGTAGAAGTCCGGGCCCTGGCTGCCGGATTTGAGGATGCGCGGGGTCTGGCCGAGCGCCTCGGCGGCCGGGTAGAGGGTGAGGCGCTCGAACGCCTCGTTCACGTAGTGGATGGTGCCCTGGTTGTCGGTGACCAGCACCGCGAGGGGCACGGTGGCGATGGCTTCGACGAAGACCCAGGGCGGGAGGGGGGTGGGCATCGGCTGGGTGGGCTCGGTGTGCGGTTGCGCGTCGGCCGGTGGCTGCGTGGCGCATCCGACCCGGTGCCGCACGGCGAGCCGGTGCGGAGTGGGGTCAGCCTAGCACCCTCGCGCGAGCGGCGAGAGTGGGTGCGGGTGGAACAACCCAAGGCTGTGGCTGGGCGGCAACGTCAGGCGGGGTTGACGGTGGCGTGGGGCGGCGCGGGGGCGCTGGCGCGGCAGCCTCCGGGCCGTCGAGACGAGGGCGGCGGGGGAGACGCGCCGGATGGTCACGCGCAACGTAGCGGGCGGCGCGTCAGAACCGGTCGTGTTCGTCCTCGATCGCGTAGAGCCGCTGCATCTCCGCCTGGAACACGGCGTATTTCGCCGCCCCATCGACGATCTGGTGATGCGCGCGCATCCAGCGCAGTTCCGCCAGCAAGGCTTCGGAGAGGTCGCGGAACGGCAGGCGATCGGCCGTGCGCACCCGGTCCAGCAGCCCGTTCAGTTCCTTCTCCAGCCGGGCGAGCCGTTCGCGCCGGTCCTCCTCCGACTCCTCGAAGGCGTAGGGGTTGGCGCCGTCGAACAGGTCGGCGGAGGGCGCGAACAGGTCGGGCTGACGGCGGGCGCTGCGGGACATGGTGCGAGATTATCCGCCCGGGCCGGCACCGATCAACGAGCGGATGCGGCGCACTCCCCGCTTGTCCACAAGATGTTGCGGCGGGCACACTCGGCGGCCATGCGTGCCCCGCCAATGCCATGAGCCCGTCCTGGCGCAGCGAAACCCTGCCCGAGTTGGCCGCGAGCCTTGCGACGCGGCCCGGCCATGAGGCCGTGCGCACGCATCTTGCCGAGATCCTGCGCCACGGCCTCGGCGTGCGCGCCGCCGACCTGCGGCAGGAGGACTACCGCACCCGCGTGAAGGGGCGGATCGACACGCTCTTCGCCAACACTGTGTTCGAGTGGAAGTCCGACCTCCGCCGCGAGCTCGACGATGTCCGCCGCCGGCTGCCGGACTATCTCGCCGATGTCGCGCAAGACACCGGCCGCCCGCCGCTCGGCATCGCGACCGACGGCGCCGCCTTCATCGCCTACGAGCTGCGCGGCGCCGATCTCGTCGAACTCCGCCGCTTCACGCTCGATCCGGCGAAGCCCGACGCCCTGCTGCGCTGGCTCGAGCCCGCCGTCAGCCAGCGCGACGACATCCTGCCGACCCCGCAGGCGATCCGCGACGAACTGGGCCGCGAGAGCCTGACCTGGGCACGTGCCCAGCGCGAGCTTGCCGCGCTCTGGGCCGCGCTCGCCGCCCACCCCGAGGCCCAGCTCAAGCGCAAGCTGTGGGATGATCTGCTGGCCGAGGTCTATGGCAGCCGGGTCGGCGACGATGCGCTGTTCCTCCAGCACACCTATCTCACCATCATCGCCAAGACGATCGCGCTGCATGTGCTGGAGCAGGACGCCGACGACGCCGCGGGCCTGCTCTCGGGTCGCACGCTGGAGCAGGCGGGCATCGTCGGCGCGGTGGAGTCCGACTTCTTCGACTGGGTGCTGCACGCGCCCGATGGCGGCGATCTGGTGCTGCGGCTCGCGCGCCAGACCGAGCGCTTCCGCCTGCGCGACGTGCAGCAGGACGTGCTGAAGAGCCTGTACGAGAGCCTGATCGATCCGGCCGAGCGGCACGATCTCGGCGAGTACTACACGCCCGACTGGCTGGCCGCGAAGCTGACGCGCGCCGCCGTCGCCGATCCGTTGACCCAGGTGGTGCTTGATCCGGCCTGCGGCAGCGGCACCTTCCTGTTCCACGCGGTCCGCCGCCTGCTGGCCGCGGCGGAGGCGGCCGGCTGGCCGACCGCGCGGGCGGTCGCGGCCGCCGCGGCGCAGGTGCGCGGCATCGACGTCCATCCGGTCGCGACCATCATCGCCCGCGTCACCTGGCTGCTCGCGCTCGGCCCCGCCGTGCTGGATCGCGCCGGCACGCTCGCCGTGCCGGTCTATCTCGGCGACTCGCTGCAATGGAACCTGCGCGAGGCGGTCGGCGCGCGCGACGTGGTCGTGCGCGTGCCCGACGAGGCGCCGATCACCATTCCGGGCGGCTTCGCCGAGAACGAGGCGGTGTACGATGCCGGCCTGTCCCGGGCGATGAGCGCGCTGCGCGCGGGTGACGACGACAGCGCCTTCGTCGCCGCGCTGCGCCACCTGCCGGGCGTGACCGAAGCGGATGCCAAGGCGATGGCGGAGCCGTTCCGCCGCCTCAAGGCGCTCTACGACACCGGCCGCGACGACATCTGGCCGTTCGTGCTGCGCAACCTCGTCCGTCCGCTCTGGCTCTCGCGCCCCGACAATCGCGCCGACGTGGTGATCGGCAATCCGCCCTGGCTCGCCTATCGCTACATGGCGCCGGAGATGCAGGCGCGCGTGGGCGAGGCGTGCCGGGCCGTGAACATCTGGGCCGGCGGGCGTTTCGCGACGCAGCAGGACCTCTCGGCGCTGTTCTGGGTGCGCGCGGCCGAGCGCTACCTGAAGGACGGCGGCACGATCGCCTTCCTGCTGCCCTACGCGGCGATGAACCGCCCGGCCTACAAGGGACTGCGCGAGGGGATGCACCGCCGCGTGCAGATCAGGATCACCGAGGCCTGGACCTTCGACGAGCATGTGCAGCCGCTGTTCCCGGTGCCGGCCTGCGCGCTGTTCGGGCGGCGTGGCGATGCGGGCAGACTGCCCACGTCGGTGCAACGATACGCGGGCGATCTGCCGCGGCGCGACGCGACGGAGGACGAGGCGGATGCCGCGCTGGTGGTGAGCCAGGACACGTGGCCGGCCGTGCCGACCATGAAGGCCGGGAGCCCGTATCGCGCGAGATTTCGGGATGGCGCGACGATCTACCCGCGCCGCTTCTTCATCGTCGAACCGGCGCGCGCCGGCCGGCTCGGCGCCAACCCGGCGGCCCCGCGCATGCGCGGCCGCGTCGGCGGCCTCGACAAGGCGCCGTGGAACGCCGTCGAGCCGCCCGAAGGGCCGGTCGAGGCGCGATTCCTCCGCCCGGTCGTGCTCGGCGAGACCATCCTGCCGTTCCGGCTGCTGGCGCCGGTCGTCGGCGTGATCCCGACCGATGACCGCGGCGAGGTGATGGACGCCAAGGCGGCCGGCCGCGCCGGCTTCCCGCATCTCGCCGCGTGGCTGCGCGATGCGGAGACGAAATGGAATGCGAAGGCCGCTCGCAAGGCGGATGGGAACCTGCAAAGGACCTTGGCAGAGCGCATTGACTTCCATCATGGGCTTCAAGCGCAGTCCCCGGCTGCGGCATTGCGAGTCGCCTACGCCAAAGCCGGCACGCTGCTCGCCGCCTGCGTGATCGATGAACCGCTGCCGGTGATCGATCACATGGCCTACTGGGCATCCGTCCGTACACGCAACGAAGCCCATTACCTCCTGGCGATCCTCAACAGCGAGGCCGTCCGCGCGCGCGTCGCCGAGATGCAGGCACGCGGCCAATGGGGCGCCCGCCACTTCGACAAGCTGATCTGGGAACTCCCCATCCCCGAACACGACCCGCGCAACCCGCTGCACCGCGAGCTCGCCCGCGCCGGCGCCCGCGCCGAAACCCTCGCCGCCGCCGTCCCGCTGCGCGAGAACGCCGGCTTCCGCGCCCACCGCGCCGCCATCCGCAGAGCCCTCGCCGACGCCGGCATCGCCGCCGAGATCGACACCCTTGTCGCGCGTCTCCTCGCGCAATAGGCGCCTGCGGCGCCCAAGAACCAGTGGGGGAAAGGGCCGCAAGGCCCTTCCCCCCACACCCCCCATCCCGTGAACCTTCACCCGCCGCGCAGGGGTCGATCTTTGAGACGATTAGACGATAATCCTGCACACGCAATCAGATGACAGTGCTCCATAGCAGAACCTCAGCCAGCAGCCACCGGCAGCAAGAGAAGCGCTGCGCGCAGGGCACCCGGCTCGGTCACCGGCAGCCCACACACTCCGGCGCGGCAGACATAGGCCGCGGCGCGCCCCTCCACCGGCCCCTTGCCGGCGGCGGGGTGGCCCGGCGGCAGATCGTCGCCCGCGCGCTGCACCGTCACGCCGAGCTCCGGCAGGGCATGGGCCGCCGCCAGCAGCGCCGCCGTCCCCGAGTCGTCCGGCGCGCCGGCGACCACCACCGAGGCCCCGCGCTCGAGCATGTCGGCCGCCACCAGCAGCCAGGGATGCGCCCAGG
Source organism: uncultured Elioraea sp. (assembly GCA_964533585.1). GTDB lineage: Bacteria > Pseudomonadota > Alphaproteobacteria > Acetobacterales > Acetobacteraceae > Elioraea. Next base: position 11,039 of record CAZHMM010000092.1, read on the forward strand.
GCTGCTCGGCCGCCCCCCCGGCATAGGCCCCGACCAGCGCCGCCGCGGCGGCGCGGTAGCGGTCGTCGCCGGTGACGAGCCACAGCCGGGCGAGCGCATCCGCCATCATCCCGTTGCCGGAGGGCACGGCGTTGTCGGCGGCGTCCTTGGCGCGGACGATCACGTCGGCCGCATCCGCCGGTGAGGTGAAGAAGGCGGCGTCCGCGTCGGCGAACAGGGCGAAGGCCGCGCGCGCCCAGGCCTCCGCCGCGCGCAGGGGGGCGGGGTCGCCGGCGGCACCGGCGAGGATCACCCCGGCGCGGATCATCGACGCGTAGTCGGTCAGCAGCCCGGGCACGCGCCCGGCGCCGTTGCGCCAGGAGTGCCAGAGGCGGCGCCCCCCACCCGCTTCGCCCGCATCCATGTGGCGGGCGACGAAGGCGAAGGCACGCGCGGCGAGCGCGATCCAATCGGGGCGGGCGAAGACATGGCCGGCCCGGGCGAGTGCGGCGATCATCAGCCCGTTCCAGTCGGCCAGCACCTTGTCGTCGCGGCCGGGGGGGATGCGGCCGGCGCGGTGGGCGAACAGGGCGTCACGGGCGCGGGCGAAACCCGCCTCCTCGGCCGGGTCGGCGGTGGGGCTGGCGGAGCGGTTGAGGATGACCTTGTGCTCCCAGTTGCCCTGGGGCGTGACGTCGTAGGCGCGGCAGAACCGGTCGATCGCGCCGGCGTCGAACCCGGCGACCTTCAGCACGGTCCGCACCTCGGCGTCGGTCCAGACATAGAACTTGCCCTCCTCGCCTTCGCTGTCGGCGTCGAGGGTGGAGGCGAAGCCGGCGGTGCCGTCCCCGGCCGGGGTGGCGATCATCTCGCGGGCGAGCCAGGCGACGGTCTCCGCGGCGCGGGCGCGCCAGAGCGCGGCAAGCGACGGGTCCGGGTCAGGCTCGGCGGCGAGGAGGGCGAGGAGTTCCAGGATCTGGGCGTTGTCGTAGAGCATCTTCTCGAAATGCGGCACGAGCCACTGCGCGTCGGTCGAGTAGCGGGCGTAGCCGCCGCCGAGATGGTCGTAGATGCCGCCCTGGGACATCCGCTCGAGGGTCAGCGCCACGGCGAGGCGGCAGGCCGGGTTGCCGGTGCGGCGGTGCTCGTTCCAGAGGAAGCGGAAGAGCGACGACTGGGGGAACTTGGGGGCACCCTGGAGGCCGCCGTCACGCCGGTCGATGGTGCGCAGCAGCGTGGCGGCGGCCTGCTCCATCTGGGCGGGGCCGATGCCAGCGCCGGGGCGGGCGCGGGCCATGGCGGCGAGCGCCTGGGTCAGCGCCTCGACGTTCTTCGCGACCTTCTCGGGCTCGTCGCGGGCGACCCGGGCGATCGCGTCGAGCACCTGGGGGAAGGAGGGGCGGCCGAAGCGGGGCTCGGGCGGGAAGTAGGTGCCGCCCCAGAAGGGCTTGGCGTCGGGGGTGAGGAACATGGTGAGCGGCCAGCCGCCGTGCTCGCCCATCAGGTGCAACGCCTGCATGTAGATGGCGTCGATGTCCGGGCGCTCCTCGCGGTCGACCTTGATGTTGACGAAGTGGCGGTTCATCAGCGCGGCGATGTCGGGGTTCTCGAAGGACTCGTGGGCCATGACGTGGCACCAGTGGCAGGCGGCGTAGCCGACGGACAGCAGGATCGGCTTGCCGGCGGCGCGCGCCTCGGCGAGCGCCGCGTCGGACCAGGGGCGCCAGTGCACCGGGTTGTCGGCGTGCTGGAGCAGGTAGGGGCTGGTCTCGCCGGCGAGCAGGTTGCGCGGGGGGAGCGTGGCCGTGGGCGTGTCGGGCATGGGGCCCTCCCGGGGGCGGGGTTTCGGCGGGGGCGTCTGGCCTCTACATAGGGCGCGGGTCGGCAGGAGAAAGCGATGAGTGGCGGGCGGCGGCAGGCGGGTGATCCCCCGCCGTACTACGAGGCGCATGTGTTCGTGTGCGGCAACCGGCGCCCCGACGGGCATCGCCGCGGGAGCTGCGCGGCCGCGGGGTCGGAGGCGTTGCGCGACTACATGAAGGCGCGGGCGAAGGAGCTCGGGCTCAAGGGCGTGCGGGTGAACATGGCCGGCTGCCTCGACCGCTGCGAGTTCGGCCCGACCATGGTGATCTATCCCGAGGGGGTCTGGTACCGGGTGCGGACCCGCGAGGATGTGGACACGGTGCTGGAGGCGCACCTGCTGCGTGGCGGGCGGGTGCCGGCGCTGATGCTGACGGAGCGCGACGTGGTGGACAAGGCACCGAAGCCGGCCGTGGCCACGGCAGCGGGCGGGGACGGCTGAGTGTGTTTCACGTGGAACATCCGCGTCGCCGGTTCAGGTGACGGCCGACGTTTCACGTGAAACAGGAGCCCCCTGCCCTTACCACCGACCAGCGCGACCGCCTGACGATCTACGCCGAGCTGGTCGCCCGCTGGTCGCCCCGCATCAACCTGGTCGCGCCCGGCGACCTGCCGCGGCTTTGGGAGCGGCACATCGCCGACGCCATGCAGCTCGTCCCGCTGATCCCGCCCGCCGCCCGGTCCATCGCCGATCTCGGCTCCGGCGCCGGCCTCCCAGGGCTGGTGCTGGCGATTCTCACTGACCTGCCCACCCACCTCGTCGAGCGCGACCGCCGCAAGGCCGCCTTCCTGCGCGAGGCCGCCCGCGCCACCGCCGCCCCGGCGACCATCCACGCCGCCGACGCCGCCACCCTGCCGCCGCTGAACGTCGACCTGGTCACCGCCCGCGCCCTTGCCCCCCTGCCCGACCTCCTGCCCCTCGTCGCCCGCCACCTCGCCCCTGGCGGCGCCGCGCTGCTGCCCAAGGGCGCCACCGCCGAAGCCGAATTGACCGCCGCCGCCCCGCTCTGGACAATGCGCGTCGAGCGGTTCCCCAGCCGCACCGACCCCACCGCCACCATCCTCCGTCTCACCGAGGTCGCGCGTGCCCGACGCAACCCCTGACGCCTCGCCCGCCGCCGCCCGGCCCCGCATCATCGCGCTCGCCAACCAGAAGGGCGGGGTCGGCAAGACCACCACCGCGGTCAACCTCGCCACCGCCGTCGCCGCCACCGGCCAGCCCGTCCTGCTGATCGACCTCGACCCGCAGGGCAACGCCTCCACCGGGCTCGGCCTCGGCCGGGGCGAGCGCGGCGCCGGCGCCTACGCCATGCTGATCGAGGGCCGGCCGCTGCCCGAACTGATCCGCCCCACCGCCATCCCCAACCTCTCCCTCCTTCCCTCCGACCAGGACCTCGCCGGCGCCGAGATCGAGCTCGTCTCGCTCACCCGCCGCGAGTTCCGCCTGCGCGACGCCCTCGCCGCCGCCCCGCCCGGGCTCGTGCTGATCGACTGCCCCCCCTCGCTCGGCCTGCTCACCCTCAACGCCCTGGTCGCGGCCGATTCCGTGCTCGTCCCCCTCCAGTGCGAGTTCTTCGCGCTCGAGGGCATCTCGCAGCTCATGCGCACCATCGACGTCGTCAAGCGCGGCCTGAACCCGCGCCTCGCGCTCCAGGGCATCGTGCTGACGATGTTTGATCGACGCAACAACCTCTCCGACCTGGTCGCCGCCGACGTCCGCGGCTTCTTCGGCGACAAGGTGTACGAGACGGTGATCCCCCGGAACATCCGCGTCTCCGAGGCGCCGTCGCACGGCAAGCCGGTGCTGCTCTATGACGTCCGCTCCGCCGGCAGCCAGGCCTATATCCGCCTCGCCGCGGAGCTGCTGAAGCGCGAGCGCGAGGCCAAGGAGACCCAGGCATGAGCCCCAAGCGTGAAGCCAACAAGCGTCTCGGCCGCGGCCTGGCCGCGCTGCTCGGCGATGCGGCCTCCGCCCACCCGGCGCCGGCGGACGCGCCCGCGGCGCCGGGGGGCGAGGTGCAGAGCGTGGCGATCGCCGCGCTGGAGCCGAGCCCGTTCCAGCCGCGCATGGGCATCAAGGCGGAGAGCCTGGACGACCTGATCGCCTCGATCCGCGAGCGCGGCATCCTTCAGCCCCTGCTGGTTCGCCCGCACCCGGAGCACAAGGGCCGGTATCAGATCATCGCCGGCGAGCGGCGCTGGCG